>NZ_CP114902.1:708333-1062500 GCF_027497235.1 Micromonospora sp. WMMD1128
GGTCCGGAGGGCCGCTGCCTGCTCGGTAACAACGCGGCCTGGCCGAGCAACCCCGGCGTGCGCCGTTACTCCTGCCTGGCCGGATACGTCGAGCCGGGCGAGTCGGCCGAGGCCGCCGTGCTGCGCGAGGTCCGTGAGGAGGTCGGCGTCGCGGTCGAGGAGATCGGGTACGTGTCGAGCCAGGCATGGCCGTTCCCCGGCTCGTTGATGCTCGGTTTCCTGGCCCGGGCCGACGCCGACGCGCCGATCGAGGTCGACCCGACCGAGATCGCGCACGCGCGCTGGTTCAGCCGGCGGGAGATCGGCGCCGCCCTGGCCGGTGAGCCGGTGACTCTGGACGGTGGGGACCGCCTGCTCCTGCCGCCGCCGTCGTCGATCGCCCTGTTCCTGGTGCACCGCTGGCTCGACGGCCACTGCTGACCTTCTCACCCACCGCACGCCGCACGTCTGCCCGGCTGCCGTGCGGCCTCACGCGCATGGTGCCGTCGTGCCCCGACCCGGTCGGCCGCCACCCATCCGTCGACTTGGAGGGTCCCGCACACCGGAGACACCCATTCCGTTCCACTCACGCCCCGCCCGGCCGGCGAGTGGAACGGTATGGGTGTGTGGGGGCGCTGGAGGCACGTTTGCTCGTGGCGAGTTGAGCGAGGTCGGGGGCGTCCACGGGCATCTGGCAACTCGCAGCGGCCATGTGAGACAGCCGCCGACGCGAGGTGCGGGGCGAGGACGGCCTCCGCTAAGCGCTGCCGGGAGGACGCCGACGGGCGGGGACCGCCAGGTCGGGGAAGCGGCGGCATCGAAGGCTCGGTGATCGCGCCACTTCGTCGAACTGGAGTCGACCAAGGAGGAGGCGGTCCCGGCCCGGACCGTCGTTGCCGCGGCGGTCCCGGGCCGGGATCACGGGCCGTCGTGGCCGGGTGGGGCGTGGAGCACGGCGGGGGAGCCGGTCCGGCCACGACGGAGTCAGCGGCCGGTCATCCGCCGTCCCAGCGGTACGGCTGGCCGGGGGCGGGATCCTCGATGGGCAGCACCTTCACCCGGTGCCGGCCGGCGCGTACCGCCCCGACGGCGGACAGCGCCCGGGCGAGCAGGAGGGCCGCGTCCCGGTCCTCGGCGTGGACGACCTGGCGGCGGGGCTCCGGCGCGCTTGTCTCGTCCCGCAGGCGGACCCCGCCGGCCCAGGCGGCGGCGATGTCGGCGTCGGCGGCGCTTCGGATCTCGGTGCGGACGATCAGGAACCGCATGGTGTCCCCCGGAAGTGGACGGATGCGCGGTGGAACTTCCACGTCACTCCAGGCGTCATCGTACGCCCGCACGCCGTCCCAGCAAGTGAAACGTGTGGGCTCGACCGTTCGGGGGAGGCCAGGTCAGGACGGTTGTCGGGGGTGGACGGGCGAGGGGCCGCCGGCGTCACGCCGACGGCCCCGGAACACTCGCCGGATCAGTCCAGGTCGAACTGGCCGTTCTTCGTCCCGGCGAGGAAGCCGAGCCAGCCGGCCCGGTCGAACAGCAGGATCGGTCCGCCCGGGTCCTTGCTGTCGCGCAGCGCCATGGTCGCCGCGCCGGTGCCGAGCGGGGCGACCTCCACGCAGTTCGAGGTCTGGCTGCGGGTGCTCTTGCGCCAGGCGGCGCGGGCGAGCTGCCCGGAGGTCGTGCTGTTGCGGATTTCGTTCATGGTGTTCCTGCTCCTGGTGAGGTGCTCCGATGGGAACGAGTGACGCCGGGCCGGACGGTGTCCGTGGCGGATCACCGTTCCGTCGTGAGGCGCCCCGAGCCCGGGCGGCGCTGGGCCGGCGCCGTTGCCGGCCCGGACGCCACGGTGGACTCGACTGCCGTGCCGGTCAGCGGTCCCGTCGCTTCGATCAACCAGGAGATGGTGTCCGAAGCGGAGAGTGCCGACGAGCATAGCCACTCGAACACCACTTTATAGCGATTTAGGGTGTTAACCTCGGTCGACATGACGTCGCCGAACCCACTTTCGATGGCGAGTGTCTCCGGATCGAGGGGATCGGCGAACCGATAGACCGAGAAGGCGGTCGGCGGAAGGTACCAGTCGCCCACCTGCGCGTCCCGCAGCAGCAGCCGCAGCTCCACGTTCGGCAACCGCGCCAGCTCGCACAGGTGGACGAGCTGCTCACGCAGCACCTCCGGGGGCCCGGCCCGCCGGCCGAACGCGGTCTCCTCCAGCACGGCCGTGTAGCGGGTCACGTGCTCCAACAGCGCCTGGCGGGATCGGCGGGCGCCCACCTCGGTCTCCGGGTCCTCCGGATCCGGGTCGCCGGCCTCCTCGGCCACCTTCGCCGCGGACAGGATCCGGTGCCGGGCGTACCCGGGGGTCTGCAACAGCCCGGGCACCAGCACCGGGCTGTACTCGGAGATCTCCGCACAACCGGCCTCCAGCTCGGCGAAGGCGCGCTGCTGCTCGGTCATCACCGGGAACTTGCGCATCCACCCCCGCATGTCGCCGGCCTCGTGGGTGATCCCGATCAGCTCGGCGCGCTGCTCGTCGTCGGCGCCGTAGATCGTCAGCAGCGCGTCGACGTCCTCCGGATCGGGGCGGCTGCGGCCGTTCTCCAACCGCGACAGCTTGGACGCGGAGGCCCAACCGATCCGGTCGATGACCTGGTCACCGGTGAGACCGGCGTGTTCGCGGAGTCGACGCAGCTCGTTGCCGAGCCGGCGGCGGCGCAGAATCGGGCCTGGTGAGGCAGGAGGCACGGCGTCCTCTTTCCCGTCGACCGTCGCAAGACGCGACGGTAACTGTATGGAATTCGCCCCCCACGGCCAGTATGGACGGCGCGACCGGTGTCGGCGGGTCCGGCGAGGGCGTGTCACGAGACAAAAAGAGGACTGTGGAGAGCGCCTTCACCAGCGCCCGCCCCCGACGCGCCCGCGGGCGCCACCCTGCCGGAGGGAACCGATGCGCACCGTCCTGCGCCGCCCCGACTTCCGCCTGCTCTTCGCCGCGATGGTGGCGAGCATGGCGGCGGAGTCCATCCTGCTGCTCGCGCCGGCCGTCTGGGTGAAGGACCTGACCGGCTCCGACGGCATGGCCGGGGCGACCGTCTTCGCCGTCATCGCGCCGATGGCGCTGGCCCCGCTGGTGGGCTGGGTGGTCGACCGCCACCGTCGCCGGCCCTTCTTCATCGCCGCCAACCTGACCGCCGCCGTGCTGCTCGGCCCGCTGTTCACCGTGCGGGACCGGGACGACGTCTGGGTGATCTACGTGGTCGCGGGCCTCTACGGCCTGTCCTCGATCACCGTGGCCGCCGTGCTCAACGGGCTGATCCGGCAACTGCTCCCGCCCGATCTGCTGGGCGACGCGAACGGGGCGCTCCAGACCGTCCGGCAGGGGCTGCGGCTGATCGGACCGCTCGCCGGGGCCGGCATCTACGCCGCCGTCGGTGGCTGGCTGCTGGCGGCGCTGGCCATCGGCGGCTTCCTGACCGCCGCGGCGGTGGTCGGGCTGCTCCGGGTCGACGAGGGCGTGCCGCCGGGATCCGGCCGCCACCGGCCGACCGGGCTGGGCGCCGGGCTGCGCCACCTGACCCGCGAGCGGGCGCTGCGCCGGGCGCTCGTCGGGTACGGGCTCGGTTCGCTGGTGATGGGCTTCACCGAGTCGCTGATCTTCGCGTACGTCGATCAGGGTCTGCGCCGCGACGCCGCGTTCGTCGCCGTGCTGGTCCTGGTGCAGGGGATCGGTGGCCTGATCGGTGGCCTGTTCTCGGCCGCCGTGGTCCGCCGCCTGGGCGAACTCGGCACGCTGGCCGCCGGGGTGACGTTCTTCGGCCCGGCCGCGCTGGCGCTGGCGTACCCCCGGCTCTGGCTCGGGGTGGTGGCGCTGCTGCTGGCCGGCGTCTCGCTGCCGCTGACCATGGTGGGGTTGCACACGCTCGTCCAGCGGCGGACGCCGCCGGGCCTGCTGGGCCGGGTCACCGCCGCGTCGCGGGCGCTCGTCAGCGGGCCGCAGGCGGCCTCCATCGGCGCCGGTGCGCTGCTCGTGGGCGTCTTCGACTACCGGCTGCTGTTCGCGCTGGTGGGGGTGATCACCATGGCCGCCGGCCTGTACCTCTGGCGGGGCCGTGGGCTCACCCCGCCGGGCGCCGGCCCGGCCCGCGTGCCGGGCCCCCGCCGGCCGCTCGACGACGAGATGCTCGCCACCACCGAGCGGCGCCGCGCACGCTGAGCGACGACGAGCGGCCACACCCCGGAGGGTACGGCCGCTCGTCGGGTGCGGTCAGCTCAGCCGGGAAGCGCGGCGAGGTGCTGCTTGACCTGGTTGATCGAGGGGTTGGTCAGGGCGCTGCCGTCGGCGAAGCGCAGCGTCGGCACGGTCTGGTTGCCGCCGTTGACACCCATCACGAACTCCGCGGCCGCGGTGTCCTGCTCGATGTCGACCACCTCGTACGCGATGCCCTCCCGGTCGAGCTGCGACTTCAGCCGGTGGCAGTAGCCGCACCACGGGGTGGAATACATCGTCAACATGGTCAGGTCCTCCAAGGATGGCTCACGCCCGGCCCGTTCAGGCCAGGCTAACCTCTGCAACATCCGGCGGGGCTGGGATGATTCCCTGCTGTGGGGGCTCACTCAACGGCGGAACGGGTGCTGACCGGGCTGGATCCGGAGCAGCGGTCCGCGGTGACCGCCCCGGCCGGCCCGGTCTGCATCCTGGCCGGCGCCGGCACCGGCAAGACCCGGGCGGTGACCTCGCGGATCGCGTACCGGGCGCTGACCGGGGACATCGCCGCCCGGCACGTGTTGGCGGTCACGTTCACCGCCCGCGCCGCAGCCGAGATGCGAAGCCGCCTCACCGTGCTCGGGGTGCAGGGTGTGCAGGCGCGCACGTTCCACGCGGCGGCGCTGCGCCAGGTCCGCTACTTCGCCCCCCGGCTGCTGGCCGGGCGGGCCATGCCGGAGCTGCTGGACAGCAAGGTGCGGGTGGTCACCCTGGCCGCCGCCAAGGTGGGCCTGCGGGCCGACCGGGCCGCCGCCCGGGACCTCGCGGCCGAGATCGAGTGGGCCAAGTCCTCCCTGGTCGAGCCCGGCGAGTACGTGGTGGCCGCGGCCAAGGCGCTGCGCGAGACGCCGTACGAGCCGGCGCGGGTGGCCGAGGTGTTCAGCGCGTACGAGCGGCTCAAGCGCGGCAACGGGGTGATCGACTTCGAGGACATGCTGCGTGCCGCGGTCTGGGGCATCGAGGAGCACCCGGACGTGGCCGAGCAGGTGCGCAACCAGTACCGGCACTTCGTCGTCGACGAGTACCAGGACGTCAACCCGCTCCAGCAGCGGCTGCTGGAGGTGTGGCTCGGCGGCCGGGACGACCTCACCGTGGTCGGCGACGCCAGTCAGACCATCTACTCGTTCACCGGCGCGACCTCGTCGTACCTGGTCGACTTCCCGCGCCACCACCGCGGCGCGACGGTGGTCCGGCTGGTCCGCGACTACCGCTCCACCCCGCAGGTGGTGGGCCTGGCCAATGCCGTGATCTCGGCGGCCCGGGGCGCCGAGGCGCGGCTGCGGCTGGAGCTGCACGGCCAGCGTCGCCCCGGCCCGGAGCCGGAGCTGCGGATCTTCACCGACGAGCCGGCCGAGGCCAACGCCGTCGCCGCCCGCTGCCGGGCGCTCGTGGCCGGCGGCACCCCGGCGCGGGAGATCGCGGTGCTGTTCCGCACCAACGCGCAGTCCGAGGCGTACGAGAAGGCGTTGACCGAGGCCGAGGTGCCCTACGTGTTGCAGGGCGCGGAGCGGTTCTTCGAGCGACCCGAGGTGCGCCAGGCCATGATCGCGTTGCGCGCCGCCACGCGGTCCGTCCCCGGGGAGACGCCGCTGAAGACGGCCGTGGTGGACGCGCTCGGCGCGGTCGGCTGGGCACCGGACGCGCCGCCGGCCGGCGGCGCCGCACGTGAACGCTGGGAGGCGCTCGCCGCGCTGGTCCAGCTCGCCGAGGAGTACGCGGCGACGCCGCCGGTGGTGCCGATCGGGGAGGCCGCCTCGATCGAGCGGCCGGTGACGCTCACCGACTTCACCGAGGAGCTTGCCCGGCGGGCCGCCCAGCAGCACGTGCCCACGGTCGAGGGGGTGACGCTCGCGTCGCTGCACTCGGCCAAGGGCCTGGAGTGGGACGCGGTGTTCCTGGTCGGGCTGGCCGAGGGCACGCTGCCCACCACGTACGCGAAGACGCCCGAGCAGGTCGAGGAGGAACGGCGGCTGCTCTACGTCGGGATCACCCGGGCGCGGGAGTGGCTGTGGCTGTCGTACGCGGCGGCCCGCTCGCCCGGCGGTCGGGCCCGGCGGCCGTCTCGTTTCCTGCCGCAACTGGACCGTTCCGGCGGCGGTGAGCGGGCCGGCGGCGCGGGCCCGGCCCGGCGGGCCGAGCGGCGCCGACCGCAGGTGGTGTCCTGCCGGATCTGCGGCGCCACGCTGCTCGCCGGCGCGGACCGCAAACTGGGCCGCTGCCCGACCTGCCCGTCGGACCTGGACGAGGAGCTGTACGAGCGGCTGCGGGAGTGGCGGCAGCGGGTAGCCGGCGCGCAGCGGGTGCCGGCGTACGTGGTCTTCACCGATGCCACGCTCACCGCGCTCGCGGAGCGGAAGCCGGTGCGCACCGAGGAACTGGTCGCGATCGCCGGGATCGGGCCCCGGAAAGTGGGGCTTTACGGCGATACGGTGCTGGCGCTGGTGGCCGGCGCGACGGTGGACGACGTCTGCCCACAGAAAACTTCTGAAAACTAGCGGTAAATCGTTTGCCCTCCCCTGCGGGCGAGGAATAGCCTCAGGGCACACCTCGAAGCGGCGCTGTTCTGGCTGCTCACGGGGGATGAGTCCACGGTCGGCACGAGGAAGGTCAGGGAGGTGGCACCAATGGAGATTTACCTCTACGAGCGTCCGGCGGCGATGCCAGCTGCCTGCGCTCCGCTGTCGGCTGTCCGGGTGGCCCTCGCCGCTCGACCGTCGGCTCCGCAGGTGCACCAGGCCCAGGTTCAGGCCGAGCTGAATCTGACCGTTGCACCGCCGCGTGGAGTCGAGGGGACCAGTGGCTTCACGGGCATGGGCATCGGCGTCAAGAAGCGCACCGATGTCCGCGGCGTTCCACCTCGAGGTAGACCGGTCTGATCCATCAGACCACCGGCTCACCTCGAGGCCGCGGAACCCGCACACCGGGATCCGCGGCCTCAGTTTTTTGTGCACCGCCGTAGTGCCGAAGTCGGAAATGCGATCCACGAGATCGAAGTGAGAGAGAGGTGACCGGAGGATGAGTCTGGCGTTGGCCCCACTCGACGTGAGCGTCGAGGTGGAGGCGAACCTGCCCTGCCGGAAGTTCGACCCCGACCTGTGGTTCTCCGACCAGCCCGCCGAGCTTGAGCTGGCCAAGTCGCTCTGCGGGGACTGCCCGCTGCGCGTCGAGTGCCTGGCCGGCGCGGTGGAGCGGGCCGAGCCCTGGGGCGTCTGGGGCGGCGAGATCTTCGAGCGTGGCGCGGTCGTCCCGCGCAAGCGGCCCCGTGGCCGCCCGCGTAAGGAGGACGTCGCCCGCGACGCCCAGCTCCGGGTCGAGGCGGAGGCGCGACTGGCGGCCAGTGGGCTGTCCGAGTCGCGTAGCGCCGTCCGGCTGGCAGCCTGACACACCTACGTTCCGAAGCCGACCGATGCCGGTGTCCCTCCACCGGCCGAGATGAGAGAGAAAAACGATGCTGCACCTGCCGAATGGAACCGAGATGCAACTACTCCACGAAGCGTTGTCCCGGGCTCGAATGCCCCGGCCTCAGGCCGGTCGCACCACCACGAGCACTGAGGCAACCCGTTCCGCCCGTACCGTCGCCATGCGGAGTCGCGGCCAGTCGGCCCGCGACCTGGGCGTTCTCTAGATCGACACCTGAGGAAGGGGCGGCGACCGGATGGTCGCCGCCCCTTCGGCGTGCCTCTGCCCTCAGGCCACCGGGGCGAAGCCGGGCAGCCAGCGTTCCAGGATCTCCCGGTAGGACGCCTTCGCCTCCAACTGGCAGAGCACCCCGATCGAACCAAGCGTCACCCGGTGGATCATCAGGTAGGACGGTGGCAGGTTGAGCTGGCGGCTGAGCTGGTAGGCGGCGGAGCGTGGGCTGGCCAGTCGGGCCGCCTCGGCGCGCAGCCACGCCCGGGTGAAGCGGAACTCGTCCGCCGCGATCGGCTCCAGCATCGGGCGGAGGAAGTCGA
Source organism: Micromonospora sp. WMMD1128 (assembly GCF_027497235.1). Taxonomy (NCBI): domain Bacteria; kingdom Bacillati; phylum Actinomycetota; class Actinomycetes; order Micromonosporales; family Micromonosporaceae; genus Micromonospora; species Micromonospora sp. WMMD1128. The sequence continues at coordinate 716,524 of NZ_CP114902.1, forward strand.
GCACCGCCGGGGCGTCGATCGGCTCGGACTGGCTGACGAAACCCTCGCCACGCAGGCCGTCCACCACCCCGTCGGCGTCCCCGCGCAGCGCGAGCGCGGCGATCCGACCGATCGGCTCGGGCGTGCCCTCCGGCAGCCGGGCCACCGCGCCGAAGTCGATCACACCGAGCCGGCCGTCCGGCAGCAGCCGGAAGTTGCCCGGATGCGGATCGGCGTGCAGCAGCCCGGCCCGCTCCGGCGCGGACAGGTGCAGCTCGGCCATCAGCTGCCCGGACCGGTCGCGTTGCTCCTCGGTGCCCTCCCGGATGATCTGGGAGAGCGGGATGCCCTCGACCCACTCGGTGATCAACACCCGGGGCGCGGCGTCGAGGACCTCCGGGATGAAGATGTCCGGGTCGTCGGCGTACGCGGCGGCGAAGGCCCGCTGCGACTCGGCCTCCAACTCGTAGTCCAGCTCCTCGGTGATCCGCTCGCGCAGCTCGGCCAGGAGCGGCTTGACGTCCAGGCCCGGCTGGATGGCCCGGAACATGCCGCCCAGCCGGGAGAGCTGCTTGAGGTCGGCGAGCAGGGCGTCACCGGCGCCCGGGTACTGGATCTTCACGGCCACGTCCCGGTGCCGCGGGCCGCCGCCCGGACCGTACCCCGGGTCACGCCAGACCGCCCGGTGCACCTGCCCGATGCTGGCCGCGGCGGCCGGGGTGTCGTCGAAGGAGACGAACCGGTCCCGCCAGTCCGGCCCGAGCTGCTCGGCGAGCACCTTGTGCACGGTCGCGGCGGGCAGTGGCGGGGCGGCCTCCTGAAGCTTGGTGAGCGCCTGCCGGTAGGGCGCGGCGACCTCCTCGGGCAGCGCCGCCTCGAACACGGACAGGGCCTGGCCGAACTTCATCGCCCCGCCCTTGAGCTGACCGAGGACGCTGAACAACTGCTCGGCCGTGCGTTGCTGGATCTCGGCGGAGATGACGTCGGACGCGAGCCCGGTGACCCGCTTGCCCATGCCGAGGACGGTTCGACCGGCGAATCCGAGCGGCAGGGCGGCGAGTTTGGCGGTGCGGGACACGGCCCGCCGCGGGATGTCGGTCACCCGACCATTGTTACCGACGCGAGGGGCCGGCTGCTGCCGTGCGGCCGGGAGCGGCCGGGGCCGACCGGATCGGGCGACGCCCGCAGCAGCCGCAGGACGGATGCGGGGACCAGCGGCGATGCCGGAAGCGCCCGGCGCCCCGGACCTCCACCGCGACGCCGAGCGTCTCCGGTGTGCCGCCGTCGAGCTGGGTCAGCGCCTCAGCCGTCGCGAACGCCGCCGCGGCGAGCCGGGTGGCGGTCGCGCAGGCCGGCTCGCCGTGGTCGGCCGCGAGTTGGGCGGCGAGCGCCGGCCAGTCCGGGTCCCGGTCGCCCCGGTGCAGGTCGAGGCAACGCAGGCAGGGGCCGGCGGGCGGACGGACCAGTGGCCCGATCACGGGTACGCCGCCGCGCACGTCGAGCAGGAGGTGGGGCTGCCGGCGGAGGGCGTGCCCGAGGGCGAGCGCCTCGGCCGGTCGGCCCACACCGAGCTGCACCACCAGGTGGGGCCGGGCCGCCCGCAGCGGGCCGGTGGCCGTGCCCGGCGCGCACCGGCTCAGCGTCTCGCGTACCGCCGGGGCCAGTGGCCGACCCAGCTCCGCGCCGGGCAGGCCGGTCCCGACCAGGTCGCCGGCGCGGACCGGGCCGGACAGGTCGGGTACGACGTGCCCGACCCCGGCCTGGGCCAGCGCGACGGCGACCGCGGCACCGAGCCGGCCCGAGCCGGTGAGCAGCACCCGGGCGGCCCGGCGGCGGCGCAACAGCCGGGCCGGCGTGCCGGGCAGGTCGGGTGCGGCCAGGCCCAGGGCGTCCGCCTCCGCGACCAGCCGGGCCCGGGGCGCCCCGGCGAGGTCGCGGGGGAGCAGGGTGTGTCCGGGTACGACCAGACCGGCGGCCCGGAGCGCGTCGAGCAGGGCGCGGGCCTCGTCCGGTGGCACCCGGGCGGTGGTGGCCGCGGCCAGCACGGCGCGCTCGCTGCGGGTGCCGTCGAGCAGGTCGAGCAGATGGGTGGTGCCCGGGGTGGCGACCTCCAGCAGCACCGCCGGGCCGGGTTCCAGGCCGAGCTGAAGGGTGTGCCGGTCACGCCAGAGGCGGGTCAGGCCGGGCAGCAGGGTGGGACGGGGAAGCGGAGTGGGAGAGGTCACGCCACGAATGGTGACCGTTTCCAAGCGCTCCGTCATTCGTTGTCCACAGGCGCGGTGCGCCATGGCCAGCATTGTCCACAGGATTTCGCGGGTTTTCCACAACCCGTCGGTAACTGAGTCGGATGCCCGACGGGGGAGGGGCGGCCGAGGCCACTCCTCCCCCGGTCGAACCCGGACGGGTCAGACCTTGGCCTTGCCCAGGATGCGGTTCACTGTTGTGCCGCACACCGGGCACTTGCCCTTGGCCATGTTCATGCCGGTCTTCGAAACCTCCACGTGCCCCTCGAAGTCCCGCTTCTCCTTGCACTTGACGCAGTAACCGTTGTAGGTCTGGGCCTGGTCGGCCACGGTAGCCTCCTCGTCTCGTCCGCCGAAGGTGTCCCCGGCGGGTCTCCCTGCGGCGGGCCACGAGTGGCACCGGCGCCGGGGGGTTCTCCGCGATCAGTCTCCTGATCGCTGGTTGGCGGACCCTACCCAGGTCTGGGGGGTTCCATGTCAGCTGCACGCCGACTCTGTGAGCAAGTCGACGACGAGAGTGTGCATGCCGAGTAACGTCGGATAAGTCAGTTTCGCGGGGACACGCCGGGTAAATGCGCTCAGATCCCCTTCGCGCGACCCTCCCGCGACCGGCCCGTCGTAGATCACTTAACGTGAGGGGCGGCGGACAGGTGATGGTCAACTACCGTCGCAAAGAAATTTTTCGGGACTCTTGGGAACCAATCATCGTTTTCCGGGCGCGTGTCGTCGTGTTGACTCTTGCGGAGCCCTGGTCAGTACGCATTACCGTTCCCTCGTGACAGTCAACCGAGGCTGCGCGAGCCGGTAATGGCCGGGACGCGGAAGCCCGTCGTCGAGGTGCGGCGCAGCCAGCGCCGGCGACGCACAGTGTCCGCGTACCGGGACGGGGAACGTGTCGTCGTCCTCATCCCCGACCAGTTCTCCCGGGCCGAGGAGAGCGAGTGGGTCGATCGGATGCTGGCCCGGCTGGCGGCCCGCGAGGGCCGGTTCGCCCGCTCGGACGCCGAGCTGCTGGCCCGGGCCGCCCGACTGATCGGGCTCTACCTGCCGGAACACGGCTCGGCCGCCGAGCCGGCGAGCGTCCGCTGGGTGACCAACCAGAACGGCCGCTGGGGTTCCTGCACCCCGGCCGACCGCACCATCCGGATCTCCCACCGCATCCAGGACATGCCCGACTGGGTGATCGACTACGTCCTCCTCCACGAGCTGGCGCACCTGATCGTTCCCAGCCACAACGCAAAGTTCTGGGCCCTGGTCGCCCGCTATCCCCGGGCCGAGCGGGCCCGCGGCTACCTGGAGGGCGTGGCCGCCACCGCCGGCGTCCCCTGACCCCCGCCCCAACGCGCCGCCCACCCGACAAACGCCCCCACCTGGTGCGTGCGCCCTTACCCCTCCGTGGGCCCCACCCAGTGCGTCGATCATGAAGTTGACGGCATGCTCCGTCCGATATGTCGCGGCTAACTTCATGATCGACTGCGCGGGTGTGCGGGTGTGCGGGTGGGTAGGTGGGTGGGGAGAAGGGGCTAGGGTCGGCGGATGGTTCGACGTGTGGTGGTGGCGTTGCTCGGACCGGTGGGCTGGGCGCCGCCGGGGATCGAGCCGGCGCGGTGGCGGACCGCCCTCGCCGAGGATGTGGTGGACCTGCTGGCCACGCTGAACGAGGTGGAGACCGCGGTGGCGGTCACCCCGGCGGACCGCTGGCTGGCCGACGCGGTGGTGTGGCCGGGCACCGCCGTGTACGAGGTACCCGAGCCCACCCCGAACGCCGTCTTCGCGACGCTCACCGGTTACGACCAGGCGGCCGTGGTCGCCGCCGACGCACCAGACGTGCCCGGACTGACGCTCGGCAAGCTGCTCCGGCCGCTGTCCAGCCGACCGGTGGCGGTCGCCCCGGTGGAGGGGGACGCTTCGGGCCTGCTCGGGGTGGCCGTGCGGCTGCCGATACCGGAGTGGTTGCCAACGCTGGACCTTGACGCGTCTGCGCCAGCCGAGGTGCGCGCGGCGGCACCCCGGCCCGGGGACGTGGCCGTGACCGCCGGCTGGCGCCGACTACGCGGCCCGGCCGACCTCGGTGCCCTCGACCCGGCCTTCGAGGGCTGGGAGGCGACCCGGGCGCTGCTCTCCGGCCGCCCAGCCTGACCGCCTGTCCCACGCGGGCTGGGGCTGGGTTCTCGTCGCCCGACCAGCGTTCGCCCGCGCTCGCCGCCCAAGAAGGCTGACCGTGCGCCCGCCCCGGCCCAAACGGTCGATGGGACAGCGGACAGAGAGACGGTTGGGCCCGCACGACGATCCGTGCGGGCCCGACCGGTGTGCGACGTCAGGACTTGTCGTCGTCCTCGCCCGGGGTCGGCTCCTCCGGCGCGCCCGGCGCCGAGAAGTCGAAGCTCGCCAGCTCCTCGTCCAGGTCGCTGCCGGTCGTCGCGAAACCCTGCGGGTCGGCGAAGTCGTCGTCGGAGGGGAGCAGGTCGGGGTGGCCCCAGATCGCGTCCCGGCCGGCGATGCCACGCTGCTCGGTCAGCGCCGCCCAGAGCACCGTCGCCTCCCGCAGCCGGCGTGGCCGCAGTTCGAGGCCGACCAGGGCGGCGAACGTCTGTTCCGCCGGGCCACCCGCGGCCCGGCGGCGGCGGAACGCCTCGCCGAGGCGTACGACGTTGGGCAGGCGGTCACCGGCGGCGCTGTCCACCACGTGGCACACCCAGCCCTCGACCAGGGCGAGGACCGTCTCCAGCCGGGCCAGCGACGCTTTCTGCGCCGGGGTGTCCTCGGGGGTGAAGATGCCCTCCAGGGCGATCGCCTGCATCGACTCCGGGTCGGTCGGGTCGACCCGGCCCATCGCCTCCTCGATCGCCTCCCGGTTGACCCGGATGCCGGCGGCGTAGTTCTCCACCGCCGTCAGCACGTGCCCGCGCAGCCACGGCACGTGCTGGAAGAGCCGCTGGTGGGCGGCCTCACGCAGGGCCACGTAGAGGCGTACCTCGTCCTCCGGCAGCTCCAGGCCCTCGCCGTACACCTTGATGTTGGCCGGGATGAGCGCGGCGGTGCCGGCGGGGCCCAGCGGCAGGCCGATGTCGCCGGCGGAGAGCACCTCGGCGGCGAGTGAGCCGAGGGCCTGGCCGAGCTGCCCGCCGAAGAGCGCGCCGCCGAGCGTGGCGACCATCGACTGCATCGGGCCGAGTTGGGCCCGCGCCTCCGGCGGCACCAGGTCGCCCATCGCGCCGACCATCCGGCTGGCCACCGGGTCGCAGAGCTTGCGCCACACGTCGAGCGTCTTGAAGATCCACTCGTTGCGGTTCCAGGCGACCGACGAGCGGATGCCGGTGGGCCACGAGGTCGCCGGCTCCAGCCAGAGATCGGCGATCCGCAACGCGTCCTCGACCGCGTTGCGTTCGAACGGCGAGACCGCCGGGTCACCGGCGGCGGCGAGCTGACTCGCGGCGACCTGCCGGGCGAGGTCCCAGTTGACCGGCCCGCTGCCCGGCGCGGACAGCAGGTGCTGCAACTGCGACATGAACTGCTGCATCTGCGCGGGGTCGTTGGGGTCTGGTGGTTGACCACCCGGGAGCGCGAAGCCGAACGGAATATCAGGCACGACCTCTACGGTACGCGGGCTGCGCCGCAGGTCGTGCCCGTCGGCGTTGCGCTGAGGGCGAAGTCCGCGGTCACCGTGCCGGACGGCGCGGGACGGATCGGTACGCTCTGGCGCATGAGACGTCGTGGCCTGACCGTCCTGCTCGGTGCGCTGCTCACCGCTCTGCTCAGCGTCGGCGTGTTGAGCGTGCCCCTGCCGTACGTGGTGCTCGGCCCCGGCCCGACGGTCAACACGCTCGGCAGCGCGGACGGCAAGGAGATCATCCAGGTCACCGGTCGCGCGACGTCCACCTCCGCCGGGCAGCTCCGGCTCACCACGGTCGGGGTGCAGCCCACCGTCCGGCTCCGGTCGGCGCTGGCCGGTTGGTTCTCCTCGGACGAGGCGGTGGTGCCGCGGGAGCTGGTCTACCCGCCGGGGGAGTCGCAGGAGGAGGTCGAGCAGCGCAACGCGGAGGACTTCCAGAACTCGCAGACCAGCGCCGAGACGGCGGCCCTGCGCGAGTTGGGCTATCCGATCCGGGTGCGGGTCAAGACCGTCACCCCGGGTGGGCCGTCGGTGGACGTGTTCCGGCCCGACGACGTGCTCACCTCGGTCGACGGCACGCCTGTCACCAGCGCGGCCAAGCTCACCGAGCTGATCCGGGCCAAGCCGGCCGGCACCGCCCTGACGATCGGTTACACCCGGGGCGGCACCCCGGGCACGGCCACGGTGACCAGCCGGGAGCAGGACGGACGGCCGCGCATCGGCGTCGAGATCGACCAGCAGCAGCCGCATCCGTTCACGCTGAAGATCGACCTCGGTGACATCGGCGGGCCGAGCGCCGGGCTGATGTTCACCCTCGGCATCATCGACAAGCTCGAACCCGCGGACCTGACCGGCGGGAAGGTCATCGCCGGCACCGGCACCATCGACGACGAGGGGCAGGTCGGTCCGATCGGCGGCATCGCGCAGAAGCTGGTCGGCGCCAAGGAGGCCGGAGCGAAGGTCTTCCTGGTGCCCGCGGACAACTGCGCCGAGGCGGTGCGGAACCCGCAACCGGACCTGCCGCTGCTGCGGGTGGCGACGCTCGACGACGCGCTCACGGCGCTGGAGACGCTCCGCGCCGGAGGACAACCGACGCGCTGCTGAGCCGGAGCGGTCAACTCCCGCCGGCGATCGTGACGTGACCTTGACCCGACGTGTTCAGGAACACCCCGTACTCTGGGTGCCTGGTCGGAGCCGATCACATCAAACGTGCGGAGCCAATAGTGGTCATGCGTAGCAGTCCCCTGCCGAGGATGAGCCGGCGCGGGCGCGTCACCATCGGGGTCCTGATCGGGGTGTTCGTGTTGTTCACCCTGCTCGGGTGGGGAGTCAACGCCTGGACCGACTGGCTGTGGTTCGACGAGGTCCGCTACACCCAGGTCTTCACCGGTGTGCTCGCCACCCGGCTGCTGTTGTTCCTGGTGGTCGGCGTCGGCATGGCGCTCGTCATCGCCGGCAACCTCTGGCTGGCCTACCGGGTGCGTCCCCGGATGCGCCCGCACTCGGCCGAGCAGGCCACCCTGGAGCGCTACCGGATGCTGCTGAGCCCCCGGCTCGGCACCTGGATCGCGCTGGTCTCCGCCGTCGTCGGGCTCTTCGCCGGCCTGTCCGCGCAGACCCGGTGGAGCCAGTGGCTGCTGTTCCGCAACGGCGGCGACTTCGGCGTCAAGGACCCCGAGTTCGGCGTCGACGTCGGCTTCTACGTCTTCCAGCTCCCGTTCTGGCGTTACGTGCTCGGCGTCGGCTTCACCGCGGTGGTGCTGGCCCTGCTCGGGGCGCTCGCCGTGCACTACGTCTTCGGCGGGGTGCGCCTCCAGGGCGTCGGCGACCGGATGACGAACGCCGCCCGCGCCCACCTGAGTTCGCTTGTCGCCGTCTTCGTGCTGCTCAAGGCCGTCGCCTACGTGCTGGACCGGCGCGCGATGCTGCTGGAGTACAACGAGGGCACCAAGCTCTACGGCGCCGGCTACGCCGACGTGAACGCGCTGCTCCCGGCGAAGGAGATCCTGGCCTGGATCTCCATCCTGGTGGCGCTCGCGATCATCGTCTTCTCCAACGCGGTGATGCGGAACCTGGTCTGGCCCGGCATCTCGCTGGCCCTGCTCGGCGTCTCCGCGGTGGCGATCGGTGGCATCTACCCGTGGGCCGTGCAGACGTTCGAGGTGAAGCCGAGCGCCCGGGACAAGGAGGCGCGGTACATCGAACGCAGCATCGCCGCGACCAGGTCCGCGTTCAGTCTCGAAGGCACGAAGACCACCGGGTACGCGGCGAGCAACCTCGTGCCACCGGCCAGCCTGGCCACCGACACCTCGGTGGTGCCGAACGTCCGGCTGCTGGACCCGCAGCTCGTCTCCGAGACGTACACCCAGTTGCAGCAGGTCCGTGGCTTCTACGACTTCGGCTCGAAGCTGGACATCGACAGGTACTCGGTCAAGGAGAAGACCTCCGACTACGTGGTCGGCGTCCGTGAGATCAACTACGGCGAGCTGACCGACCAGCAGAGCAACTGGATCAACCGGCACACCGTCTACACCCACGGGTACGGCCTGGTCGCCGCGCCGGCGAACCAGGTGGTCTGCGGCGGCCAGCCGTTCTTCGTCTCCGGCTTCCTCGGCGAGAAGGCGCAGGAGGCGTGCTCCGCGCCGAGCGAGGAGATCCCGGCCCAGCAGCCGCGCATCTACTACGGCGAGCGGATGGAAGCCGACGACTACGCGATCGTCGGGCAGGACGGCGACCGCAACGTCGAGTTCGACCGCCCCACCCAGACCGGCGGCGAGCAGTACTACACCTACTCCGGCGAGGGCGGCGTCAAGATCGGCTCGTTCCCCCGGCGACTGCTCTACTCGATCAAGGAGCAGGAGCCCAACTTCCTGCTCTCCGAGGCGGTCAACGAGAACTCGAAGCTGCTCTACGTGCGTAACCCGCGCGACCGGGTGGAAAAGGTCGCGCCGTTCCTCACCCTCGACGGCGACCCGTACCCGGCCGTGGTGAACGGTCGCGTCCTGTGGATCATCGACGGCTACACCACGGCGGCCACCTACCCGTACGCCGACCGGGTCAACCTCCAGGCGGAGACCGCCGACGAGCTGACCGGCCGGGGCACGTTCCAGCTCGCCCGGGAGAACGTCAACTACATCCGCAACTCGGTGAAGGCCACCGTCGACGCGTACGACGGCACGGTCAAGCTCTACTCGTACGACGACACCGACCCGGTGCTGAAGGCGTGGAACAAGGCGTTCGGCGGGGACCTCGTGCTGCCCAAGGGCGACATCCCGGCGGAGCTGGCCGCGCACTTCCGCTACCCGGCCGACCTGTTCAAAGTGCAGCGCAACCTGCTCACCAAGTTCCACGTCACCGATCCCGGCGACTTCTACTCCGGTCAGGACTTCTGGCAGGTGCCGAACGTGCCGGACGCGCCGGACAGTGGGCAGCGGCAGCCGCCCTACTACCTGTTCACCCAGTTCCCCGGGCAGGAGGGGCCACGTTTCCAGCTGACCTCCGCGGTCACCCCGAACGGGCGGCAGAACCTCGCCGCGCTGGTCTCCGGCTCGTACGTGGACGGGCAGCCGCGCCTGGAGGTGCTGGAGTTGCCGGACCAGACCCGGATCTCCGGGCCGACCCAGGTGCACCAGCAGATGACGAACAACGGCGACATCCGGCAGCAGCTCAACCTGCTCTCCTCCAACCAGGCCCAGGTGCAGTACGGCAACCTGCTGTCGCTGCCGTTCGCCGACGGCATGCTCTACGTCGAGCCGGTCTATGTGAAGAGCAGCAGCCAGGACGCGTACCCGCTGTTGCAGAAGGTGCTGCTCTCCTACGGTGACGGCGGCTCGTACGTGGTGCTCGCCAACAACCTCGGCGACGGCATCAAACAGTTGGTCGAGCAGGGCAAGCAGGCCGGATCGGGCAACCCGCCGCCGAGCAACGACGACGACAACAACCCGCCACCGTCCGGCGGCGACAACAACACCCCGCCGCCGCTCACCGGCGAGCTGGCCGACGCGGCCGGCAAGGTGCAGAGCGCCATCGCCGAGGTCAAGGCCGCGCAGGCGTCCGGCGACTTCGAGCGGTACGGGCGGGCGTTGAAGGCACTGGACGAGGCGATGACGGCGTTCCAGCAGGCCCAGGCGGCGGCGAAGGGATCCGCCGCGCCCGCGGGCAGCGCCTCGCCGTCAGCGCCGGCGTCACCCGCGCCGTCGGTGTCACCGAGCGGCTGACACCGGCCGACACCCCGTTTTGCGCCTCGCCGGGCCGGTGCGCTACGGTTAACGAGCCGACGCGGGGTGGAGCAGCTCGGTAGCTCGCTGGGCTCATAACCCAGAGGTCGCAGGTTCAAATCCTGTCCCCGCTACTCGTGACGAAGGGCCCCGGAGTTCGCTCCGGGGCCCTTCGCTGTTTCCTCTGGTCCGGGCCTTGGCCCGGCTCCCGGCTCCCGGCTCCGGTCTCCCGGCTCCCGCCCTCGGCTCCGGGCTCCGGGCTCCCGGCCTCGGCCCTTTCTCGGCCTTGGCCCCTCGCCAGCTCGGGGAAGTGGTGTGGTCCGAGGCATGCGGACCGCACCACTTCGGCGAAATGGTGATGAGCGAGGGAGTGTGCCGTCGCGCCGTGGGTAGGTGCGGTTCCGGCGCACGTGCGCTCGCGGGACCCGGGGAAACTGCTGCCCGGCGCCAGTTCGGGGAAACGGCGGTATCCGGGGTGTGCTGACCTCGCCGTTTCGGCGGAGTGGCGGCAGGGCGTGCCAGGTCGGCGAGGTGGCGTTGTCGGGGCCGGCGGGATCGGGGACCCGGCTGATCTCCACCATCGGGATGGAGTAGGCTGTACCTACCGACGCGGGGTGGAGCAGCTCGGTAGCTCGCTGGGCTCATAACCCAGAGGTCGCAGGTTCAAATCCTGTCCCCGCTACGTGATCGCGAAGGCCCCGGAGGAAACTCCGGGGCCTTTCGTCATGTCTCGATCCTTCCGCCCGATCCGGCGTGCCGTGGTTGCGTGCCTCGGCGAGGATGGGGGCATGGCTGGATGGAACAGATGGTGGGGCCGCCTGGGCGCGGTCATCGGGACGGTCGTGCTCTCGGTCTTCGTGCCGGTTGCGGCCTGGGCGTCGACGGGGACCGGCGAGGTCGTGGTGGAGGCCGCGCGCCGGCGCTCCCGTGGCGGCTTCGGGTTCCTCGGGCTGCTCTGCTGCCTGGTGGTGGTCGGCGGGATCGTGCTGCTGGTGCTGCTTCTCACCCGAGGCCGGCGCAACCGCCCGCCGCGCTGACGTGCCGAGCCGAGCCGCGCTGCCGCGCCGCGCGGCGCTTGAGCGGTGTTAAGCGGGGCCCCCGCCTCTACCAAAAGCGTTAAGCGGGGGCCCCTCCTTAACCGCCGGCCAGGGCGGCGGGGGGCCGAGCCCGACATGGTGTAATTGGCGCCGTGGAACTTCTGCACTCGGGCAAGGTCCGGGACGTCTACACCGACGGCGCGGACCTGATTCTGGTCGCCTCCGACCGCGTCTCCATCTATGACGTGGTGCTGCCGACCCCGATCCCGGACAAGGGCCGCCTGCTCACCGCGCTCTCGCTGTGGTGGTTCGAGCAGTTGTCGGACCTGGTGCCGAACCACGTCCTCTCGGCCACCGACGTGCCGGCGGAGTTCGCCGGTCGGGCGGTCCGGTGCCGGCGGCTGGAGATGGTGCCGGTCGAATGCGTGGCCCGGGGCTACCTGACCGGCAGCGGCCTCGCCGAATACGAACGCAGCGGCTCGGTCTGCGGCGTGCCGCTGCCCCGTGGGCTGGTGGAGGCGTCCATCCTGCCCGAGCCGATCTTCACGCCGACGACGAAGGCGCCGATGGGTGAGCACGACGAGTCGATCACCTACGACCAGGTGGTCGACAAGGTCGGGCCGGAGACCGCGGAGCGACTGCGGCAGATCACCATCGACGTCTACCGGCGGGGTGCGGAGATCGCCGCCGACCGGGGGCTCCTGATCGCCGACACCAAGCTGGAGCTGGGCTGGGCGACGGACGGCACGCTTGTCCTCGCCGACGAGCTGCTCACCTCCGACTCGTCCCGGTTCTGGCCGGCCGAGTCCTACCAGCCCGGCCGGACCCAGTTCTCCTTCGACAAGCAGTACGTGCGGGACTGGGCCGTGGAGAGCGGCTGGGACAAGCGCCCGCCCGCGCCGGAGGTGCCCGCAGCCGTGGTCGAGGCGACCCGCGCCCGTTACGTCGAGGTGTACGAGAAGCTCACCGGCAACCGCTGGGACTGACCGCGTCACCGCCATCTGCCCGTACCTGCTGGACCCGCCCGGGGTAACCCGTCGAGCGAGACCGCGCTGCGGCGGGTGGTCGGCGACCGGGACGTGCAACGGGCCCAGTGGGAGCGGCTGGTCGAGCTGGCCGCGTTGCCGCACATCCGGCTCTACGTGGTGCCCGACGGGGTGGGCGCGCATCCGGGTCTGACCGGCGGCTTCGTGCTGGCCATGCTGCCGGACGGCGACGAGGTGGCCTATGTGGACGGCGTCTTCGGTCACGTCGTCGACCGGCCGGACGCCGTGGCTACGATGAGGATGATGTGGGACACGCTGCTCAGCGAGGCACTGCCCGCCGGCGTGTCCGTCGAGCTGATCGGAAAGCTGGTGAGCGAGCTGTGAACACTGCCCCCACCCCCCGGTGGCGCGTGTCGAGCCGGTCTGGCAACGGCGGCAACACCTGCGTCGAGGTCGCCGACAACCTGCCCGGCCGGGTGCTGGTGCGCGACTCCAAGGATCGCGCCGGCGGCACCCTCGGGTTCGCCCCGGCCGCCTGGCGGGCCTTCGTCGCGCATGTCAAGGTCGGCTGAAGGGCCTACGCCCAGCCCGCCCGGGGGCGGCCGGGCGTAGTGCCTCCGGCGGTCAGCCCGGGGTGAGCAGGCAGAACTCGTTGCCCTCCGGGTCGGTGAAGACCTTCCAGTGGATGTCGCTGCGACCCAGATCGACGGCGGTGGCGCCGAGCGCCCGCAGCCGACTCGCCTCGGCCTCCATGTCGTCATCCGGGTAGGGGCGGACGTCGAGATGGACGCGGTTCCAGCCGGTCTTCGGGTCGGGCGAGCGGAGGAACAGCAGATAAGGGCCGACGTCCTTGGCGGAACGCAGCACCGCCTTGTCGTCGGTCACCTCGTGCAGGGTCCAGTCCGTGGCCTCGCTCCAGAAGCGGGCCATGAGTCGCGGGTCCGCGCAGTCGACCACCACCGAGGCGATCGGCCCGGTCTCGTCGTAGTGGGAGTCGAGCACGCAGAACTCGTTGCCGTCCGGGTCGGCCATCACCGTCCACGGGACGTCGCCCTGGCCGATGTCGACGGTGGTCGCGCCGAGCTGCGTCAACCGCGCGACGATTTCCGCCTGATGGGCGGCCGAGGTGGCGGCGAGGTCGACGTGCACGCGGTTCTTCACCGTCTTGGGTTCCGGGGAGACGACGAGGTCGATGCAGACGGCCGTCGGGTCGGGATAGACGATGCCCGGGGGCTCGAGGTTCGTCACGCCCGGACCCTCGCTGGAGATCTCCCAGCCGAGCGCCTCCGCCCAGAAACCGCCGAGCGCGGCGTCGTTCCGAGCCTTCATGTTGATCTGCACAAGCCGCGTCGCCATGCCGCGATGCTAGGCGATCGCCGGCCGGCTAGTCCTCCCAGTTCAGGGTGCGCTGCACGGCCTTGTGCCACTGGCGCAGTTGATGCTGCCGGTGCGCCGGGTCCATGGCCGACTCCCACTGGGCGTCGGAGCGCCACTTCTCCCGCAGCGTGGCCAGGTCCGGCCAGAAGCCGACCGCCAGGCCGGCCGCGTAGGCGGCGCCGAGGCAGGTGGTCTCGGTGATCCGCGAGCGCACCACCGGCACGTCGAGCACGTCGGCGAGAAACTGCATCAGCAGCGCGTTGCCGGTCATCCCGCCGTCCACCCGCAGCCGGCGCAGCGCGACGTCGGAGTCGGCGTTCATCGCGTCGACCACCTCGCGGGTCTGGAAGGCGGACGCCTCCAGCGCCGCCCGGGCCAGGTGGCCCTTGGTGACGTAGCCGGTCAGACCGGCGATGACGCCCCGGGCGTCGCTGCGCCAGTGCGGGGCGAACAGGCCGGAGAAGGCCGGCACCACATAGCAGCCGCCGTTGTCGTCGACCGTGCGGGCGAGCTCCTCGACCTGCGCGGCGGTGGAGATCAGACCGAGGTTGTCGCGGAGCCACTGCACGAGTGAGCCGGTGACCGCGATCGCGCCCTCAAGCGCGTACGCGGCCGGCTGGCCCTCGATCCGGTAGGCCACGGTGGTGAGCAGGCCGTGCCGTGACGGCACCGGGCTCGCGCCGGTGTTGAGCAGCAGGAAGCTGCCGGTGCCGTAGGTGCACTTGGCCTCGCCGGGCTGGAAGCAGGTCTGCCCGAACAGCGCGGCCTGCTGGTCGCCGAGCGCGCTTGCCACCGGCACCCCGGCGAGCACTCCCTCGGCGGTGCCGTAGACCTCGGCCGAGCAGCGGATCTCGGGCAGCATCGCGGCCGGGATCCGCAGCGCGTCCAGCAGCTCGGGCGCCCAGTCGAGGGTTTCCAGGTCCATCAGCAGGGTGCGGCTGGCGTTCGTCACGTCGGTGACGTGCCGCCCGGTCAGCTTCCAGATGAGCCAACTGTCCATGGTCCCGAACAGCACCTCGCCCCGCTCGGCCCGCTCGCGCAGCCCGTCGACGTGGTCGAGGAGCCAGCGCAGCTTCGGCCCGGCGAAGTAGGTGGCCAGGGTCAGGCCGGTGCGGGCCCGCAGCCGCTCGGCGTCGTACGTCTCGGCCAGCTCGCGCAGCAGCGGTGCGGTGCGGGTGTCCTGCCAGACGATCGCGTTGGCGACCGGCCGGCCGGTCGCCCGGTCCCAGACCACTGTGGTCTCCCGCTGGTTGGTGATGCCCACCGCGGCGAGGTGCTCGGGACCGATGTCGGCGTTCGTCAACGCCTCCCGCACCACGTGCTCGACGTTCGTCCAGATCTCCTCCGCGTCGTGCTCGACCCAGCCGGGTCGCGGGTGGATCTGCCGGTGTTCGCGCTGGGCCACGGCGACGATCTCGCCGGCCCGGTCGAAGACGATGCACCGTGAGGAGGTGGTGCCCTGGTCGATGGCGGCGACGAACTCTCCGGTCACGCAGGCACCGTACCCGCCGGGAGCGTCCCACGCCTCCCACCGACCGGCCCGTACGATCAGCAGACGTGCGTGACATTGCCGTGTTCAGCGGGACCGCCCACCCCGACCTCGCCGCCGAGATCTGCGCCCACCTCGCCGTACCGCTGCATCCGGTGCGGGTGTCCCGGTTCGCCAACGACTGCCTTGAGGTGCAGTTGCAGGCGAACTGCCGGGAGCGGGACGTCTTCCTCATCCAGCCGCTGGTGCCGCCGGTGCAGGAGCACCTGGTCGAGCTGCTGCTCATGATCGACGCGGCCCGGGGCGCGTCGGCCGGCCGGATCACGGTGGTGCTGCCGCACTACGCGTACGCCCGGTCGGACAAGAAGGACGCGCCGCGCATCTCCATCGGCGGGCGGCTCGTCGCCGACCTGCTCACCTCGGCCGGGGCGCACCGGGTGCTGGCCATGACGCTGCACTCGCCGCAGGTGCACGGTTTCTTCAGCGTCCCGGTGGACCACCTGCACGCGTTGCGCGAGCTGGCCGCCCACTTCCGCGGGTACGACCTGGGCAACGCGGTGGTGGTCTCGCCGGATCTGGGCAACGCGAAGGAGGCGGCGGCGTTCGCCCGGATGCTCGGCACCCCGGTGGCAGCCGGCGCGAAGCAGCGGTTCAGCGACGACCGGGTGCAGATCAGCACGATCATCGGGGACGTGGCGGACCGCGACGTGATCGTGCTGGACGACGAGATCGCGAAGGGCAGCACGGTGGTCGAGTTGATCTCGCACCTGCGGGAGCGGCGGGTCCGCTCGATCCGGCTGGCCTGCACGCACGGGCTCTTCTCCAGCGGCGCGTTGGAGCGGCTGAGCGCGCAGGACGGCGTGTTGGAGATCGTCTGCACCAACACCGTGCCGATCCCGGCGGAGAAGCGGGTGCCGAAGCTTGAGGTGTTGTCGGTGGCGCCGGCCCTGGCCGAGGCGATGCGCCGGATCCACAACGGCGAGTCGGTGAGCGCGCTCTTCGGGTGAGGGCGGGGGCGGCCGGGCCGCCGCCCCGAGGGCCGGGTCGCGGCCGGACGGTCAGCCCGACGGCCGGGTGGCGGGACGGTCAGCCGTCGAGCGGGCCGGCGGTGGGCTGGCGGGTGGTCAACGCCGCGGTGATCCGGACCACCGTGCCGGCGTCGCCGGTCTCGACCTCCATGGTGTCGCTCAGCTCCCGGGCCAACCAGAGGCCCCAACCGCCGGCGGTCTCCGGCGCCGGTCGGTCGCGGTCGCGCAGCCGCCGTTCGCTGATCCCGGAGCCGTGGTCGGCGACCTCGCAGACCAGCTCGCCGGTCCGGCGCCAGAGCCGGAGCCGGCCCTGCCCGCCGCCGTGCCGGACCGCGTTGGTGATCAGCTCGTTGACCGCCAGCACGAAGTCGTCGAGCCGCTGGCCGGCGAGACCCACGGCGTGCGCGCAGGAGGTGACCGAGTGCCGAAGCTCGGTCACCTGGGCCTGGTCGAAGGTCTCGGCGATCAGGAGGGAGGTTTCGATGGGCACAACCGTACGCGGTGCGGGGAGTTCTCCGTTTGTCATGACCCGTCCCGACGATGCTTCCCGACGACTTCGCGGCTTTTCCACCGTACGTCAGGGTTTCCCGGACCGCTCCCGGAGGCCCCCCGGTGACCGGCTGTGGCAGGGTGGCGGCCATGCCGTCGTCCTCCGGCCTGGAAGGCCCGCTCTGGCGGTCCCTCGCCGTGTTCCGGTTCGCCTCCCTGGCGTACGTCGGGGTGCTCGTGCTCCGCGACGGCGGCCAGTACGCGCACCCGGTGGCGGCCGGTGGTGTCCTGCTCGGCATGCTGGCCTGGAGCGGCGTGACGACGGCCGGCTACCGCCGCCCGGCCGGGCGGCGTTGGCCGCTGCTCCTGGCCGACCTGGTGGTGGTGCTGGCGATCATTCTGGCCACGCCGTGGGTGGTCGGCCGGCCGGCGCTCGCCGCCGGCGTGCCGGTCCTGACCTCGGCCTGGCTCGCCGGGCCGGTGCTGGCGTGGGCGGTCGCCGGCGGGCGGCGGTGGGGCACGGTGGCCGCGCTCGTGCTCGGCGCCGCCGACCTGGCCACCCGGGATCCGATCAACCCGTCCGCGTTCACCGGGGCGATCCTCCTGCTGCTGGCCGGCGTGGTGGTCGGGCACGTGGCCCGGCTCGCCGTGGAGGCGGAGGCCCGGTTGCAGCGGGCGGTGGAGCTGGAGGCGGCCACCCGCGAGCGGGAGCGGCTGGCCCGGGACATCCACGACTCGGTGCTCCAGGTGCTGTCGTTGGTCCGGCGGCGCGGCGCCGACCTGGACGGCGAGGCGGCCGAACTGGCCCGGCTGGCCGGCGAGCAGGAGGCCGCGCTGCGGTCGCTGATCGGCCGGGCGGGTGCGGTGCCGGAGCGGGCCGGCGACGACCGGGACCTCCGCGACCTGCTCGACCGGTACGCCTCGGGCCAGGTTCAGGTGGCCGCGCCGGCCACCCCGGTGCCGCTGCCCGCGCGGGCGGCCGGAGAGCTGGCCGCGGCGGTCGGCGCGGCGCTTGACAACGTGACCCGGCACGCCGGTGGGCGGGCCTGGGTGCTGATCGAGGACGAGGAGGAGACGGTGACCGTCTCGGTACGCGACGAGGGGCCGGGTATTCCGGACGGGCGGCTGGCGGAGGCCGCGGCGCAGGGCCGGCTCGGGGTGGCCCAGTCGATCCGTGGTCGGGTGGCGGATCTGGGCGGCGACGTCCGGATCGTGTCCGCACCCGGCGCCGGGACCGAGATCGAGCTGACCGTGCCGAGGAGCCGGCGGCGGTGAGCATCCGGGTGATGGTGGTCGACGACCACCCGATGTGGCGGGAGGGGGTGGCCCGCGACCTGACCGAGGCCGGCCTCCAGGTGGTGGCGACGAGCGGCGAGGGGCGGCAGGCGGTCCGGGTGGCCGCGGCGGCCCGACCCGACCTGGTCGTGCTCGACCTGCAACTGCCGGACGTCTCCGGGGTGGAGGTGGTCCGGGGGCTGCGCGCGGCGCTGCCCGACGTGCGGGTGCTCATGCTCTCGGCAAGCGGTGAGCCGCAGAGCGTCCTGGACGCGGTCAAGGCCGGCGCGACCGGCTACCTGGTCAAGTCGGCCGCCCCGGCCGAGTTCCTCGACGCGGTACGCCGCACCGCGGCCGGCGAGCCGGTGTTCACCCCCGGTCTGGCCGGTCTGGTGCTCGGCGAGTACCGCCGGCTGGCCGCCGCGCCGCCGGCCCCGCACGACGACGCACCCCGGCTCACCGAACGGGAGACCGAGGTGCTGCGCCTGGTCGCCAAGGGGCTGTCCTACAAGCAGATCGCCGAGCGGCTCCGGCTGTCGCACCGGACCGTGCAGAACCATGTGCAGAACACCCTGGGCAAGCTCCAGTTGCACAACCGGGTCGAGTTGACCCGGTACGCCATCGAGCGGGGCCTGGACGGGTGAGTCACTGCGTCGGCGGGGGCTGGGTCTCGTGCACCGCCAGCTCCTCGGCGGTCGCCCCGCCCCCGGCGGCGCCGGCGTCGTAGGCGACGTTGTCGGTCTCCAGGTCGGTGTGCGCCCCCTCGTCCGGCTCGACCAGCCGGCCCACCTCGTGGTCGGCGACCGTGCCGAGCTGACCGTGGTCGTAGATCGAGACCGGAGAGTTCGGGTCGGAGACCGGGCCCGGGTCGAGCACGTCCGCGTCGAGTTGGGCCTGCGCGGCGGCCTCCTCGCTGTCCGCCTCGGCGGCGATCGCCGGGTCGACCGGGCCGGCGAGCGGATCGTCGGCCGGACGTTCGTACCGCTCGCGGTCGAGCTTGTCGTCGAGCGACTCGCCGTCGAGCTGTTCCTCGGCCGTGGTACCGAACTGGTCCACGGCGACCGGGGTGCGGTCGCCGGGGATCTGGGCCGGCTCCGGGCCGTCCGCCTCGCGCCCGGTGAGCACGTCGTCGTTGGCGGTGGAGTCGTCGTCGGCGGTGTCGGGCAGGCCCTCCGCCTCGGGGTCGGACACGGGGGTGGGGAACTCGTCGTCGCGCATGCCGGGGAACTACCCACTGCGCTCGCCGCATTAACCGCCACCGGCCGGGAGGATCGGGAGAAACGGGGCGAAACCGCTCCTCAGTTGCGGAAGGCGGCCTCGTCCTCGGCGTACAGCACGCACCACACCACCTTGCCGTCGGGCAGCGGGGTGCTGCCCCAACGCCGGGCCACCGTGTCGATGAGCAGCAGCCCCCGACCGCCGACGGAGTCGACAGGCGCCGGACCGGCGTACGCGGGACGCCCGCCGGCATGGTCGCGGACGGCCATGTGCAGGGCGTCGCCGCGCGGCGCCAGCCGGAGCGTCATCGGGGTCGCCGCGTGCGCGACCACGTTGTTGACCATCTCGGTGACCGCGATGCAGGCCGGCTCCGCCAGCTCCGGCAGGCCCCACCGGAGGCACCCGGCGGCGACCAGCGACCGGGCCTCGCGGGCGGCCTCCGGCACCGGGGGCAGATCGGCGTCGCGCAGGTCGGTCGGCGCGGGCGCCGGTGGGTCGACCGGGTCGACCTGGTTGGGCGGGCCGAGCAGGTCGGGCGGGTCGAGCAGCAGCTCGGCGGCCGGCCAGTCGGCGACCGCGCGGCGGACCGCGTCGAGCACGTCACGGACGGACGGGTCGGGGATCCGCAGCCCGGACAGGTCGACCCGCACCGGGCCCGGCCGCTCCCAGAGCCGGGCGAGCAGCGCGCCGCGTACCGCCTCGGCCCCGGGCCGGTCGAGCACCCCGGTCAGCCGGACCGTCGCGGAATCGTCGGTCTCCACCAGGCAATGCGCGTCCGTCGGCATGATCGTCCCATTGTGCACGTCGGCCCCCAGGCGCGCATCGGTCCGCTCGACGGGACTCATGGGCGACCGGACCTGGAACGTCGGCTGAACGCCGCGACCGTGCCGACCGCGGTGCCGGCCGCGGCCAGCCCGAAGGCCGCCGTCAACCGCAGCAACTGGCCGCGCCGGCCGGACCAGCCGTCGGTACGCATCCCCTCCCCGTCCGGGGTGAAGACGTTGCCGGTGGCGTCCAGGCGTACGCCGGGGCCGAACTGGGTGCGCGCGGTGTACCAGCCGAGCACCCGCTCGGCGAGCGCCGGGGCCAGCCGCCACTGGAGGCCCATCAGCCGGGCCGCGCCGCCCGCGTACGCCTCCCGGCGCGGCCGGCGCAACAGCCGGAGCATCGTCGCGGCGACCATCTCCGGCGGGTAGACCGGCGGTGGCGGGGTCAGCTCCCGCCCGGTGTGGTTCGCGGCGTGCCGGAAGAACGGCGTGTCGATGGTGGCCGGCAGCACGGTGCAGAGCGAGACGTTCCCGCGGCCGGTCACCCGCAGCTCCTGCCGGACCGTGTCGGACAGCCCGCGGATGGCGTGCTTGGTGGCGTTGTACGCCGACTGGTACGGCATGGCCACCTCGGCCAGCACGGACGCGTTGTTGATCAGCACCCCGCCGCCGGCCGCCACGAGCCAGGGCAGTGCGGCCCGGGTCCCGTGCACGGTGCCGAGCAGGTTCACCTCGACCACCCGGCGGAACTCGGCCACCGGGATCTCGTCGAACAAGCCGACGGTGCCCACCGCCGCGTTGTTGATCCAGGCGTCGAGATGCCCGTACTCGGCAGCCGCTCGCGCCGCCAGGAGTTCCACCGCGTCCGGATCGGTCATGTCGGTGGGCACCACGAGGGCATGCCCGCCGAGTTCCCGGCAGTGCGCGGCGACGCGGTCGAGGGCCGTCTCGGTCCGGGCGGCCAGCACCACGGCCGCCCCCTGACCGGCCAGGACGTACGCGGTGGCCGCGCCGATGCCGCTGGAGGCGCCGGTGATGACGACTGTGGCATCGGCGAGATCTCGGGTGAGCGCCATTCCTCGGCGGTACCCCAGGGCCGGCCGGTCATGCCGGCGACCCGGACGCTGATCGGGTTCGGTCGGAACCGGTGTCCCGCCCATGGGACGCTCGCCACCATGCTGATCTGCCAGGTTTGGGGCCGGCGACCCCGGGTTAATGGGACGCTCTACCGGGAGACCCAGCTACCGAGCAACGCATGGAGGTGCACCATGCGCGTCGGCCTTGTATGCGCGCACGCCGGCTCGTCCACCGATGGTCCCATGGTCGGGACTCAGGAGCACATTGCGCGCGTGGCGGCTGAACTCGCCGCCCGGGGCCATGAGGTCCGTGTGTACGAACGCCGCGACGCGGCCGTCCAGCCCGCCCTGGCGGAGCTGGACGGCTACCGCCTGGAACGTGTTCCGGTCGGGCCGCCCGACCCGCTGCCCACCGCCGAACTGGTGCCGCACGTGGCCGAGTTCGGCAGGTGGCTGACCGACGCCTGGTCCGGCGACTGGACACCCGACGTGGTGCACGGCCACTACTGGGTCGGCGGGCTGGCCGCGGCCCAGGCGGTCCGCGCCACGAACATCCCGGTGGTGCAGACCTTCCACTCGCTCGGCGTCGAGCAGCTCCGCCACCTCGGCCGCGGCTACACCGGGCCGGGCCAGCGGATCCCGCTCGAACGGGCGCTGACCCGGGCGGTCGACGTCGCGGTCGCCCAGTGCAACGACGAGGTCGACGAGCTGACCCGGATGGGCCTGCAACGCACCTCGGTGGCGATGGTGCCGACCGGCGTGGACACCGGGCAGTTCCACCCCGACGGCGAAGCGGCCCCGCGGGACCAGCGACCCCGGATCCTCTCCGTGGGCGGGCTCGCGCCCGGACACGGCCAGGACGACCTGATCCGGGCGATGCGGCTGGTCGGGGACGCGGAACTGGTGATCGCCGGTGGTCCGCCCGCCGAGCGGCTGGCCCGGCACGCGGAGGCGCGCCGGCTGCGCGAGCTGGCCGAGCGGACCGGAGTGGCGGAGCGGATCCAACTCGTCGGCGCGGTCCCGCACGACCAGATGGCCACCTGGTACCGCTCCGCGGACGTGGTGGCCTGCACCCCGCACTACTCGTCCGCCGGGCGGGTGTCGCTGGAGGCGATGGCCTGCGGCGTGCCCGTGGTCGGCTACGCCATGGGCGGCATCGCCGACGCCGTCGTCGACGAGGTGACCGGCAAGCTGGTGCCGCCCGGCGACGTGCGCACGCTCGGCGTCACCCTGCGCCGGATGCTCACCGACAACGCCGGCCGGTTCGCGTACGGGCATGCGGCCGTGGACCGGGTGCGGTGCAGCTACAGCTGGGAGCGGACGGCCGCGGCGCTGGAGCGACTCTACGAGCGGGTGATCGGGCGTCGCCGGCCGGCCACGGTGGAGCCGACGACCGCCCCGGTCGGGGTCGAGGTCGAGGCGGCCGTCCCGGAACGCGGGCCGCTCGAAGCGGCCTGAGCCGGGAGCACCCCGGCACCGACCAACGCCGGCTCCCGGCTCCGGACGGTCGCGTGGTGGTGCTGCGGCTCGGCGTACCGGGTCAGGCCGACCACGGCCGCGAGGGTGACCAGGAAGCCGAGCCCGGCCAGCCACTCCCGACCGGGCCAGATCTTGTCGTTGAGCAGCAGCAACCCGACGATCGCCGCGGGCACCGCGCCGGCCGCGTCCATCGCCGCCACCGCCGCCGTGGTCGACCCGCGTTGCATCGCCAGGCCGAGCAGCAACTGCCCGACCACCGAGTGGACGATCAGCAGGTAGAGAAGCGGATCCCGGAGGAACGCCTCCGCCGATTCGGCGGAGGCGAGTGGGCGGGCGGCCACCGCGGCGGCGGAGAACGCCATCCCGGCAAGGGAGCCCAGCACCACCGACCCGAGCGCGCCGTGCAGCCGGGCCGCGAAGAAACCCGACCCGGCGATCACGCCGAGCGCCGCCACCAGACCGACCAGCCCGGCGGTGCCGAGCTGCCGGGACGGCGCCGGCTCGGCCGACAGCACAAGCGCGGTGATCCCGCCGAACAGCAGCACCAGCAGCACCAGCTCGGCGGCCGGCAGACGCCACTTGAGCACCATCACGCCGAGCACGGCGGTCACCCCCAGCCCGGCCGCCACACTGGCCTGGACCAGGAACAGCGGCAGGTCCCGGCGGGCCAGGAAGGCGAACACGAACCCGACGACCTGGCAGCACAGGCCGATCAGGTACGTCCGGTGACCGGCCAACCGCAGCAGCAGCCCCGGGTCGAACGTGTGGTGCACGGTGGTCCGCGCGGCGGCGACCGACTGGAGGAGGTTGGCGAAGCCGTACGCGACGATCATCGCCGCGAGGAAGCACCAACCGGAGGAGACCACCCCGCGAGGATAAGGCTCGGACCGGGTCAGCGCTCGGCCGGCCGGCCCAGCCGGCCCAGGATGTCGTCGTGCAGTCGGCCGTTGCTGGCCACCGCGCTGATGTCGGCGGAGTCGACGCCGGCCGGGGCGGGTCGCCCCGCCAGGTCGGTGAACCGGCCACCGGCCTCGGCGACGATCGGCACCAGCGCGGCGATGTCCCACAGCGACAGCTCCGGCTCCACCATCACGTCAAGTGCCCCCTCGGCCAACAGCATGTAGCCGTAGAAGTCGCCGTACGCCCGGGTACGCCAACTGTCCCGCATGAGCTGGAGCATCGCGTCCAACCGGCCGGCCTGTTCCCAACCGGTCAGCGAGGAGTAGCAGACACTCGCGTCGGCGAGCGCCGTGACGCCGGAGACCCGGATCGGCGCGCCGTCCGCCGGCCCGGTGCCGGCGAACGCTCCCGCGCCGAGCGCGCCCCACCAGCGCCGGCCCAGCGCCGGCGCGGACACCAGGCCGAGGACCGGCCGGTCCTGTTCCAGCAGCGCGATCAGCGTGGCCCACACGGGTACGCCCCGGACGAAGTTCTTCGTCCCGTCGATCGGGTCGACCACCCAGCGCCGCCCGTCCGGGCCGGTGGCGGGCTGCTCCCCGTACTCCTCGCCGAGCAGTCCGTCGGTCGGGCGGTGGGTGGCCAGCAGGGCGCGGATCTCCCGCTCCACGGCGGTGTCCGCATCGGAGACCGGGGTCAGGTCCGGCTTCGACTCGACCCGCAGGTCGAGGGCGCGGAACCGGGCCTTGGAAACGGCGTCGGCGGCGTCGGCGAGCACATGGGCGAGGGCGAGGTCGTCGGCGTACCCGGTCATGGTCCACACGCTAGCGCCGCCCGCGCGGCAGGTCCCGGCGGGTGGCCGCCGGTCCGCCGGTCAGGAACCGGCGAGCGGATCGCCCGGGTTGCGCTCGGGCTCGCGCGCGTCGCCCTCGCCGCTGCGGGAGGCGAGCAACCGCCGGTACGAGGCGAGCCGGCGCGGGTCGGCCCGGCCGGCGGCCACCCAGGCGTCGAGCGCGCAGTCCGCCTCGTCGGCGGTGTGCGGGCAGTTGGGCGGGCAGTCCACGGTCGCCTCGACCAGGTCGGAAAAGCCGTGCAGCAGGCTCTCGGCGGAGACGTGCGCCAACCCGAAGCTGCGGATGCCCGGGGTGTCGACGATCCAGCCCGGATCGCCGCCGCCGCCCGGGTCGGGCGGCAGGCGCAGCGCCACCGCGCTCGTCGACGTGTGCCGGCCCCGGCCGATCGCGCTGACCGTGCCGACCGCCCGCTCCGCCTCCGGCACGAGCCGGTTGACGAGCGTCGATTTGCCCACGCCGGAGTGGCCCACAAGCACCGAGACCCGGCCGGCGAGCAACGTGCGCAGGTCGGCCAGGTCGGAACCCGGTCGGATCAGCACGTACGGCAGCTCCAGCTCGGTGTAGTAGCCGAGCACCGCCTCCGGGCCACCCAGATCGGCCTTGGTGAGGCAGAGCAGCGGCTCGATGTCGGCGTCGTACGCGGCCACCAGACAGCGGTCGATGAACCCGGTGCGCGGCGGCGGGTCGGCGAGCGCGCTGACGATCACCAGTTGGTCGGCGTTGGCCACCACCACCCGTTCCAGCCGACCTTCGGCGGTGGTGTCGTCGTCGTCCGCGGTGCGCCGCAGCACGGAGGTGCGCTCGGCGATGCGCACGATGCGGGCCAGCGCGCCGGACGCGCCGGAGACGTCACCGACCAACCCCACCCGGTCGCCCACCACCACCGACTTGCGGCCCAGCTCGCGGGCGCGCATGGCGGTGACGACCGGGTCGTCCGGGCCGGCCTCGGGGCGGACGCAGGTGTAACGGCCCCGGTCGACCGCGATCACGAACCCGTCGACCGCGTCGGCGTGCCGGGGCCGGGTGCGGGTGCGGGGGCGCGACGATCTGCCGGGACGGACCCGGACGTCGTCCTCGTCGTACTCCCGCCGCCTGGTCGCCAGGACGCCCCCCGCTGTCAGCTCTTGTCGGTCACCATGCCCGACCATAGTGCCGGGAACTCGGGCATGGTCTTCGAGGTGCACGTCACGTCGTCGACCTCGATGCCGGGGACGGCCAGCCCGGCTACCGCCGCGGCGTGCGCCATCCGATGGTCGGCGTACGTCCGGAAGGTGCCGCCGCGCAGCGGGCGGGGCCGGATCTCCAAGCCGTCGCGGGTCTCGGTGATGTCGGCGCCCAGGGCGGTGAACTCCTTGGCCAGCGCGGTGACCCGGTCGGTCTCGTGGCCCCGGATGTGACCGATGCCGGTCAGCCGGGACGGGCTGTCGGCCAGCAGGGTGAGCGCGGTCAGCACCGGGGTCAGCTCGCCGACGTCGGAGAGGTCGGCGTCCACCCCGCGTACCGCGCC
The DNA here is from genome assembly GCF_027497235.1 of Micromonospora sp. WMMD1128. Classification (NCBI taxonomy): domain Bacteria; kingdom Bacillati; phylum Actinomycetota; class Actinomycetes; order Micromonosporales; family Micromonosporaceae; genus Micromonospora; species Micromonospora sp. WMMD1128. The sequence goes on from NZ_CP114902.1 coordinate 742,055, forward strand.
GGTGCCCCGCACCCGCAGGCCGTCGGTGCCGAGCGTCACCTCGCCGCCCATCCGGTGCAGCAGCTCGCGCAGCCGTTCGACCGGCTGGAGGCTGCTGTGCGGCCAGCCCTGGAGGGTGACCTCACCGCCGGTGACGAGCGCGGCGGCGAAGAACGGTGCGGCACCGGAGAGGTCGGGCTCGATGTCCCAGCCGCGCCCGGTGAGCGGGCCCGGCTCGACCACCCAGACGTCCGGCGTGGTGTCGTCCACCGCGGCCCCGGCGGCGCGCAGCATCTGCACCGTCATCCGCACGTGCGGCGCGGACGGCACCGGCGGCCCCTCGTGCCGGACCACCACGCCCCGGTCGAAGCGGGGTGCGGCCAGCAGCAGCCCGGACACCAGTTGACTGGACGCGGAGGCGTCGATCACGACCTCGCCGCCGGTCACCCGGCCGGCGCCGAGGACGACGAGCGGCAGGCTGCCGGCCGGCGGGGCGTCGACCCGGACGCCGAGGGCGCGCAACGCGCCGATCAGCGGGCCGAGCGGGCGGGTGCGGGCGTGCGGATCGCCGTCGAACGTGACCCGCCCCGCGGCCAGCCCGGCCACCGGGGGCAGGAAGCGCATCACGGTGCCGGCCAGGCCGACGTCGACGTGCGCCGGGCCGACGAGCGGGTGCGGGCGGACCAGCCACCGGTCGTCGTCGGAGACCGACATGTGCGACCCCAGCTCGCGCAGGCCGCCGGCCATCAGCTCGGTGTCCCGGGCGCGCAGCGGCCGGTCGAGTGTCGACGGCCCACCGGCCAGCGCGGCGAGCACCAGGGCCCGGGCGGTCATCGACTTGGAGCCGGGCAGGCGCAGCGTCGCGGTGACCGGGTCGTTCGCGGTCGGCGCGGTCCACGGCTGCGGCGGACGGGTAGCGGTCAGATTCCCCACGCTCACATTCTGCCGCCCCGACGGGCCCGTCGGGGTGCCCGTCGGGCCTGCTCCCGGTGGGCGGGACAGCCGGAACGGCCCGGTGGGGCTAGCGTGGGCCCCATGTGCGGGAGGTACGCGACGACCAGGAGCGCGGGCGACCTGAGCGCGCTGTTCGAGTCGACCGACTCCACCGGCGCGGTCGAGCCCGACTTCAACGTCGCCCCGACCGATTCCGCGCCGCTGGTCCGGCTCGCGCCGGAGGGGCACCGGCTGCTCTCCCTCGGCCGTTGGGGGCTGTTGCCGCCCTGGTCCCGCAGCGCGGCCGGCGCCGCCCGGATGATCAACGCGCGGGCCGAGACGGTCGCCACCAGCCGGGCGTACGCCCCGTCCTTCGCCCGCCGGCGCTGCCTGGTCCCGGCCGACGGGTGGTACGAGTGGGTGCGCCGACCGGACGGCGGGCGGCAGCCCTACTTCATGACCCCGCGGGACGGCTCGGTGCTGGCCTTTGCGGGCATCTGGTCGCTCTGGGAGGCGGCCGGGACGCCCCGGCTCACGTTCAGTGTGCTGACCACTGCGGCGCTCGGTGAGCTGGCCGAGGTGCACGACCGGATGCCGCTGCTGCTGGCCCCGGATCGGTGGGCCGCCTGGCTGGGCCCGACCGACGAGCCCGCCGCGCTGCTCGTCCCGCCGGACGCCGGACAGCTCGCCGCGCTGGAGATCCGGCCGGTCGCACCGGCGGTCGGCGACGTCCGCAACGACGGTCCGGAGCTGATCGCCCGGGTCGTCCCGGCGGCTGCGGAGGCAGACCGGGAATCGACGTTGTTCTGATCACGCTGAGCACATTGTCGAGTGCTGATTTGCCAGGGTTGCGCCGGAAAAGTCACCCCCCGGTTTAGTCATGTTTACCGAAGACTCTTGTCTCGGCGTGCACGAGTGCGATAGAACACAGCGCCGGTGATGGCGTCAGTTCGCACGGGGCGAATGACATCCATCGATCTTTAGGGAGATCTTCGCCGGTCCCACGGGGGAGGTGGGTGTATTGACACGGGCACGCATGCCCCGACCGCACGAGGTGGCGGCGGCGCGGCGCGATCCGCGGCTGCTGCGGGCGTTGCGCGAACGGCGACAGGACGAGGCGTGGCGCACCAGGGGCACATGCCAGAGCGTCGATCCGGAGACGTTCTTTCCGGCGCCCAACGAGCCTGCGGACGCGGCGGTGGCGCTCTGCCGCACCTGCGACGTCCAAGGCTCCTGCCTGGCCTGGGCCTTGGAGGTGGGCGACTGCCACGGCGTCTGGGGCGGCACCACGCCGCGTGAGCGGCGAGCCATGCTCGTCGCCTGGCGCAGCGAGGTTCAGCCGGATCCGGACGCGGTCGACGAGCCCGGGCCGCCGGTCCGAGACCGCCTGCTCACGCTGGTGCCGCTGAGCTCCTGACCGACGATGTCGGGCCGGGTCCGTGCGTGTGCGGCGTTGGCCGCGCGGCACGTCCGCTGTCGGTGGTTGTTCCGCGCCCTGCCGTCGCCGGCCGGTCCGCCGTGCGCAGATGTCGGTGGTTGTTCCGCGCCCTGCCGTCGCCGGCCGGCCCGCCGTGCGCAGATGTCGGTGGTTGTTCCGCGCCCTGCCGTCGCCGGCCGGTCCGCCGTGCGCAGAATGGGCCGGTGCGGCACGACGACGAGATCGAGACACCCCGGGGGCCGGCGCGCATCCGGCTCGACCCGCCGACGGCGACCGGCGGCACCCTGCTCGTGCTGGGTCACGGCGCGGGCGGCGACGTCGACGCGCCGGATCTCGTGGCGGTCCGCGACGCGGTCCGTGACGCCGGGGGTGGGGTGGTGCTGGTGACCCAGCCGTACCGGGTTGCCGGCCGTCGCGCGCCCGCCCCGGCCGGGCACCTCGACGAGGCATGGACGGCGGTGCTGGCCGAGCTGCGCCGTCGCCTGCCGGACACCGGCCGCTGGGTGGTGGGCGGCCGGTCCAGTGGCGCCCGGGTGGCCTGCCGCACCGCGTGCGCCGTCGGCGCGGCCGGCGTGGTGGCGCTGGCGTTCCCGCTGCACCCGCCCGGGCGGCCGGACCGATCCCGGGCCGACGAGCTGGGCACCGGCCTGCCGACGCTTGTGGTCAACGGCGACCGGGACCCCTTCGGCGTACCCGATCCCGCGTCCGGCGTCGAGGTGGTGGTCCGGCCGGGGGAGCGGCACGACCTGCGCCGGGACCCGCCTGGCACGGCCGAGGTGGTGCGCGCCTGGCTCGCGGCCCGGGGATGGCTGTCCTGATCACGCCGCGCCTCGGCGGTGGCCACGCCTCGGTTCCGGCTGTGCGGGTCGCGTCCATGCTCATCGCCCACAGGTCGGCCTAGCCGTCGCCGTCGGTGTCCACCACCCACACGTCGGTGTGCCGAGTTCGGCTGCCGTGCCTCTGGCCGACTGCCTGACGGCAGCGTGGCTCGGGCGTGCGAGCGTGACCGTCCCCGGCGAGCGTTCGTTGCACCGGTTGGCACCGGCCGGCCGGCTCGGACGTGACCGGAGTCACCTCCCAGGCCCTTCCTGGTCCCAGCATCGGTCGCGGCCGAGGCTGGGACCGGGAACGGGTGGCGGCCCCGTCCTCCATCACCCGACCCCTGCGGAAGCGAGCGAGATCTTGGACGCGAATGGCCCCAGAGAGGCGGAATCGTCCAAGTCACCCGGGCTCTCGGGCTACCGGGCAGGCAGGGGAAAGGGGCATTTGGCGCACGGTGGCTCTGTTCTCCGGTCGGATCTCGCACGAGACAGGGCGGGTGGCGAGTTTCGGTCAATGATCGACGCCAGTCCGATGAAACGGTGGCATCCCGGCCAACCGGATAGCGCCACTTCGCCGAGCTGGCGTCCGGCCCGTCCCGGCCACCTCAAGCACCCGGACCCTCCGGGCCGCCGCGAGGTGGGAAAGTGGGGCAAGAAGCGCAAATCGCCCCGGTCCGCCGGTCAGGCCCCCCGCTTCCCGCGATCCGAAACACGAACCCCGACCATCGGGCGATGGCGCTGTTGATCATGAAGTTGGCGCACGCAAATACGGCGAAACATGCCGGCAACCTCATGATCGACGCGGAGGTGGCGTGCAGGGGTGCGCGTGCGGGAGGGGTGTGGTGGCCGGAATGCGGAGGGCTGGGGATCGCGTTGACCCCCTTTGGGAAACGACATTGCCAGCGCGAGGGGGGTGACCGGTGCCGGTCGAGACTCGGAGCCGGGAACGGGACGAACGGGACGAACGGCAGCTCCGGCGGCTGCTCGACGCGCCGGAGTGGCAGGCGTCGGCGTCGACCGTGAGCACCGGCACACACTCGGGAAGTGAATCTGCCGCCGGGCGGGTACGCGTATCCTCGGCGGGAAAGCATCCGACGCGAGGGGATGTGCGGTTGACCACCGAGAAGACGGACGAGCGCAGGGCCCGCTTCGAGCGGGACGCGATGCCCTTCGTCGATCAGCTCTACGCTGCCGGGCTGCGGATGACCCGCAACCCGGCGGATGCCGAGGACCTGGTCCAGGAGACGTACCTCAAGGCGTACGCCGCCTTCCACCAGTTCGAGCAGGGCACCAACCTGAAGGCCTGGCTCTACCGGATCCTGACCAACACCTACATCAACTCCTACCGGAAGCGGCAGCGCCAGCCCGTCCAGGCGCCGACGGACGAGATCACCGACTGGCAGCTCGCCGAGGCGGAGTCGCACACGTCGAGCGGTCTGCGCTCGGCCGAGACCGAGGCGCTCGACCGGCTGCCGGACAGCGACGTCAAGGAGGCCCTCCAGCAGTTGCCGGAGGAGTTCCGCCTGGCGGTCTACCTGACCGACGTCGAGGGTTTCTCCTACAAGGAGGTCGCCGACATCATGGGCACGCCGATCGGCACCGTGATGTCCCGCCTGCACCGGGGCCGACGCAATCTGCGCAAGCTGCTGGAGCGGTACGCGGCGGAGCGGGGTTTCAGCGCCGCCCCGTCGAAGGGTTCGACCGCCGCCGCCAGCCGGGAGGTGTGACCGTGAGCTGTGGACGACCGCACGAGACGGACTGCCACGAGGTGCTCGCCGAGGTCTACCTCTACCTCGACCTGGAGTGCGCCGAGGAGCGCCGGGTGCTGATCCGGCACCACTTGGAGGAGTGCGGGCCGTGCCTGCGCGAGTACGGCATCGAGCAGGAGGTCAAGGCGCTTGTGGCCCGGTGCTGCGGCAACGAGGCGGCGCCGGAGAAGCTGCGTGAGCGGCTGCGGCTGCGGCTGAGCGAGCTGGTGGTCTTCGAGACCACCGAGTCCCGCGAGCTGGCCGACTGATCAGACACCTGTGGCCCGGGTCCGCGTGTGGACCCGGGCCACAGGTGTGTCCGGCCCCCCAGGGCCGGGCGCCGCTGATCGGTGATCAGGAGTTGGGGCGCTTGCCGTGGTTGGCGCTGCTCTTCTTCCGGGCCTTCTTCTTCCGGGCCTTCTTCGCCATGCTCTGCCTCCTGTGCTGGTCACGGTCCGGCCGCGGGTGAGCGCGGCGGAGGTCGCGTACGGCCCCCGGGTTGCCGGGCGCCGACCCGCACGATGCTAGTGCCGCCGGTGCCGCGCCGGGCGCGGTGGGGCCGCGTCCCGGGCCGGTGGTCAGAGAACGGACGTGACCGGCGTCATGATTGGATACCGTTCGCAGGACTGTCGGGGAGAGGGAGGGCCGGGAGATGGCCGAGGAGATCCGCGCCGAGATGGTGGCGAACGTCTGGAAGGTCGTCGCGTCGGCCGGGGACACGGTGTCCGAGGGGGACACGCTCGTGATCCTGGAGTCGATGAAGATGGAGATCCCGGTGGTCGCCGAGTCCGACGGCGTGGTGCAGCAGCTGGCGGTCAACGAGGGCGACGTGGTGCAGGACGGCGACCTGATCGCGGTGATCGGTTGACCGGCCCGCTCGTCCGCCGCGCCGAGCCGGCGGACTTCCCGGCGGTGGCCCGCCTGACGGTGGCCGCCTACGAGGCGGACGGCCAGCTCAAGGACGAGAACGGGTACGCGCCGGTGCTCGCCGACGTGGCCGGCCGGGCCGGGACCGGGGAGGTGCTCGTCGCCGTGGACGAGGCCACCGGCGCGGTGCTCGGCGCGGTGACGTTCGTATTGCCGGGCACCCCGTACGCCGAACTCGCCGGCCCCGGTGAGGCCGAGTTCCGGATGCTCGCGGTCGACCCGGCCGCGCAGGGCCGGGGCGCGGGCGCGGCGCTGGCCGAGGCGTGCGTGGCGCGCGCCGTCGAGTTGGGTTGCGCGGCGGTGGTGATCTGCGTGCGCGCCGGCATGGCGGCGAGTGCGCGCCGGCTCTACGACCGGCTCGGGTTCGTCCGGGCGCCGGAGAAGGACTGGGCCCCGACGCCCGGGATCGACCTGCTCGGCCTGCGCCTGCCCCTCACCGCGTCAGTCGCCGTCGTTGATCTTCGCGAGCAGCTCGTCGGCCACCTCAAGGGCGATCTTCCGCCGCTCGTCGTCGGTGATGCCGGGGGTACGCACCGCGAACCAGCTGCTGTGCACCGCGAACAGGGTGAGCGAGGCGCGTAGCTGGGCGGCCGGGGATTCGTCGCCGCGGCTCAGCTCGCCCGCCAGGCGCATCATCCGGTCGCGCATCTGCTGGCCGGCGACGAGGCTTTTCAGCACGGTCTGATTCTGTTCGAAGAACCGCATCACCCGGGGCAGCTCGCCGGAGAACATGGTGTCCGCGTACATGGCGATGAGGGTGCGCCGGGTCTCCAGCGTGGCCGGCTCCTCGGCGGCCCAGGCGATCAGCTCGTCCATCCGGCGCAGCCGGTCGTCGACGAAGCTGCTGACGATCTCGTCCTTGCTCTTGAAGTGGTAGTAGAGCGCTGCCTTGGTCACGTTGAGGCGCTCGGCGATCTCCCGGAGTGAGGTCTTCTCGTATCCCTGCTCGGTGAAGAGCTCCAGCGCGACGGCCTGGATGCGCTGGCGCGTGCCGCCTGTGCTCTCGCTCACCCGACCGACACCTTCCAATCCGCTTGACGTTGTCCCGGTGCCCAGCTTACCGTGCGGCTAGTAAGTTAACTAGCCGGGCGGCAAGTAAGTCGATCACCGATCTGCGGGGGAGCCTACCCATGAGTCAACAAGCCCCGGTCATCGCGAAGCCAAACGTCCGCGTCATCCTGTTCGGCCTGATGACCGCGATGACGCTCGCGATGCTCGACAACATGATCGTCAGCACCGCGCTGCCGCGCATCGTCTTCGAGTTCGGCGGCGCCGACCACTTCACCTGGGTGGTCACCGCGTACGTGCTGGGCACCACCGTCTCCACCCCGATCTGGGGCAAGCTCGGCGACCTCTACGGCCGCAAGGCGGTCTTCCTCACCTCGGTGGTCGTCTTCCTGATCGGCTCCGCGCTCTGCGGCATGTCCGGTTCCGGCGTCTTCGGTGGCGCCGACACCGGGATGGTCGAGCTGATCGCGTTCCGGGCGGTCCAGGGCCTCGGCGCGGGCGGCCTGATGGTCGGCGTCATGGCGATCATCGGGGACCTGGTCCCGCCCCGCGAGCGGGGCCGCTACCAGGGCATGATCGCCGCCATCATGGCCATCGCCATGGTGGCCGGCCCGCTCGTCGGCGGCTTCATCACCGACCACCTCTCCTGGCGCTGGGCGTTCTACGTGAACCTGCCCCTCGGCGGCGTGGCGCTGCTCCTCCTGGCCGTCACCATGCACCTGCCGAAGTACCGCACCGAGCACAAGATCGACTGGCTGGGCGCGGCGCTGCTCTCCGTCGGCATCACCGCGCTCGTGCTCGTCACCACGTGGGGCGGCAAGCAGTACGACTGGGGCTCGCCGCAGATCCTCGGCCTGACCGTGCTGGCGGTGGCCGCGCTCGGCGTGTTCGCGCTCGTGGAGCGGCGGGTGCCGGAGCCGATCCTGCCGCTGGGCCTGTTCGCCAACCGCAACTTCGCCCTCATCTCGGTGATCGGCTTCCTGCTCGGCTTCGCCATGTTCGGCGCGATGAACTTCCTGCCGCTCTACCAGCAGACCGTGCAGGGCGCCTCGGCCACCAACAGCGGCCTGCTCCTGCTCCCGCTGATGTTCGGCATGCTCGTGGTGTCGCTCGTGGTCGGCCGGACGATCACGAAGACCGGGCGCTACCGCGCCTTCCCGATCATCGGCGGCGTGGTGATGGCCGTCGGCATGTGGCTGCTCAGCCAACTCGACCTCGGCACCGGCAAGACCCAGTCCTCGCTCTACATGGTCGTGCTCGGCGTCGGCATGGGCTTCCTCATGCAGACCTCGATGCTCATCGCGCAGAACAGCGTCGAGCAGAAGGACCTGGGCGCGGCGAGCGGCGCGACCACCTTCTTCCGGTCCATCGGCGGCTCGTTCGGCGTCTCGCTGTTCGGCGCCGTCTTCGCCAACCGGCTGGCCGACTCGCCCGCCGGTCCGGCGCTCGCCGGCAAGGGCGGCGGCGAGGGCGGCGCGATGGACCTGGAGAACCTCAAGCAGCTCACCGGCCCGGCGCGGGAGCTGGTGCTCGGCGGGCTCTCCGACGCCATCTCGCACGTCTTCCTCTGGGCCCTCTTCATCACCGTGGCGGTCCCGGTGCTCGCCTGGTTCGTCAAGGAGGTGCCGCTGCGCGCGACGAACGACGTTCCGCCGGCCACCGCCACGCCGGAGGAGGAGGCCGAGGTCGCCCTCGGCAAAACCCCCGTCTGAGGTAAGGAGGGGGCCCCGCTTAACGCCTGGCGTTGTGGCGGGGCCCCTTCTTAACACCAATCCGGCGGCGTGCGGGCGCTCAGGCGCGGCGGAACAGCGCGGTGAGGCGTCGCCACAGCCGGCGCAGCGGGCCGGCCCCGGCGTCGGCGACGAGCCCGGCGGCCGTCGCGCGGGCGGCCGGGTCGAGGGCCGGGGTGGCCCGGGCCAGGTGCGCGAGCGATACCGCCTCCGGGGTACGGCGGGCGGGGCCGGTCGCCACCGCGGCGAGCCGCCCGGCCACCACACCGGCCACGTCGGCGCGTACGGCCGGGTCCACCCAGGCGGCGGTGACCAGGGCGAACAGTGCCGCCTCGGCCGTCGGTCCCGGCTCGGTCCCGGCCAGTTCCCGCAGCACCCGGCGGCGGTTCGACTCCGCCCACGGTTCGTCGGTGCGGTGGTGCAGCAGGCCGAGACAGGCCCAGACCTGCGCACAGCGCGCCCAGAGCGCGGGGTCCTGATCGCCGAGCACCCGGCCCAGCGCCGTGGGCGGCGCCTCCGGCGGGTATGCCAGCAGGCCGAGCAGGTCGGCCAGGTCCAGCGTGGCCAGTCCGACCGCGGCGTCGTACGCGGCCGGCGGGTGCGCCCACGCCGGGTGGGCCAGCTGCTGGAGCCGGCGCACCGCGTTCACCGTCGGGCGGGCGGTGCCCGCCGTCGGCGCGGGCAGGTGGTCCGCGCCGGCCGGGGTGACCTGGCCGAGCCACGGACGGCCGCGGCAACACTCGGCGAGGTCGCCGTGTTCGTGCGAGTCGTCCGGATGGTCGCGGACGAAATCGGCGAGCGCCACCAGGTGGTCCACGTTCCCGTCGCGCTGGAAGCGCAGCCGGTGCGCGGTGTGCACGGCGCAGTCGAACGTGGGGTCCTTCGCCAGCGCCCGGTCGATCCAGCCCAGCGCCGCGTCGAGCCGGCCGTGGTCGGCGAGCGTGCCGGCGATGTCCGCGTAGACCGCCAGGTCGTCGGGGTCGAGCGCGACCGCACGTTCCAGCGCGGCGAGCGCGTCGGCGGTCCGGCCGGCGCTGCGGTACGCGTACCCGAGCCACACCTCGCCGAGTTTGCTGGGCTCCGCGCGTACCCCCCGGGTGGCCCACTCGACCGCGAGGGCGACCTCGCCGAGGCGCCGGGCCAGCGCGGACGCCGCCCCCAGCAGCAGCGGGTGGGCCGGATGCACGGTGATCGCGTTGCGGGCCAGCGTGAGGTAGGGCAGCAGCGGCTCGCGCAGCCGGCGCGGAACCGGGTCGGGCGCGGCGGCGCAGACCTGCATGAGGATCCGGGCGGTGCGCTCCGGATCGAGCCGTTCCGGGAGGTCGGCGGCGGTCACCCACGGTACGGCGGCCCAGGGCGCGCCCGGCGCGTAGCCGGTGGCGGCGGCCAGCAGGTCGAGACCTTCGGCGGGACGGCCGGCGGCGGCGAGCAGGTGCGCCCGGGCCACCACGGCGCCGACGAAGGCGTGCTGGCCGAGCGGGAAGAGTTCGATGTCGCCACCGCTGGCGGCGGCGAGCCGGGCGAGGGTCTCGTGCGCCTCGGGGAGGGTGGGTGAGCGCACCAGGGCGGCGGCGACGTGGTCGGCCGCGTGCCGGAGATCGCCCTCGCCCAGCGCCAACCGGGCCAGCGCGAGTTCCTCCTCGGCGGAGAGCGCGGCGTCGTCCTCGGGCACGTCGTCCTTCCCTCGCCGGGCTGGTCGGTCGGTCAGCCGGGCAAGCCTAGGGGATCTTGCCCCCGAGTGGTGATCCGGTGCGTACTGCTGCTCGTTGCATTGTTGATTCTGGCTCAAACGTGCAAGACTGAGCATCCAACGCGCGGTAATCGCGCAGAAGGGGGTGCGCGGTGACGCGACCAGGGGCCGGGATGGCCGCCGACATCGACGAGCAGCCGGCCGGCTACGAGCGCCTGCTCTCCACCGCGCACGCCGCCGCGATCGCCGAGGTGGCGGCCGTGGTCGCGCAGCGGCGACCCCGCCACGTGGTCTTCACCGCCCGCGGCACGTCCGACCACGCCGCGCTCTACGCGGCCTACCTCACCGAGATCCGCCTCGGCCTACCCGCCGGGTTGGCCTCGCCCAGCGCGATCACCGTCTTCGGCGCCCGCCCCGACCTGTCCGACGCGCTCGTCGTCGGCGTCAGCCAGAGCGGCGGCTCGCCCGACCTGACCGAGGTGCTCCGAGTGGCCCGGGCCTCCGGCGCGCTCACCCTGGCGGTCACCAACAACCCCGACTCACCGCTCGCCGAGACCGCCGAGCTGAGTATCGACGTGGCCGCCGGCCACGAGCGGGCGGTCGCCGCCACCAAGACCTACACCGCCGAGCTGCTCGCGCTGCTCATGCTGGTCGAGGGGGTACGCGCCGGTGACGGCGTGCTGCCCGCGCCGGAGCGGGACGCGCTGGCCCGCCTGCCCGAGCTGGCCGCGCACACCCTCGCCGACGACACCCCGGCCCGGCTCGCCCCGCGCTACCGGTTCGCCGCCCAGCTCGTCACCACCGGCCGGGGCTACGCGTACCCGACGGCCCGGGAAGCGGCGCTGAAACTGATGGAGACGTCCTACCTGCCGGCGCTCGCCTTCTCCGGCGCCGACCTGCTGCACGGCCCGCTCGCCATGACCGACCCGGACGTGCCGGTGCTCGCCGTGGTCGGCTCCGGCCCCGGCGGCACGTCGATGCGCGAGGTGCTGCCCCGGCTCGGCGAACGCCGGGCCGACGTGGTGGTGGTCGGCTCCGCCGACGTCGGCGCCACCCGGATGGCGGTGCCGGAGGTCGACGAGCGGTACGCGCCGCTGCTCGACATCCTGCCGCTGCAACGACTGGCCCTGGCCCTGGCGCTGGCCCGCGGCGAGGACCCGGACGCGCCCCGTGGTTTGAAGAAGGTCACGGCGACGATGTGAGCCGGGCGTGGCACGCTGTGGGGCGTGTCCACCCTCCGTGACCTCGCCGAGGAGCACACCATGCTCCGGCCGGCCGACATCGACCACCTGCACCGGGTCGCCGGTGACTGGCAGCTGCTCTCCGACCTGTCCTTCGCCGACCTGCTGCTGTGGGTGCCGGTGGACGGTGAGGGCACCTTCCTCTGCCTCGCCCAGGTGCGCCCGACCACCGCCCCGACCGCCTACCTCGACGACCAGGTCGGCCGGATCGTCGGCGGGCCCGAGGTGGCGCACCTGGAGGTGGCGCACCGGCAGGGCCGGATCTGGCGGGAGGGCGACCCGGTCTGGTACGGCGACGTGCCGGCCCGGCACGAGGCCATCCCGGTGCGACTGCGCACCGGCGACGGCGAGCACGGCGAGGTCATCGCCGTGGTCGGCCGGGACACCAACCTCTCCACCGCGCGCACCCCGAGTCAGCTCGAACTGAACTACCTGACCACCGCCGACGACCTGGCCCAGATGATCGCCGACGGCACCTTCCCGCCGCCCCGGCACCCGGGCGAGACCACCTCGGCACCCCGCGTCGGCGACGGCCTGGTGCGGCTCGACGCCAACGGCAAGGTCACCTACGCCAGCCCCAACGCGCAGTCCGCCTACCGTCGGCTCGGTTACGCCTCCCACCTGGTCGGCGAGGACCTGGCCAAGCTGCACCGCCGGCTCGCCGGCGACCCCCTCGAAGGCGCCGACGCGGGCAACGCGGTGCTCGCCGCGCTGCGCGGCGAGGCCCCACCCCGGCGCGAGATCGACGCCCGGGGCGCCACCATGCTGACCCGGGCGCTGCCGCTGATGCCCGCCGGCGTGCCGATCGGCGCGCTGGTGCTGGTCCGCGACATCACCGAGGTACGCCGCCGCGACCGCGCCCTGATCACCAAGGACGCCACCATCCGGGAGATTCACCACCGGGTGAAGAACAACCTCCAGACCGTCGCCGCGCTGCTGCGCCTCCAGGCCCGCCGGGTCGCCATGCCCGAGGCCCGGGTCGCGCTCGAGGAATCGGTACGCCGGGTCGCCTCGATCGCGCTCGTACACGAGACGCTCTCGCTCTCCAGTGACGAGGTGGTCGAGTTCGACGGCATCGTGGACCGGGTGGCCAGCGCCGCGACCGAGGTGGCCGCCACCGAGGTGACCGTCGGCATGCGGCGTCGGGGCAGCTTCGGCATCCTTCCGGCCGAGATCGCCACCTCGCTGGTCATGGTCCTCAACGAGCTGCTGCTCAACGCGGTGGAACACGGCTTCTCGCCGGTCGACGAGGAGGCCGCCCCCGCCCCGGCGGACGCGCCGCGACCCGAGGTGGTCGTCGAGGTGCACCGGCTCCGCAAACAGTTGCACGTCTCGGTCGCCGACAACGGCCGCGGCCTGCCCGGGCAGTTCGACGCCGAGCGCGGCGGCAACCTCGGCCTCCAGATCGTCCGGGCGCTCGTCACCGGCGAGCTGCGCGGCACCATCGAGCTGCGCAACGGCGCGGCCGGCGGCACCGAGGCGGTCCTCGTCGTGCCACTGGCCCGGGGCACCGCCGACCGCCTGTCGGGCTGAGCCCTCGGCCGGCGGCGGTCCGGCCGAGCCGGGCCGCTCACCGGTCGCCGGGCCGCTCACCGGTCGCCGGGCGGGTCGCCGGTCGCCGGGCGGGTCGCCGGTCGCCGGGCGGGTCGCCGGTCGCCGGGCGGGTCGCCGGTCGCCGGGCGGGTCGCAGGTCGAGCCGGGCTGGTCACCGGTCGAGCAGGGCCACCGTGAGGCCCTGGCGGGGCCACACCTGACGGACCGTGAAGCCGTCGCGCAGCGCCGCGCCCTTGGCTCCGGGTACCGCCGCGAGCGGATCCGCCCGGCGCCCGGTGACCACGAGCCAGATCCGGTCCACCCCCGCCAGGCAGCGGGCCGGATCGCCGCACTCGACGGCCCAGAGGCTCGCGTCCGCCCGCTGGTCCCGGACCGCAAGCACGTCGCGCGGCAGCCTCGGCCCCAGGTGGTACGCCAGACCGAGGTCGGGAAAGAGCCAGCCGTCCCGGGGTGAGTAGACGATCGCGTCGCCCGGCCGCTGCCCGGCGCCAATGATGTCCGCCGCTCCCGCGTAGTCGACCGGCGCGCTGCGGGGCCACTCGTGGGTCCGGCGCAGCGCCGCCTGGTCGGGCAGCCCGAGCAACCCGGCCAGGGCCACCACGACCAGCGCCGGCCCGAGGCGTACCCGGGCCAGAGCCGCGCCGGCCAGCAGGCAGGCGAACGGCACCGTGAAGATCAGATACCTGGTCACCCAGAGCGGCACCACCGTCCCGGCGACGAAGAGCAGCAACACCGGCAGCAGCACCGCGGCCCCGGGCAACAGCGCCCGCCGGCCGAGCCGGGCCGCCCCGAATGCGGCGAGCCCCAGCAGGAACCCGCCCACCACGCCGCTCTGCGCCAGCCCGCCCGGCAGCGACGCCAGGTCGGACAGGCGGGCCGGATCGACCCAGTCGAGCTGCCGACCGCGCTGCCCCTGGGCGACGAGGCCCAGCGGGGTAACGAGCACGATGGCCGGCACCAGCGCCACCAGCCACCGCGCGACCACCCGCCGGGCGGGCACCGGCGCCCTCGGGTCGTCCGGAGCTCCGCCGCCCGTCCCGTGCCGTGACACCCGTGGCGCTCCACTCGCGGTCGATGTCGCCGGTGGGCGGAACGCTGTGGGTGTCTCCGGGGTGCCGTGACACCCATGGCGCTCCACTCGCGCTCGATGTCGCTGGTGGGTGGAACGCTGCGGTTGTCTGCGACCGGGCGGGGTTCCGCCGGGTGGGTCTGGTCGGGAGCGGGCGGCCGGGTCGACGCCGGCGGCGGCTGGGTCGACGCCGGCGGCGGCCGGGCCGCGCGCGGCGGTCAGCAGCACCACCACGGCGTGCGCGGCGAGCAGGGTGAGTGCGACCAGGTGGAGCAGCACGAGCGCGGCGACGACTACGGCGTACCCGACCCAACGCCCCCACGTCGGCCGACGCAACGCGCCGACCAGCAGGAGCGTGGCGAGCACGGCGAGCAGCGTCGCGAGCGCGTACGGGCGGGCCTCCTGGCCGTAGCGCGAGGTGGCCGGCAGCACGGCGAACAGCAGCCCGGCCAGCAGGCCGGCCCGGTCGGACACGAGCTGTGCGGCGAGGCGGGCGGTAAGCGCGGCGGCGACCGCCGTGGCGAGCGCCGAAGGCAGCCGCAGGGCCGTCGCAGAGGTGCCGGCCAGCGCGGTCCACCCGTGCATGAGCAGGTAGTACGGTCCGGTGGCGGCGTCGATGGTGCGGGTCAGCCGGACCAGGTCCGGCAGCGAGCGGGTCGCGGCGCTCCAGGTCGCCAACTCGTCTCGCCACGGCTGGGCGTGCCCGATCCCGGTCAGCGTGACCACCAGCGCCAGTAGGCCGGGGAGCGCCCACGCCGCCCAACCGGGAACGCGGGGCGGCGCAGGCTCGGTAGGCGCGCTCACACCCCGCAGCCTCACACGCCACCCCCACCCTCCCACCCCCCTCCACCAATTTCCGCTCTCCCATTCCCACCCCCACCCCCGCGCCCGCGCCCCGGCTTCTGCCCGCTCCCGTTCCTGCTCCCGCCCCTCCCGTGCCGCCTGTTCCCGCTCCTGCCCCTCCCGCCCTCGCTCCCGCCCTCGCTCCCGCCCTCGCTCCCGCCCTCGCTCCCTCTCGCCCGTCGATCATGGAGTTGGCAGCACCTGGGGTCCGTTTTGTCGCCGCTAACCTCATGATCGACGAGCGACCCGGGGGATCTTGGAAGGATTCGGCCCCTGGAGGGGCCATTTGGCTCCAAGATCTTTCCGATGGCGGGGTTGATCAAGGAGTTGTGTCGGCGGTGGCGCTTTCGATGACGCAAACCCCTTGATCAAGGCCAGGGCCGCCCGGCTCGCGCTGGGTGGATGGGCTTGATGCCCCGCCCGGGCTGGGCGGCACCCGGAGGCGGGACATCCGGGGGTGGGACATCCGGGGGTGGAACATCCGGGGGTGGAACATCCGGGGTGGAACATCCGGGGTGGAACATCCGGGGTGGGGCGCCTGAGGGCTGGACACCTGGACGCCGGACACCTGGACGCCGGACACCTGGACGCCGGACACCTGGACGCCGGACACCTGGACACTTGGACGCCGGACACCTGGGGGCCGGACACCTGGGGGCCGGACACCTGGGGGCCGGACACCTGGACGCCGGACAAGCGGGTGCCGGGTGCCGAACATCGCCGGGTGCCGGGTGCCGGGTGCCGGGTGCCGGGTGCCGGGGCCGGGGCCGGGCGGTGTGGGCTGGGCGGCCGAAAGCCGCGCGAGGGGCTTCGCCTCCGGCGGTGGCGCTCCGGATGCGGCAGGGCACGTGGCACCGTCGGTCCGGGCCGTGGGCGGGTCTCCGTGCCGGCGGCGGCGTTCCACCAAACGGACACCATGGCGGAGTGGGGCAGGTCACAAAGGTAGGCACGTGGATGGGCGTCGATCTGGGTGGGGGGCCCGTGATGTGGGATCACTGCGCCGGTCGGTGGCCGGGGAACCCGTGGTGTGGCAGCATGAGGCCATGACCGCCGCTGTCGTCCGCCGCTTCGTGGCTCGCCGCCACGTCGACTACGGCCGCGTGCGCAGCGCGATCTGTCCGGCCCACTGACGACGCCCGACCCATCCGTCTCGGGCGCGTTCCGCGCCGGCCGTCATCGACACCGCCGTCCTCGGTCCTCTTCAGGACCGGCCGCCGCGCCCGCGCTCCCAGGCACCGCAGCAGACAAACGGAGGACGCCGCGATGGCGGTCAGTAGCACCCCCACCCGCTCGGACCAGCCGGCTCCCGCCGCCCGGGCGCCCCGTCGGCCGCGTGGCGAGGGCCAGTGGGCGCTCGGGCACCGTGAGCCGCTCAACGCCAACGAGCGGCTCAAGAAGGACGACGATCCGCTCAACGTGCGGGACCGGATCGAGAACATCTACGCCCACGGGGGCTTCGCCTCGATCGACCCACAGGACCTGCGGGGCCGGTTCCGCTGGTGGGGCCTCTACACCCAGCGCAAGGCCGGCATCGACGGCGGGCGCACCGCCGTGCTGGAGCCGCACGAGCTGGAGGACGAGTTCTTCATGCTCCGGGTCCGGGTCGACGGCGGTCAGCTCAGCCTGGCCCAGCTCCGGGTCGTCGCGGAGATCTCCCGGGAGTTCGCCCGGGACACCGCCGACATCACCGACCGGCAGAACATTCAATACCACTGGATCCGGGTCGAGGACATGCCGGAGATCTGGCGTCGGCTGGAGTCGGTCGGCCTGCAGACCACCGAGGCGTGCGGCGACTGCCCGCGGATCGTGCTCGGCAGCCCGGTCGCCGGGGTGGCCCGGGACGAGGTGGTCGACGCCACCCCGGCGATCGACGAGATCGTTCGCCTGTACGTCGGCGACAAGCAGTTCTCCAACCTGCCCCGCAAGTTCAAGACCTCGATCTCCTGGCTCGTCGACACCCCGTACGAGGCGAACGACATCTCGTTCCTCGGCGTCGAGCACCCGGAGCACGGCCCCGGTTTCGACCTCTGGGTGGGCGGTGGGCTCTCCACCAACCCGATGCTGGCCAAGCGGCTCGGTGTCTGGGTGCCGTTGGACGAGGTGCCGGACGTGTGGGCCGGGGTGGTCGGCATCTTCCGCGACTACGGCTACCGCCGGCTGCGTAACCGGGCCCGGCTGAAGTTCCTGGTCGCCGACTGGGGCGTGGAGCGCTTCCGGGAGGTGCTGGAGAAGGAATACCTGGGTCGGACGCTGCTCGACGGTCCGGCCGCGGCGCTGCCGGCGAAGCCGGTCGACCACATCGGCGTGCACCCGCAGCGTGACGGCGCCAACTATGTGGGCGCGGCCCCGGTGGTGGGCCGGGTCTCCGGCACCCAGCTCGCCGAGCTGGCCGACGTGGTCGAGGCGCACGGCAGCGACCGGGTGCGCCTCACGCCGTACCAGAAGCTCCTGGTCCTGGACGTGGCGCCGGAGCGGACCGAGGAGCTGGTGACCGCGTTGCGGGGGATCGGCCTGGAGGCCAGGCCCTCGGCCTGGCGGCGCGGCACGATGGCCTGCACCGGCATCGAGTTCTGCAAGCTGGCCATCGTGGAGACCAAGCGACGCGGCGAGGAGCTGGTCGCGCGGCTGGAGGAGCGGCTGCGCGACTTCGACGCGGACATCTCCATCCACCTCAACGGCTGCCCGAACGCCTGCGCCCGCACCCAGGTCGCGGACATCGGGCTCAAGGGCCAGCTCGTGGTCGGCCCGGACGGCCGGCAGGTCGAGGGTTTCCAAGTGCACCTCGGCGGCGGCCTCGGCATGGCCGCCGGGCAGACCGCCGGCTTCGGCCGCAAGCTGCGCGGCCTGAAGACCACCGCCGACGAGCTTCCGGAGTACGTGGAACGGCTGGCCCGCCGCTACCTGGCCAGCCGGACCGACGGCGAGAGCTTCGCCAACTGGGTGATCAGAGTTGATGAGGAGGAGCTTCGATGAGTGACGCTCGGTCTGCGCCTCTCTACTGCCCGTACTGCGGCGAGGAGGACCTGCGACCGCACGAGGCCGGGCACGGCGCCTGGGAGTGCCACGCCTGCGCGCGGGTGTTCTCGGTCAAGTTCACCGGCCTGCTGAGCCGGGCGGTGAACCGATGACCGGCCTGCTCTCCGCCGCCGGCCTGGGTCTGGTCGGCGGCGGCGAGGCCAACCCGGCGGACCCGGCCCGGCGGGACCCGGAGGAGCTGCGCGCGCTGGCCGAGGAGGCCGGGCGGGAGCTGGCGGACGCGCCCGCGCTGGAGATCGCCAGGTGGGCGGCGGAGACGTTCGGCGAGCGGTTCTGCGTGACCAGTTCGATGGCCGACGGTGTGGTGGCGCACCTGGTCTCCCGGGTCGCGCCCGGCGTCGACGTGGTGTTCCTCGACACCGGGCTGCACTTCCCGGAGACGCTGCGGGTCCGCGACGAGGTGGCCCGGCGGATGCCGGTGCGGGTCCGTTCGATCCGTCCCCGGATGACGGTCGGCCAGCAGGACGGCCAGTACGGGCCGCGCCTGTTCAACAGGTCCCCGGACGAGTGCTGCCAGCTGCGCAAGGTGGAGCCGTTGGAGCGGGCGCTGGCCGGCTACGACGCGTGGGCCGCCGGGCTGCGCCGGGACGAGTCGCCGACCCGGGCCAACACGCCCGTGGTGGGCTTCGACGCGCGGCGCGGCAAGGTCAAGGTGAACCCGATCGCCGCCTGGACGCAGCGCGAGGTGGACGCGTACGTGGCCCGCCACGACATCCCGGTCAACGAGCTTTTCGCCCGGGGCTACGGCTCGATCGGCTGCTGGCCGTGCACCCGCCGGACGAAGGCGGGGGAGGACCCGCGGGCCGGTCGCTGGGCGATGTTCGAGAAGACCGAGTGCGGCCTGCACCTCTGACGGGCGGCGCGCCGGTGGTGCTGGTGGCGCACGGCAGTCGTGATCCGCGCGCGGCCGAGGCGACGCGGGCGCTGGCCCGGGCGGTGGCGGCCACCTGCCCCGGCCGTCCGGTGCTGCCGAGCTGGCTCGATCACACCGAGCCCGGACCGGCCGACGTGCTGCGGCAACTCGCGGACGCGGGTCATTCCCGGGTGGTGCTGGTGCCGCTGCTGCTGACCGCCGCGTACCACCGGAAGGTGGACATCCCGGCGGCGGTCGCGGCGGCCGGCGCGGGCCTCGACGTGCGGGTGACGGAGGTGCTGGGGCCGACCGGCGGCGTGGTCGACGGGCGGTTGCTGGCCGCCCTGCGGCGCCGGCTGGCCGAGGCCGCCGGGGAGGGCGCGGACGCCGTGGTGCTGGCCGCGGCGGGCACCCGTGATCCCGCCGCGCGTGCCTCGGTGGGTCGGGTCGCCGCGGCGCTCGGCGCCGGGCTGGGCGTGCGCTGCCGGGTCTCGTACGCCTCGGCCGCGCCGCCGGAGGTCGGTGGCGCGGTGGCGCGGCTGCGCGCGACGGGTGCCCGCCGGGTCGCGGTGGCCGCCTACTTCCTGGCGCCGGGCCGGTTCCACGACGGGGTACGCGCGGCGGCCCGCTCGGCCGGCGCGGTGGCGGTCGCCGACCCGCTCACCGACCTGCCGGAACTCGCCGATCTGGTGCGCCGGCGGGTGGACGCGGCGGTGGGCTGAACACGGTCCGGACCGCGAAACGCCCCGGCCGGGATCCCGGCCGGGGCGTTTCGCGTGTGTGTGGGTCAGGCGGAGTGAGCGCGCAGCACCCGGAGACCGCCGCGACGCTTGACCGCGCGGCGTTCCTCCTCGCTCATCCCGCCCCAGACGCCGGCGTCCTGACCGGACTCCAGCGCCCACTGCAGGCACTGGTCGGTCACGGGGCAGCGCCGGCAGACGGCCTTCGCCTGCTCCACCTGCAGGAGGGCCGGACCGGACGTCCCGATCGGGAAGAACAGCTCCGGGTCCTCGTCGCGGCAGACCGAATCGTGGCGCCAGTCCATGGCGGCAACACTCCTCATTCTAAGTGGATGGCCAGATAACGCTTTGTTGCTATTCCTATATGCATCCGCATTGCCGAAAGGTGACGGTCAGCATCCATCAATTCGGCGCTGCGTGAGCAGGCTGCGGGCCCCTGGACCTGCTGGAACAGCTCAACCGGATGAGCATATCCAGGCGATGTCCCGGTAACACGAGTTCGCTTGTGAATACTTTCACGAACTACAGCGATGTCAAGGGTGACGCTCGGAAAAACTCCGAACAGTGAGCGGGCTCACCACCCATTTGTCCCGGTTTGCGAGGGCTCTCGTTACCCGGCGTGCCACAGTCGAGGATCAATATAGTACGGTCTGCGTGACGATGCTGACATTTCCGGCACCCTTCCTCGGCGTGGCGGCCACCTCACCCCTCCGTGGGCGGGGGTCCGCGTCAACCGACGGGGATACCCGAGACCTAGCAGATTACTCTCAGTGCGGCGGGTACGGATGTGAATCTGACTTTTTCCCGCTCGCCGAGATAGTCGCCATCGAGCTGGAACGGCAGCGGACGGGCCGCGAGCAGGGTGAACTCCTCCACGTCGTGCAGCCGGAGCACCTGCTTGCCATGCGGATCGGGCTTCTGGGAGAAGAACTGAGTCACTGTCCGTGCGGTGCTGGCCACCTTGAGCTGTCGGATGGCGAGCACATCGAGCCCGAGGTCGAACGACGCATCCGGATTCGGGTTGATCTCACGGTCGCCGAGGTAGGTCCACGGCGCGGTGTTCTGGATGATCGCGGTGGCCAGCTCGGTCGCCGGCGCCTCACCCGGGCGTTCCAACGTGATCGGCGGGTGGCGGCGGTCCGATCCGACGAAGTACTGGCTGGCCGTGGACCGGAAGTAGAGGGCCGGGGTGGACACCCGACCCCGCTTGCGGGCCTGCTCCACCCGGCGGATCACCGCCGCGTCGAGCCCGAAGCCGGCGCAGAACGTGAAGTAGCGGTCGTCCGCCCGGCCCAGCCCGATGGTGCGCGACCGGCCCAGGCGCAGCCCTTCCAGGATCATGCTGGTGCCGTCCGGCCACTCCCGCGGCAGCCCGAGCGCCCGGGCGAAGACGTTCGTCGAGCCACCCGGCACGGTCGCCAGCGCCGGCAGCCGCTCGGCCGAGGTCGGCCCGGTGCGGAACGTCGGCGGCTCGGCCGCCATCAATCCGTTGACCACCTCGTTGACCGTGCCGTCGCCGCCGAGCGTGACGACCAGGTCGACACCCTCCTGGGCGGCCTCCCGGGCCAGATCCATGGCGTGGCCCCGTCGGCGGGTGTAGCGCACCGACAGGTCGACTTCACTGCGCAGTGCCCGGACCAGCACGTCCCGGCTGCGCTCGCTTGTGGTGGTGGCCTTCGGATTGACCACCAGGACGGCCCGCATGGGCGGCACAATACCGCGCCTATCCACCGGTATCGTGGCGCCCGTGACGATCGACTCGGACCCGGTCCCCGGCCCGCTCCGCGCGGCGGTGCTCGTGCTGCGCGCCGAGGCGGTGGCGCTCGGCCTGGTCGCGCTCTGGCTGATCTGGTCCGACCTCACCGCCGAGCACACCGACCTGGCCTCGGCGCTGCTGGTGACCGCCTTCGCGGTGGCCGGGGCGGTCGCGCTCTGGGCGCTCGGTGGCGCGCTGTCCCGGCGGCGGGCGGGCGCCCGCGCGCCGGCCATCGTGCTCCAACTCATGCTGCTGCCCATCGGGTGGTACATGATCTCCGGCGGAATGGGCTGGCTCGGGCTGCCGCTGATGGCGCTCGGGCTCGGTGTCGCCGGGCTGCTCGTCAGTGGCCCGACCAACCGGGCGCTCGGCTTCGGCGACCCGGCCGGCCAGTAGCCGGCCGACCCGGCTGGTCGGGTGGCTACCGGCCCGTTCGTCGCTGTCGCGGCCGGCGCGCGGTCGGACCGGTCAGTAGCCGCCCGAACGGCGGGTCAACAACGAGATGGTGGCCCGGCCGTCAGCGGCCCGCGCGCCGGCCCCGGTGGTCAACGCGGTGAGCACCTTCCAGGCGAAGGACGACTCGGACGGGAGCGTGGCGCCCCGCACGGTCGGCACGGTCACCTCAACGGTGAGCGCGTCCTCGGTGACCGCGAAGCGACACTCCAGCTCGGCGTCGCGGGTGGCGATGGCGAGCAACATGGCGCACGCCTCGTCGACCGCGATGCGCAGATCCTCGATCTCGTCGAGCGCGAACTGGAGCCGGGCCGCGAGGCCGGCTGTGGCGGTGCGGAGCACGCCGAGGTAACCGCCGTCGGCGGGCACGGTGAGGTGCACGACGTCGTCGTCCGTCGTCGGCTGCCCGGTCAGTTGAGTCACGCCTCATCCCCCCGGTGCGGGACTCTACCCGGTCAGTCGGCCGAACGGGTGGGTGCGGGCGTCGCCCGCGCGGCAAGATCGCCCAACGCGGCTCCGGCCAGCCGGTACGGCGTCCACTCGTCCATCGGCGTGGCGCCGATCGCGGCGTAGAAGCGGGCCGCCGGATTCCAGTTGATCATCCACCACTCGAGCCGCTGGTATCCGCGCTCGACGCAGATCGCGGCCAGGGCGGCCAGCAGCAGCCGGCCGGCGCCGGTGCCCCGGGCATCCGGTCGGACGTAGAGATCCTCCAGGTAGATGCCGTGCACCCCGGCCCAGGTGGAAAAGTTGAGGAACCAGAGGGCGAAGCCCACCGGCTCGTCCGCCGCGTCCACCGCGACGTGCCCGAACAGCGCCGGCTCGGGGCCGAACAACGCCGCGTCGAGCTGCTCGGCGGTGAGGTGACACTGCTCCGGAGCGCGCTCGTACGCGGCGAGTTCGTGCACCATCGCGACGACGGCCGGCACGTCCTCGGGACGTACCGGCCGGATCGTCGGCACCGTGACGGGCGAGGTCACGCCTGCTTGGTCTCCCAGAAGATCTTGGAGATCTCGTCGATCTTCGAGAGCAGCTCGTCGGCCTTGGCCGGGTCGGTCCCGCCCTTGGCGCCGGCCGCGCCGGCCAGCTTGGTGGCCTCGTTGAAGAGCTGGTGCAGATGCGGGTACTTCTCGAAGTGCTGCGGCTTGAAGTAGTCGGTCCAGAGCACCCACAGGTGGTGCTTGACCAGCTCGGCCCGCTGCTCCTTGATCAGGATGGCGCGGGTGCGGAACTCCGGATCGGTGTTCGCCTGGTACTTCTCGCAGATCATTTTGACGGACTCGGCCTCGATCCGAGCCTGGGCCGGGTCGTAGACGCCGCAGGGCAGGTCACAGTGGGCGCTGGCGGTCACCCGGGGCGTGAGGATGCGAGGAAGGCGCATCAGGGTCCTCCATGGGATGTTTGCGATGATCGAAGACGACATTACTCCTGGAGATGCTTTCCAGCGGGCGGGAGGTGAAACCCGTGGTGCCCGTCCTGATAACCGGCCCGTCCATGTCCCCGACACTGCGCCACGGCGACGCGGTGCTGGTCCGCACCGGTGGCCGCCCGGTCCGTCCCGGCGACGTGGTGGTCGCGGTCTTCCGCAGCCGGCCCGACCTGCTCGTGGTGAAGCGCGCGGTCGAGCCACGCGACGGCGGCTGGTGGCTGCGCGGCGACAACGACCTGGTCACCGACGACTCCCGGGCGTACGGGGTGGCCGACGTGCGCGGCCGGGTGGTGGCCCGCTGGTGGCCCCGACCTGGCCGGATCAGAGGTCGGCAGGGGTGAGGACGGATATGACCCCGCTCACATCGTGGGAGTCGGGGCGTGACTATGCTCGGAAGTGCCCGGGTGACCCCCCGCACCACCGCCCCGCCGGTCGCTGACCTCGCCGACCGCGCCGGCCGGTCCGTCTGCTCGACAGATCCTGGAGTCACCATGTCTGCGTCCACCCCGGACCCCGCTGATCCCGTCTTCCGGCTGCACGTCGGCGGCAAGATGGCCGTCGCCTCGACCGTGCCGCTGACCAGCCGGGAAGACCTCTCCCTCGCGTACACCCCGGGGGTTGCCCGGGTCTGCGAGGCGATCGCCGCCGATCCCGACCTCGCCGACACCTACACATGGGTGTCGCACACCGTCGCCGTGGTCACCGACGGCTCCGCCGTCCTCGGTCTGGGCAACATCGGCCCACGCGCCGCGCTGCCCGTGATGGAGGGCAAGGCGGTGCTGTTCAAGCAGTTCGCGGGCGTGGACGCGGTGCCGGTCTGCCTGGACACCCAGGACGTGGAGGAGATCGTCGCGGCGGTACGGGCGATCGCGCCCTCGTTCGGCGGCATCAACCTGGAGGACATCAGCGCCCCGCGCTGCTTCGAGGTCGAGCGTCGGCTGGACGAGGCGCTGCCCATCCCGGTCTTCCACGACGACCAGCACGGCACCGCGATCGTGGTGCTGGCCGCGCTGCGCAACGCCGCGACGCTGCTCAACCGCAAGCTCGGCGACCTGCGGGTGGCGGTCAGTGGGGCCGGCGCGGCCGGAGTGGCGGTCACCAAGATGCTGATCGCCGGCGGCGTCGACCCGGCCCGGGTGGTGGTCTGCGACTCGCGCGGCATCATCGGCCGGCACCGCGACCTCACCGGCACCAAGGCCGAACTGGCCGAACTCACCAACGCCGAGGGCCGCCAGGGCGACGTCACCGAGGCGCTGCGCGACGCGGACGTGCTCGTCGGCGTCTCCGGCGGCCAGATCCCCGAGGCGGCGGTGGCCGGCATGGCCCCCGGCGGCATCGTCTTCGCGCTCGCGAACCCCACACCGGAGGTGCACCCCGAGGTGGCCGCCCGGCACGTCGCGGTGGTCGCCACCGGGCGCAGCGACTACCCGAACCAGATCAACAACGTGCTCGCCTTCCCGGGCGTGTTCCGCGGCGCGCTCGACGCCGGGGCCACCCGGATCACCGACGGGATGAAGGTGGCCGCCGCCGACGCCATCGCCGGCGTGGTGGCCGAGTCGCTGACCGCCGACGCGATCGTGCCGTCCCCGCTCGACCCGCGGGTCGCCCCCGCGGTGGCGGAAGCGGTCGCCGAAGCCGCCCGCCGCGACGGGGTCGCGCGCCGCTGAGGGTGTAAGGAAGGGGCCCTTCTTATCGCCTTTTGCATAGGAAGGGCCCCTTCTTAACGGCCGCTCAGCTTGTTACGGTGCGGATCATGCGTGCTGCCTATGCCTCGGCCTTCGACGCCGACAACCCGCTCGCCGCGCTCGCCGTCGGCGACCGCCCCGAGCCGACCCACCCGCAGGACGACTGGGTCACCGTGCGGGTGCGGGCCAGCTCGCTCAACCACCACGACCTCTGGTCGCTGCGCGGCGTCGGCCTGACCGCCGACCAACTCCCGATGATCCTCGGCTGCGACGCGGTCGGCACCGACCCGGACGGCAACGAGGTGGTCATCTACCCGGTCGTGCCCACCCCGGGCGACCCGCGCGGGGTCTCCATCCTCTCCGAGCGCTTCCCGGGCACCTTCGCCGAGATGGTCTCCGTACCCCGGATGAACCTGCTGCCGCTGCCCGACGGCCTGTCGGCCACCGACGCGGCGTGCCTGCCCACGGCCTGGCTCACCGCGTGGCGGATGCTCACCACCCGGGGCCGGGTCGCCGACGGCGAGTCGGTGCTGGTCCAGGGCGCCGGCGGTGGCGTGGCCACCGCGGCGGTCGCGCTCGGCGTCGCGCTCGGCAAACGGGTGTACGCGACCAGCCGCGACGCCGCCAAGCGGGAGCGGATCGCCGAGCTGGGCGCCACCGCGCTGGAGCCCGGCGCGCGCCTGCCGGAGCGGGTCGACGTGGTGATCGAGACGGTCGGTGCGGCCACCTTCGACCACTCGCTGAAATCGGCCGCGCCGATGGCCCGGATCGTGGTCTCCGGCGCGACCGCCGGGCACGAGCCCACAATCAACCTGCGCCGGGTCTTCGCCATGCAACTGGAGATCCTCGGCACCTCCATGGGCACCCCGGGCGAGCTGGCCGAACTGCTCGCGTTCTGCGCCGAGCACGGGGTCCGGCCGGTGGTGGACCGGGTGGTGCCGTTCAGCCGGATCGAGGAGGCGTTCGCCCGGCTGCACTCCGGCGAGGTGTTCGGCAAGGTGGCCATCGACCACACGGCCTGAGGCGGCGCGCGCGTTAAGCGGGGGCCCCTCCTCTACCGCAGGCGTTAACCGGGGCCCCCGCCTTACAGCCGGTCGTCGAGGGTGGCCAGGTTGCCACTCGTCGCTTCGGCGGGGAGGCGCTTCTTCGCCGCCGGGTCGCCGTAAAGGGTCCAGCGGAGGAACTCGACAGTGGTGTCGGCGACCACCCGCAGCGCCTTCCCGTCACCCAGCAGCGCCCGGCCATGATCGCCCTTCGGCAGGCTGAGCATCGCCTTCGGCCACGGCACCGCGTCGAACACGGCCTTGCCCGCCGCGTACGACACCACCTCGTCCGCCTCGCCGTGCACGAACAACTGCGGCGCGGCGGCGCCGGCGAACCCGGTGCCCACGCCGAGCGCCGTACCGGCGAACACGATCCCGGCGTCCAGCCGCTCGTCCCGGCCGGTGGTGAACAGCCCGATGGTGGTCACACCGCCGGCGCTGTGCCCGGTCGCCGCCACCCGCTCCGGATCCAGCCGGCCGCGCAGCGGATCGCCCGCCGCCTCGCCGAGCGCGAGCACCCGGGTCAACACGTACGACACGTCGGCCGGCTGGTTGAGCACGTCCAGCGGGTTGCCGTCACCACCCCGCGCGGTGTGCGGGAACCGCGGCGCGGCCACCACGAACCCGGCCGCCGCCCAGCGCGTCAACAACACCTGGTAGTCCTCCGGCCGGGCATCGAGACCGTGGCTGAACAGCACCACCGGGAACCGCCCGTCGGCCGCGCGGGCAGACCGCTCGGCGGTGCCGCCGGCCGCGCCCGTAGCCGGATACCAGAGCGTCACCGGCAACGGCCGGTCGCCGTCGCGGTTCAGCTTCAGTTGGCGTACGCCGACCGCGAAGCTCTTGGTGGGCGCCTTGCCTTCGGCGACCCGCGGCGCGGGCGTGGTGGCCTGCGGTGGGGAATCGGGGGCGGGCCGCCCGGTCGGGACGGTCGGCTTCGAACAGCCGGCCAGGCCCGCGCCGAGCAGAGCGGCGGCAACCAGGGCAACGGAACGACGGCGCATGAACCCGATTGTGCCTCGCGGTTTTAAGGAGGGGCCCCCTCTTAACGCCTGCGGTAGAGGCGGGGCCCCCTATTAACACTCGGCGCGGGTGGCGGTGCGGCGGGTGGGGCGGGTCAGCTCGGCGGGCGGCCGTCCACCGACGCCTGGAGGCGGACCAGGTCGGCGGCATCCTTGGCGCGGCGGGGACGCTCGGGCATCCAGACCGGGAACATCTCCTTGAACTCGATCTGCGCGGTGACACTGATCACCGGTGCGGCGAGCGCCCCGATCCGGCCCTGCGGCGCGTCGAGCATCCCGTCCGGCAGGGGCGTGCCCGCCCACGGGCCGGCGCCGACGACCACCCGGCCGGCCGGATCCCGGTCCAGGTAGGCGAAGCTCAGCTCGACGTCGCCGCGAAGCAGGTCAAGCTGCTTGGTGGCCGGCATCCGCGGGTCGGGCCGCCAGCCCTGACCGCCGAGCCGGGCGGCCAACCGGTCGGCGTCGTGCCGCCAGCAGTACCAGTCGACGTCGACGTGCGGACGGCGCACCGTGCCGAGGTGGAAGTCCATCGCCCAGCCACCGCGCAGCCACACCTCGATCCCGGCCGCACCGGCCAGGTCGACGACGTCCCGGATGGCGTCCAGTTGCCGCTGCTCCAGCCCGTCCATCAAGCCAACGCTACCGCCCGATGGGGGTAAGGAGGGGCCCCTTTTTAACGCCTGCGGTAGAGGCGGGGCCCCCTATTAACACCCTGCGGCAGCCGGCAGCCGGCAGCCGGCGGCGGGCGGCAGGCGGCGGCGGGCGGCAGGCGGCGGCGGGCGGCAGGCGGCGGCGGGCGGCAGGCGGCGGCGGGCGGCGGGCGGCGGCGGGCGGCGGGCGGCGGCGGGTGGGGTCAGGCGGGGAAGGATCGGGTGGTGAACCTGGTGGTGTTGGGCGCGGCGGCGTCGGCGGGGAGGCGGCGCAGGGCGGCCCGGTCGCCGTAGAGCGTCCAGCGGAGGAAGTCGGTGGTGGTGGCGAGCACCTGGGCGAAACCGGAGCGGCCCGGGGTGAGGTATTCGCCGTGGCCCTGCCGGAGCAGGCTGAGGAAGGCGACCGGCCCGAGACAGCGAGCGTACGCGGCACGACCGATCGACTGCGGGACGATCCGGTCGGCCGTGCCGTGCACGAACAGCACCGGCGCGAGGGGGCGGGCCGGGCCGATGACCATCCGACCGCCGGCGATCACGATGCCCGCCCGCAACGGCACCGGGGGTGCGGACGCGAACATGCCGAGGGCGGTGTGACCGCCCGCCGAGTGCCCGGCGGCGGCGAGCCGGTCCATGGCCAGGTGCGCGCCGAGCGGATCGTCGGCGCGGGTGCTCAGGCGGATGAGGTGGCGGACCAGCCGCCAGGCGTCGGTCGGTTGGTGGCGGACATCGTCGCGGCTGAAATTCCGGGCCCGTTTGTTGGTGCGCGGATAGGTGGGCGCTACCACGACCAGACCGGCGGCCGCCCAGCGGCTGGTCAGCGGCGCGTGCAGCGCGGGCAGGCTGCGTAGCCCGTGGCTGTAGACCACCACCGGGAACCGTCCGGCGGCCACCGGTGCCCGAGCCCACACGTTCGGCCCGATCTCCGTGCCGGCGCTCGGCGCGGCGGCCGGTCGGTCCGGCCCGGGCCGGCGGGGGGAGGCCGCCGGGTCCACCGGGTACCAGACGGTGACCGGTAGGGGCCGCGGGCCGTCCGGGTCGACGGTGAACTGCCGCATGCCCACCGGGTACGGGCGTTCGGGCGCGGGCCGGACGGCGGCCGGGATCGGGTCGGAGGTGGCGACGGCCGGCCCGCAGCCGGCCAGCAGCGCCGCCGTCAGCGCGGCTACCAGCCGCAGCGCCGCCGTCAGCGCGGCCACCAGCCGCAGCGTCGCCGTCAGCGCGGCCACCAGCCGCAGCGCCCTCACCCGTGCACCGTAGGCGACCGAGCGGTCGACCCGCGCCCGCCGTCCGGCCGGGCCGCGTCTCCACCGGCCGGATCGGTTTCGCCGCGAACGGGTGTCCGGACGCGCCGGGGCCGGCCCGGCGGGACCGTGCCGCCCGTCCCGCTTCGCTAGGGTCACGCGCATGACTGAGAACTACACCGATCCGAGCGGCAACACCGCGCAGTTCCGCGCCTTCGTGGACGCGCCCGAGTCGGCCGCGCCGGCGCCGGCGCCGTCACGGCTGCCGCTGATCGCCGGCGTCGGCGTGGTCGTCGTGGTCGTCGTCGCCCTGGTCGCCTGGCTCGCGCTCCGCTGAGCCCCGGACCTCCTTGATCCGCACCGGTACGCCGAGGTGGCGGCATCGGCCTGGCAGCGATACCGCCACCTCGGCGAAGTGATGTCGATCAAGCGGGGCGGCGTGCGCCGTGTGGGCGGGAGCGTGTCGATCAAGCGGGGCAGCGTGCGCCGCGTGGGCGGGAGCGTGTCGATCAAGCGGGGCGGCGTCCGCCGTGTGGGCGGGAGCGTGTCGATCAAGCCATCCGGCGTCCGCCACGTCGGCGCGAGCGTGTCGATCAACGGGTCAGGCGGCGAGCACGTCGCGGGTCTCGCGGGCGATCTCCCGTTCCTCGTCGGTGCCGACCACAAGCACCGCGACCTCCGCGCCGGCGGGGGAGACCACCCGGTCACCCGTACCGTCGTTGCGGGTGGGGTCGACGGTGATGCCGAGTCGGTCCAGCCCGGCCAACGACGCGGCCCGGACGGCGGCGGCGTGTTCACCGACCCCGGCGGTGAAGGCGATCGCGTCGACCCGGCCGAGCAGCGCGTAGTACGCGCCCACGTAGCCGGTGATCCGGCGGCAGTAGACGTCGAACGCCAGTGTCGCGTCCGGGTCGCCGGCGTCCCGGCGGGCCAGCACCTCCCGCATGTCGTTGACGCCGGTCAGGCCGAGCAGGCCGCTGCGGTGGTTGAGCAGGTCGTCGATCTCGTCCACGTCCATCCTGCCCTCGCGGCGCAGGTGGAAGATGATCGTCGGGTCGAGGTCGCCGCTGCGGGTGCCCATCACCAGCCCTTCCAGCGGGGACATGCCCATCGAGGTGGCCACGCTCCGGCCGCCAGCCACCGCGCACGCGCTCGCGCCGTTGCCCAGGTGCAGGCTGATGGTGTTCAGTTCGGCGTACGGCCGGTCGAGCAGTTCGGCGGCCCGCCGGGACACGTACGCGTGCGAGGTGCCGTGGAAGCCGTACCGGCGGATGTCGTATCGGTCGGCGGTGGCCCGGTCGATGGCGTAGGTGGCGGCGGCCTCGGGCAGGGTGTGGTGGAACGCGGTGTCGAAGACCGCCACCTGCGGGGTGTCCGGCAGCGCCTCCCGGGTCACCCGGATGCCGGCGAGGTTCACCGGGTTGTGCAGCGGGGCGAGCGGGACGAGATCCTCGATCGCGGTGACGACCGCGTCGTCGATGCGCACCGGGCTGCTGAACCGTCGCCCGCCGTGCACCACACGGTGCCCGACGCCGGCGAGCCCGTCGAGGTCGAGCCGGTCGAGGATCTGCCGGACGGCGGCCTCGTGGTCGGCCGGTCCGCCGTCCGGCTCACCGATCCGTTCGACGGTGCCCTTGTCGAGGACCTGGTCACCGTCGTACAGCCGGTATTTGACGGACGAGGATCCACTGTTGAGGACCAGGATGCGGCTCATTTAAGACGCCTCCGCGGCGGCCTGGATGGCGGTGATCGCCACCGTGTTGACGATGTCCGGCACGGTGGCGCCCCGGGACAGGTCGTTCACCGGCCGGCGTAGGCCCTGCATGACCGGGCCGACCGCCACCGCGCCGGCCGAGCGCTGCACCGCCTTGTACGTGTTGTTGCCGGTGTTCAGGTCCGGGAAGATGAACACGGTGGCCCGTCCCGCGACCGGGCTGTCCGGCAGCTTGGTGGCCGCGACCTGCGGATCGATCGCCGCGTCGTACTGGATCGGCCCTTCGACGAGGAGGTCCGGCCGGCGTTCGCGGACCAGCGCGGTGGCCGCGGCGACCTTCTCCACGTCGGTGCCGGCGCCGGAGCTGCCGGTCGAGTACGACAGCATCGCCAACCGGGGTTCGATGCCGAAGCGTGCCGCGGTGTCGGCCGACGAGATGGCGATGTCGGCGAGTTGGGCGGCGTCCGGGTCGGGGTTGACCGCGCAGTCGCCGTAGACCAGCACCCGGTCGGCGAGCAGCATGAAGAAGACGCTTGACGCGACCGAGACGCCGGGCACGGTGCGGATGATCTCGAAGGCGGGGCGGATGGTGGCGGCCGTGGTGTGGGTGGCCCCGGAAACCATCCCGTCGGCTCGGCCGGTCCGCACCATCATCGTGCCGAAGTAGTTGGGTTGGGCCATGGTGTCGTGCGCCAGCTCGGGTGTCATGCCCCGGTGCGCGCGCAGCTTCGCGTACTCGGCGGCGAACTCGTCCCGCCACTCGCTCGTCGCCGGGTCGACCACCTGGGCGTCGCCGACGTCGAGGCCCAGCTCACGGCTGCGCCGGACGACGTCGTCGGGGCGTCCGAGCAGGGTCAGCTCGGCGACGCCCCGACGCAGCAGCACCTCGGCCGCGCGCAGGATCCGTTCCTCGGTGCCTTCGGGCAGCACCAGCCGGCGGCGTCGGGCCCGGGCGCGGTCGATCAGGTCGTTGGAGAACATCAGCGGGGTGACCCGGGCGGAGCGGGTGACCCGGAGCCGGCGGGCCAGGTCGTCGGTGTCCACGCAACGTTCGAACGCGCCGAGCGCCGCCTCGACCTTGCGGGGGTTGGCGGTGCTGGGTCGGCCCTCGATCCGGCTGGACGCCTCGACCGTGTCGTAGCTGTCGCTGGTGACCGAGAGCACGGCCAGCCCGGTGTTCATCCGTTCGACAAGCCGCATGGCCCGCGGGTCGGGCTGTTCGCCGAGCGTGAGCACCAGCCCGGCGAGCGACACCTGCCCGGCGACGTGCGCGGCGCCGGCCGCCACCAGCAGGTCGGCCCGGTCGCCGGGGGTGATCACCAGGGCGCCGTCGGTGAGGTGGTCGAGCAGGGTCGGCACGTGTGCCGCGCCGACCACGTAGTCGAGCACGTCGCGGTCCAGCGCGGCCGGGTCGCCGGTGAGCCGGGTGGCGCCCAGGGCCGCCGCCACCTCGGCCACCGTCGGCGCCGACACGGTCGGCACCTCCGGGATGGCGTACGCGGGGACCGGCAGCTCGGGCAGCGTCATCGGCCCGGGCACGCGGTTGGCGACCACCGCCACCACGGTCGCGCCCAGGTCGGCCAGATCGTGGTACGCGCCACGCATCACCGCGCTGATCGCCTCGGGCGGCTGCCCGAAGCCGTCCACCACGGGCACCACGACGCTGCCGAACTCGGTCGCCAGGCGGGCGTTGAACGCCAGCTCGCGTGGGCCGGCGCCGTCGCCGTCGGCGAAGTCGCTGCCCACCACCACGACGGCGGGGCAGCGCCGCTCGACCTCCCGGTAGCGGGCCACGATCGTGGAGATCAGCTCTTCCCGCCGGCCGTTCGCGACAAGCGCGCTCGCCTCGGCGTACGTCGCGCCGTGCAACTCGTCGACCGGCGACTCCACCCGGTAGCGCTCGGTGAGCAGGGCCAGGATCGGGTCCGGGCGGTCGCCGGCGACGAGCGGCCGGAACACGCCGATCCGCTCGACCTGCCGGGAGAGCAACTCGGCCAGCCCGAGCGCCACGGTCGACTTGCCTCCGCCCGATCCCACTCCGGTGAGGTACACGCTGCGCGCCACGACCTCACGCTACAAGATCGCCCGAACCCCCGCCCGGGTCCTTTGACCCGGGCCCAATTCGACAAGATCATTAAAGCGCTGGATTCTATTGTGGCTGGTCAGAGCCACCCCCGGAGGTGAAGGTGGTTTTTTTTCTTGTATACAGTAATCCAGGTGGAAGGCCCGACCGAACTCATTCCCGTCGCCCCCGAACCGCCTCCCGTCTTCGTCGACTCGACCGGCCGGAGGCGTCGGCGGCTGCGGCGGCTCGCCTACTGCGCGGGTGCGGCCGGGGTGTTCTACACCGTGCTGGTGGGGGTCAGCTTCGCCGGCGGGCCGGTCACCCCGGATGCCGTCATCCCGTTCGTCGAGGCGAGCGCGGAGGAGGAGAAGCCGTCACCCACCCCGTCGGCCTCACCGACGACGACCGCCGTCACGCCGTCCGCGTCCGCGGTGACGGTCGCGCCACCGCCCGCCCGTACCGCTCCGCCCCGGCCGGCGACCACCTCGGCCACCCCGGGCGGCGCGTCCAGCAGCGCCAGCCGGAGCGCCACCGCGTCGCCCCGGCCGACCGCGAGCCCTTCACCCCCGCCGCGAACGACCAGGCCACCGGCCACCACCGAGCCGCCCACGTCGACGCCGACCACCACCGCGCCGACCACCACCGGCCCACCCCCCTTGATCGACCTGCCCGACCTGCTCCCGGAGCCGGGCCGGACCGCCGGTGAGTGAGGACCCCACCACCCGACTGGACCCGCGGCGCGTCACCGCCGCCCGCCGGCAGCGCGCCGGGCGGCGGTCGGCCGCCGCCCGGACCGCACCCACCGTCGCGCTGGACGCCGGGCAGATCGCCGCCACCCGCCGGTCCCGCAGCCGGCGCATCGTGCCACGGCCGAGCTGGCTGGTCCTCACGATGGTCTTCGTCGTCCTGGGCGGCCTGCTCTTCGTCGAGGCGTACGCCAACTCCGCGTTCGTGCCCGGCGAACGCACCGCGCCGGGCACCCAGCGGGAGGTGCCCACCTCGGTGATCGAGGGCGGTCCGATCGTCAACGTCGGCGCGGAGGGCCGGACCCAGTCGCACGAGCTGCCGCCGCGTACCATCGCCCTCACCTTCGACGACGGCCCGGACCCGCAGTGGACACCCGAGGTGCTGCGGGTGCTCGACAAATACCAGGTCAAGGCGACCTTCTTCGTCATCGGCACGCAGGTGCTGCGCAACCGTGAGCTGGCCGGCCGTATGGTGGCCGGCGGCCACGAGCTGGGCGTGCACACGTTCACCCACCCCGACCTCGCGGTCCTGCCCGGATGGCGGCGGGAACTGGAGTACGCGCAGACCCAGTTCGCCATCGCCAGCGCCACCGGGATCCGGACGTCGCTGCTGCGCTTCCCGTACTCGTCGAGCGCCGACGCCTACACCGACCGGGACTGGCCGGTGCTCCGGCAGGCCGGCGAGCTGGGCTACCTGACCGTGGTGAACGACGTCGACAGCCGGGACTGGGAAAAGCCCACGATCGAGACGATGCTCGCCAACGCGACCCCGTCCGGCGAGGCCGGCACCATCGCGCTGTGGCACGACGCGGGTGGCGACCGGTCCGGCACCGTGGCCGCGCTGGACCGGTACATCCCGATGATGCAGCAGCGCGGGTACACCTTCACCACGGTGAGCGAGGGACTGAACCGTACCCTGGCCGAGGCCGGCGTGACCGGCCCGTCGGGTGGGCAGGTGGCCGCTCCGCGCGCCGACCGGTGGCGGGGCGCCATGCTCGTCGGCGCGGTGAGTGTGGCAGACCACATGTTCGACGTGTTCGGCGTCTTCTTCCTCCTCGTCGGGGCGCTCACCGTCGGCCGGACCCTGCTGCTCTTCGTGCTGGCGCTGCGGCACGCGGCCCGCCGACGCCGCCCCGACTGGTCCTGGGGGCCACCGGTCACCGAACCCGTCTCGGTGATCGTGCCCGCGTACAACGAGAAGGAGGGCATCGCCGCGGCCGTCCGCTCCCTGGCCGGCGGCGACCATCCCGGCGGCATCGAGGTGGTGGTCGTCGACGACGGCTCCACCGACGGCACCGCCGACATCGTGGCGGCGCTCGGCCTGCCGAACGTCCGGGTGGTGCGCAAGCCCAACGGCGGCAAGCCGAGCGCGTTGAACACCGGCGTCGCGTTGGCCCGGCACGAACTCATCGTCATGGTCGACGGTGACACCGTCTTCGAGCCCGACGCGGTCCGCCGCCTGGTCCAGCCCTTCGCGGACCCGCGGGTGGGCGTGGTCGCCGGCAACGTCAAGGTCGGCAACCGCCGGAGCCTGATCGCCAAGTGGCAGCACATCGAGTACGTCATCGGCTTCAACCTGGACCGCCGCCTCTACGAGACGTTGCACTGCATGCCCACCGTGCCCGGGGCGATCGGCGGGTTCCGCCGGAAGGCGCTGGCCCAGGTCGGCGGGATGACCGACGAGACCCTCGCCGAGGACACCGACATCACCATGGCGCTGGGCCGGGCCGGCTGGCACATCGTGTACGAGGAGAGCGCCCGCGCCTGGACCGAGGCCCCCGCCACGCTGGGCCAGCTGTGGAAGCAGCGGTACCGGTGGAGCTACGGCACCATGCAGGCGATGTGGAAGCACCGGCGGGCGGTCCTCGACCGCGGCTCGTCCGGCCGGTTCACCCGCCGCTGCCTGACCTTCCTGACCCTGTTCGGCGTGCTGCTGCCACTGGCCGCCCCGGTGATCGACCTGCTCGCCCTGTACGGGTTGTTCTTCCTCGACCGGACGGAGACGGTGGTGGCCTGGCTGGCGATGCTCGCGGTGCAGTTCGTCACCGCGGTGGTGGCCTTCCGGCTGGACCGGGAGAAGCTCGGGGTGCTGTGGGTGCTGCCGCTCCAGCAGTTCGTCTACCGGCAGTTGATGTACCTGGTTCTGCTCCAGTCGGTGGTCACCGCGTTGACCGGGGGCCGTCTCGGCTGGCAGAAGCTGCGGCGTACCGGAAATCTCGACGTGGCCGCGCAGCGCGGCACCGCCTGACGGCCGGTCACGCCGGCGTCCTCGGCCGGGCGTCCGGCCCGGTGACGGCGAGCCCGTCGACCGGCTCCGCGGCGCGGAGCAGGGCGTCGCTCTTCGCCACCCAGGCCGCGCCGAAGGCGAACACGGCGAGAATCTCGCACCACAGCACCGGCTTGACGGTGTGCCGGGTCGGGTCCGGTAGCCGCGTGCTGGCCAGCGCGAGCGCGACCGCGAGCAGGATGAGCCCGCCGCAGGCCCGGTAGAAGACCAGCGCGGAGCGGCGGGGCGGGACACCTGCGGTGTCCGGACGGACGAACAGGAACAGGCAGAAGACGGCGAGCAGGGCGAAGAGCCCGGCCGCGGCGACCTGGTGCACCACACCGGCGATCCGGTCGCTCTCGCCGAGCGGGGCCGACCGTACGCCGGTCGCGGTGGGGAAGAGCGCCACCGCGACCGCCAGCACCCCGGCGACGGTGCCCAGCAGGTCGTCCGGCCGGCGGTAGCGGTAGCTGATCAGGAAGACCCCGACGGCGCACATCGCGCCGACGAAGACGTCCCGCATCTCGCTGTGGTAGTAGGCGCTGAGGGAGTCGAGGAGGGTGAGCCGCCGGGTGGTGGCGATGTGGCCGACCACCAGCACGACCGGCAGCGCGAGGCCGACCGATCCGATACCGAGGCGCAGGTGGCGCACGGTCACCGCGTCCTGCGGTGGCTTTCGGGTGTCGAGGTTCATACCTCAACAGTGGACGTCACTCAACGCCATTGGTCAAACGCGAAGAGTCACTCATCGTCCTCGTCGTCGAGGCGGGCCAGCCAGGTGGCGAACCGCTCGACCGGGGTCTCGAACTCCGGGTTCAGGTCGACGAAGTCGCGCAGGCGCTCACCCAGCCACTCCAGGCTGACCTGTTCGTCGCCCCGGCGCTCGACCAACTCCTCGATGCCACGGTCGGTGAAGTACACGCCTCATCCTCTCGTCGTACGGCAGCGGCCCGCCCCGGTGCCGGGACGGGCCGCTGCCGGTTGTGTCACGGGCGGGGCAGCGCCGCCTCGATCAGCGCATTCTGCTCGACCTCGTGCATCTTCGCCGAGCCGACCGCCGGGGCGGCGGCGGACGGGCGGGAGATGCGACGCAGCCGCACCTCGGGCAGGTGCTCCAGCAGGTTGAGCGCAACGAACGACCAGGCGCCCTGGTTGGCCGGCTCCTCCTGGACCCAGGCGAAGTCCTCGGCGTTCGGGTACTGCGCCAGCGCGGACCGGACCTCCTCGACGGGAAGCGGGTAGAGCTGCTCCATCCGCAGGATCACGGTGTCGGTGACGCCCCGCTCCTGCCGGGCCTGGAACAGGTCGTAGTAGACCTTGCCCGAGCAGAGGAGCGCCCGCTTGACCTGCTCCGGCGCCGGCGCGGCGGTGTCGGCGAGCACCGGGGCGAAGGTGCCCGTGGTGAAGTCCTCCACCGGCGACACGCAGAGCTTGTGCCGCAGCAGCGACTTCGGCGTGAACACCACGAGCGGCTTGCGTTTGGGCGACAGCGCCTGGCGGCGCAGCAGGTGGAAGTAGTTCGCCGGGGTGGTCGGGATGGCCACCCGCATGTTGTCCTCGGCGCAGAGCTGGAGGAAGCGCTCCGGGCGGCCGGAGGTGTGGTCCGGCCCCTGACCCTCGTGGCCGTGCGGCAGCAGCAGGGTGACCGCGGAGCGCTGGCCCCACTTCACCTCGCCGGAGGAGATGAACTCGTCGATCACCGACTGGGCGCCGTTGACGAAGTCACCGAACTGGGCCTCCCAGGCCACCAGCGCGTTGACGTTCTCCACCGAGTAGCCGTACTCGAAGCCCATTGCGGCGTACTCCGAGAGCAGCGAGTCGTGCACGAAGAAGCGGGACCGCTCGCCGTCGGCGGTGAACGTCTTCAGCGGCAGGTAGTCGTCGCCGGTGCGCGCGTCGACCACCGAGGCGTGCCGCTGGACGAACGTGCCGCGGCGCGAGTCCTGCCCGGCGAGCCGGACGGTCACGCCGTCGTGCAGCAGCGCGCCGAACGCGATGATCTCGCCGAAGCCCCAGTCGATGTTGCCCTCGACGGACATCTTCCGGCGCCGCTCCAACAGCTGCTGGATCCGCTTGTGCGGGGTGAAGCCCTCCGGCAGGTTGACGTGCGCCTCGCCGATCGCCTTGACCACGGCGGCGTCGGTGGCGGTGTCGACCTGCGGCTCCGGCTCCTCCGCCCGCTTCGGGCGATCGAGCTGGCGCGGCGTGGTGGCCGCGTCCCGGGTGGCCTTGAACACCCGTTCGAGCTGCGCCTGGTAGTCGCGCAGCAGCTCCTCGGCGTCCTCCAGGGTGATGTCGCCGCGCCCGATCAGCTCCTCGGTGTAGAGCTTGCGGACCGACCGCTTCGAGTCAATGATCTTGTACATCTGCGGGTTGGACATCGACGGGTCGTCGCCCTCGTTGTGCCCGCGCCGGCGGTAGCAGACCAGGTCGATCACGACGTCCTTGTTGAACGCCTGCCGGTACTCGAAGGCGAGCCGGGCCACCCGTACGACCGCCTCCGGGTCGTCGCCGTTCACGTGGAAGATCGGCGCCTGGATCATCCGGGCCACGTCGGTGCTGTAGAGGCTGGACCGGCTGTATTCCGGGGCGGTGGTGAAACCGACCTGGTTGTTGACCACGACGTGCACGGTGCCACCGGTGCGGTAGCCGCGCAGCTGGGACAGGTTGAGCGTCTCGGCGACCACACCCTGGCCGGCGAAGGCGGCGTCACCGTGCACCGCGAGCGGCAGCACGGTGTAGCCCTCCAGCTTGAGGTCGATCCGGTCCTGCTTGGCCCGGACGATGCCCTCCAGCACCGGGTCCACGGCCTCCAGGTGCGACGGGTTCGCCACCACCGACACCTTGACCGCGTGCTCGCCGTCCGGGGTGGTGAACTTGCCGTTCTGGCCGAGGTGATATTTCACGTCGCCCGAGCCCTGCGTGGACCGCGGGTCGAGGTGCCCCTCGAACTCGGAGAAGATCTTCTCGTACGGCTTGCCGACGATGTTCGCCAGCACGTTGAGCCGGCCGCGGTGGGCCATGCCGATGACGACCTCGTCCAGCCCGGCCTCGGCGGACGACTCCAGCACCTCGCCGAGCAGCGGGATCAGCGACTCGCCGCCCTCGAGCGAGAAGCGCTTCTGGCCCACGTACTTCGTCTGGAGGAACGTCTCGAACGCCTCCGCCGCGTTGAGCCGGTTCAGCACGTGCTTCTGCTCGTCGGTGTCCGGCTTCTCGTACTTGCGCTCGACCCGTTCCTGGATCCAGCGCCGCTCCTCCGGGTCCTGGATGTGCATGTACTCGATGCCGACCCGGCGGCAGTAGGAGTCGCGCAGCACGCCGAGGATCGAGCGCAGCTTCATCCGCTGCTGGCCGGCGAAGCCGTTGACCGGGAAGACCCGGTCCAGGTCCCACAGCGTCAGGCCGTGCTGGAGCACGTCCAGGTCGGGGTGCTTGCGGATCTCGAACTCGAGCGGGTCGGTGTCGGCCATCAGGTGGCCGCGGACCCGGTAGGCGTGGATCAGCTCGTGCACCCGGGCGGTCTTGTTGATCTGGCCTTCGCTGTCGACGGCCACGTCCCGCATCCAGCGCACCGGCTCGTACGGGATGCGCAGCGAGGTGAAGATCTCGTCGTAGAAGCCGCGCTCGCCGAGCATCAGCTCGTGCATGACCTTCAGGAACTCGCCGGACTGGGCGCCCTGGATGATCCGGTGGTCGTACGTGCTGGTCAGCGTGATCACCTTGCTGACCGCGTTCTCGGCCAGCGTGGCCTCGCTCATGCCCTGGTAGGGCGCCGGGTATTCCATCGCGCCGACGCCGATGATGGCGCTCTGCCCCTGCATCAGGCGCGGGATCGAGTGCACCGTGCCGATGCCGCCCGGGTTGGTCAGCGAGATGGTGGTGCCGGAGTAGTCCTCCATGGTCAGCTCGTTGCGGCGGGCGCGCCGGACCACGTCCTCGTACGCCTGCCAGAACTGCCGGAAGTCCATCTGCTCGCAGCCCTTGATGGAGGGCACCACCAGGTTGCGGGAGCCGTCCGGCTTGGCCAGGTCGATGGCGATGCCCAGGTTGACGTGCTCCGGGCGGAGCATCGCCGGCTTGCCGTCGACCTCGGCGAAGGAGTTGTTCATCTCCGGGTGCTCGATCAGCGCCCGGACCATCGCGTACCCGATCAGGTGGGTGAAGCTGACCTTGCCGCCGCGACCGCGGGCCAGGTGGTTGTTGATCACGATGCGGTTGTCGACGAGCAGCTTCGCCGGGACCGCGCGCACGCTGGTGGCGGTCGGGACGGCGAGCGAGGCGTCCATGTTCTGGACGATCTTGGCGGCCACGCCACGCAGCGGAGTGGTGCCGGCGGCGCTCGCCGCCGGCGCCTTGGTGGCCGGCTTGGCCGGGGCGGCCTTCTTCGCCGGGGCCGGCTCGGACGCCTTCGTCGCCGGCTTGGCGGCGGGCTTCTGCGCCGGCTTGGCCTTCGCGGGTGCGGCCTTGGCCGGGGCGGTCTGCTCGGTGACCGTGGCGACGGCCTCCTGCTGCTCGGCCGGCTCCGGCTCGGCGGCCGGCTTGGCCGGCGCGTCCGGGCGCGGTGTGGCGGCGCCCGGCGCCGGTCGGTAGTCGGCGAAGAAGTCGTGCCAGGCCGAGTCGACGCTCGATGGGTCGGCGAGGTAACGCTGGTACATCTCCTCGACGATCCACTCGTTCGGGCCGAAACCCGCCAGTGGGTTCTCCTGCGATGTCTGCTGGGTCGACACGGCCGCTAATCGCCTCTTTCACGCGGTTGTGAATGTCACGCGGTGGGCCCCCGCGCCCGGTTCGCCGGGAGCACAGGGATCGGATCCCAGGCTACGCCGTGGGATTGCCGCAGGCATTCTCGCCTCCGCCTGGTGGCCCGTTTCACAGAAGATGCCACAAGTTGGGCAAACGCTGCGTGTTCCGCCGACTCCTGCTAGCGAGAACCGGCCGGTGGGGCGACCGCCGTCACCAGCCACACGGCCGCCTCCACCCAGACTCCGTCGGCCCGCCGGCGGGCGGTCAGATCCTCCGTCAGGGCGTCGAGCACCCGCTCGACCGTCCGTTGATCGTCCAGTCGGCCCAGCAGCTCGCGGACCCGGGAGGTCCCCCGCAGATACCCCAGCACGTCGTCGACGTCGGACCCGAGCCGGGCCGGTTCCCGGCGGCCCTCCACCCGCACGTCCACGAAGCCGGCCCGCACGAGGAGATCACCGATCCGCCACGGGTCGGTGAAGGCGTCCCCGTCGCCCCCGCCGGGCGGCAGTGTCGCGTGCGCGGCGACGGCCCGCGGCGCGAGCGCGAAGACCTCGTTGCTCGCCTCGTCCTGCCAGCACAGGAACGCCAGCCGGCCGGCCGGTCGCAGCCCGGACCGGAGGTTGGCGAACGCGGCGTCCGGATCCTCGAAGAACATCACGCCGAAGCTGCTCAGCACGACGTCGAAGCCGGCCGGAGCCAGCGGATGCGTCTGGGCGTCACCCTGCACGAACCGGATGCCCGGCACCCCGGCGGCAGCGGCCGACTCCCGGGCGACGGCCAGCGCCGGCGCGGACAGGTCGAGGCCGTCCACGGCACCGCCCGGTCCGACGGACCGGGCCGCGGCGATCGTGGTCTCCCCGCACCCGCACCCCACGTCGAGCACCCGGTCTCCCGGGGCGAGCGCCGCGGCGCGCAGCAGGTGCGGCGTCAGCGACCGCCGCACCGCGTGGTGCCGCTCGCGCTCGGCGACCCACCGGCGACCGGTGTCCCCGTTCCAGCGCAGCGCCTGCTCGGCGTTCGCCATGCGTCACCTCGGTCCTCAGCGACGACGGAGGCCGGGCCTCCCCGCCAGACGGTAACCCCGGTTCGCGGCCCGGTCGAGCTCCGGCGGCTGACGCCGCCCGGCCGGCGAGGGCGACGCACTGGTACGGGCAGCGCGCCGGTGCGGGCGACGCCGGCGGCGGTCAGTCGAAAAAGGGCTCCGGCCGGTGACACGGAGTCACCGGCCGGAGCCTGTCGTGCGGGTGGATCAGGAGATCGCGGGTGGGTCAGGAGATGTCGCGCCGCCGGATGGTGGCCACGCCGATCACGCCGGTCACCACCGCGTACCCGATCAGCACCGCCGCGCCCGCCCAGCGCGGCGGGTTGCCCGGGATGTCAGCGCCGCTCACCATCAGCGAGGAGGCAAGTGACGGCACCAGCAGTTGCAGCTCGTTGATCCAGTCGCCGAACCGCTGCGCCAGCAGCCCGATGGCGATGGCCGCGCCGATGGTTCCGCCCAGGTAGAGCAGGATGCCGGTCACGGTCGCGCCGATCTGGCTGCGGATCAGCACGCCGAGCCCGACGCCGAGCACCGACCAGAGCAGGTACGCCAGCCCGTTCAGAGCCACGGCGCGCCACACCGCCCCGCTGCCGAGCTGTGTATCGACGTCCGTGGCGTTCAGGATCAGCGGCGCGATGATCAGGTTGAGCGCCGTGGTGACGATCCAGAACAGCAGCGCCAGCACGCCGGCCGCGACCAGCTTGGCCAGCATCACCGCGGTGCGGTGCGGCGCGGTGAGGAACGTGGTGGTCACCGTCTGGTGGAAGAACTCGCTCGTCACCACCACGATGCCGAGCAGCATCACGATGAGCAGGCCGAAGAACTGGCCATTCGTGTAGAGGTTGGCGGCGATGCTGGCGGCGCTCGACACCGCCTGGATCTGGTCGGCCTGGTCGGCCGGCACGTCGCCCACGTTTCCGCTGGCCAGCGCGTCGGTCTGCAACCAGTTGAAGCCCATCGCGAGCGCCCACAGCGGCAGGCTGATCAGCCCGAAGATCCACCAGGTGCTCGTGGTACGGATCTTGAGCAGTTCGGATCGGACCAGCGTCATCGGATCTCCGCCTTTCCGGCCGTCAGCTCCAGGAAGACCCCTTCGAGGTCGGGACGTTCGGTGGTCAGCTCGTGCAGCTCGACCTTCGCGGCCAGCGCGAGCCGGCCCACGGTCGGCGCGTCCACGCCGCTGACCAGCAGCACGCCGTTCGGCTGGGCGTCGACCGTGGCGGACTGCTCGCGCAGCGCCGCGGCCAACTCGTCCGCCTGCGGGGTCTGCACCCGCACCCGGGCGCCGTGCGTCATCGAGCCCATCACCTGGTCGACCGGCCCCTGCCGGACCAGCTTGCCGGCCGCGATGATCACCACGTCGTCGGCGAGAAGCTGCATCTCGGAGAGCAGGTGGCTGGAGACCAGCACGGTACGACCCTCGGCGGCCAGGCCCTTGAGGAAGCCCCGCATCCACCGGATGCCCTCCGGGTCCAGGCCGTTGGCTGGCTCGTCCAGGATCAGCACCTGCGGGTTGCCGAGCATCGCGGCGGCGATCCCGAGGCGCTGCTTCATGCCCAGCGAGTAGCCCTTGAACTTGCGCTTCGCCGCCGGGGAGAGCCCGACCAGGGCGAGCGCCTCGTCCGCCCGCTCCTTCGGCAGCCCGGCCGCCGCGCAGATCACCCGCAGGTGGTTGATCCCGGTGCGGCCCTTGTGCGCGCTCGACGCCTCCAGCACCGCGCCCACCGTGCGCAGCGGATCGGGCAGGTCGGCGTACCGGTGGCCGCCGATGGTGGCCGTGCCGGCGGTCGGCGTGACCAGGTTGAGCAGCATGCGCAGCGTGGTCGTCTTACCGGCGCCGTTCGGGCCGAGGAAGCCGGTGACCCGGCCCGGCTCGACGGTGAACGACAGATCGTCGACCGCGCGGACGTTCTTGTATTGCTTGGTCAAGCCGGACACGATGATCTGGCCGGTCCCGGCACTGGGGCGTGGCTGCCCGTCGGACATCATTCTCCTCTCCTGCCCCGGCGCGCTGAACGCACGCCGGTGGGACGCCGTTGCGG
Source organism: Micromonospora sp. WMMD1128 (assembly GCF_027497235.1). Classification (NCBI taxonomy): domain Bacteria; kingdom Bacillati; phylum Actinomycetota; class Actinomycetes; order Micromonosporales; family Micromonosporaceae; genus Micromonospora; species Micromonospora sp. WMMD1128. The sequence continues at coordinate 785,565 of NZ_CP114902.1, forward strand.
GGGCGCCCCGCACAGCCTTCCAACCCGGCGCAAGGGGGTCAATCAGGCGGGATGCGTACCCGCCGTCCTCCTCAGGGAGGAGATCAGGCGGTCGGCAGCGCGACCCAGGTGGCCCGCGCCCGGCCCATGAGCGCGCCGTCCGAACCGTACAGGCTGGTGTGCACCTCGGCCTTACGCCCCGCGAAACCCACCGCGACGCCGGTGACCACGCACACGTCGCCGGGGCGTGGCAGCGCCGTGACCTGCGCGGCGATCCGGCCCAGCACGTACGGGCGGCCGGCGGAGAGCACCGCCCACCCGCCGGGACAGTCGAGCGCCGCCCAGACCGTCGCGGGCACCACCTCGGCCGGGGCGCGGAACGGCGCGGCGGTCCGCCCGTCCGGCAGCCGGCCGGGAAAGATCCGCAGGCCGTCCGGGTGCTCCGGGCCACAGACGTAGCAGCGGGGGAACGGGTGGTCCACCAGACCGGGGTACGCCCGCGCGGCCACCTCGGCCGTCGCCCGGTCCACCGGCGGCACCACGGCGTCCACCGGCTCGACCTCGCGTACCTGGGCGATCAGCCGGCCCTCCGGATCACGCACCTCGCCGTCGGCGGCGACCAGCGGGGTGTCGAGCGGTGGCGGCCGGCGCAGCGTGACCTCCACCGGACCGCGGTCGTCGATCAGCGCGGCGAAGATCCCGGCGCTCCAGCCGCCGTTGCCCGAACCGTCCGGCCCGTGGAAGCGGCCCTCGACAAGCATGTGCACCTCCTGGTTCCGCCGACGCCGCCGCGGACGTTGCCGCCGCGGACGCTGCCGACGCCGCCGGTGGTCGTCCGGCAGCCTCGCACACGCGCCGCCCGGCCCGCACGCCACCGCCGGCAGGCGTTCACCCGATCGACACCGCTCACCACCGGGTACGGCAACCCGGGGCACCTACACAGGAGTCATGGCCGTTCTGCACGCCGCTGGCGCACCCCTCACGACCAGCGGTTACACCCTGCTGATCGCCGACGACCCGACCCTGGTCGCAGCCGCGCAACGCCTGCGCCACGACGTGTTCGCCGGTGAACTCGGCGCCACCCTGACGCCGGGCGCCGCCGGGCTCGACACCGACGAGTTCGACGCACACTGCGACCACCTGGTGGTGCTGCGCGAAGGCACCGACGAGGTGGTCGGCACCTACCGGCTGCTGCCGCCCGGCCGCACCGACCGCCGGTACGCCGACAGCGAGTTCGACCTCGGGCCGCTGGACCCGCTCCGCGGCGACCTGGTCGAGGCCGGCCGCTCCTGCGTGCACCCCGACCACCGCACCGGCGCCGTGATCAATCTGATGTGGGCCGGCATCTGCCGCTACCTGCACCTGCGCGGCTCCCGCTGGCTCGGCGGCTGCGCCTCGGTGCCGGTCACCGACGGCGGGACCGCCGCGGCCGAGGTGTGGACGCAGGTCACCGCCCGGCACCTCGCCCCGCCGCCGCTGCGGGTGACCCCCCGCCGACCCTGGTTCGCCGAGGCGCCGGTCACCACCGCATCCGCCGCCTCCGCCGCGTCCGCCGCATACGCCGCGTCCGCCGCGTCCGCCGCATCCGCCGCGTCCGTCGCATCCGCCGCATCCGCCGTACCCGCCGCGCTCACCCCGGCCCAACGCCGGGCGCTGGTGCCGCCGCTGCTCCGCGGTTACCTGCGGCTCGGCGCCTGGGTCGCCGGCGAACCGGCATACGACCCGGACTTCGGCTGCGCGGACTTCTACGTGCTCTTCTCGCTGGACCGGATGAACCCCCGCCACCTGCGGCACTTCCTCGGTGAGGTGGGACCGTGACGACGGTCGACGGTGCCCGCCGGCCGCACGGTGAGGGCCTGTGGCGGCCCGCCTCCGGCTGCGGGCCGACGTGCCTGCCACCCCGGGTCGCCCCGGACGTGTCGCTGCCGCACCGGGCCGGCCGGCTGCTCGGCGTACTCGGAATGCTCCTGATCGGGGCCGGGATGGCCGCGCTGCTGCCGGTGCTGCCGGCGGCCGACCGGCGGGTCGCGCTGCGGGGCTGGGCCCGCGGGACGCTCCGTGCGCTCGGGGTACGGCTCGTGGTGCGGGGCCGCCCGCCACGCCGCCGCGCGCTGCTGGTCGCCAACCACGTCTCCTGGCTGGACGTCCTCGCCGTGCTCGCGGTGTCGCCGGCCCGGATGCTGGCCAAGCGGGAGGTCCGGGCCTGGCCGGTGGTGGGCGTGCTGGCCGCCGCGGCCGGCACCGTCTTCGTGGACCGCTCCCGGCCGCGCGACCTGCCGGCCACGGTCGCCCGGGTGGCCGACACGCTGCGCGCCGGGCACCCGGTGGCGGTGTTCCCGGAGGGCACGACCTGGTGCGGCGCCGCGACCGACTGCCGCCCCGCCCGCGGCTTCCGCCCGGCGATCTTCGAGGCCGCGGTGACCGTCGGCGCGCCGGTGGTGCCGTTGAGCGTCGGCTACCGGTACGCGGGCGATCCGAGCACGCTGCCCGCCTTCCTCGGCGAGGAGACGCTCTGGGCCTCGGTCCGCCGGGTGCTGGCCGCCCGGGACCTGACCGCGGCGGTGACCGTGGCCGCCGCCCTGCACCCGGCCGCCGGGGCGGACCGTCGGCTGCTGGCACGCGCCGCCGAGGCCGCGATCCACCGCGCCCCGCCCCACCGCTTCCCAATCCCGCCGGCACCCCCGGTCCTCGCGCCCTCCCCGGTCCCGCCGGCATCCCCGGTCCTCGCGCCCTCCCCGGTCCCGCCGGCACCCCCGGTCCTCGCGCCCTCCCCGGTCCCGCCGGTGTCCCCAAGCGGCCCGACACTCGACCTGGCCGCCTGACCGGCCCGCTCCCACTCCCGCCAACCCCGCGTCCGCATCGGTGATCATGAAGTTGGCGGTCCGGGGAAGCGCTCTCTGGTCGGCTAACTTCATGATCACCGCCTTGGGTGGGGGTGGGTGGGGCGTGGGGCTGGGTCAGGAGGGTGGAGACGCGATACTGTCTTGTTCAGTCGCGATGTATCGCGTTATGCTCCTCGCGATACCTGGCGTGTCCCGGGCGGGCGCGTCATCGAGGGGAGGACGCCATGGCCGGTTGGACTGTCGACAGCCCGCAACGGATCACGTTGGACGAGCCGGTCACCCGGCTGGAGGTCCGGCTCGTCAGCGGTCGGCTCAACGTGGTCGGCACCGACGGCCCGGCCCGGGTCGACGTCACCCGGGTCAGCCGCCGGCCGCTCGTGGTCGAGATGCACGACGGCCGGTTGACCATCCGGCACGACCGGATCGCCCGCTGGCCGGGGGTGCTCTGGTGGCTCGGCCAGCTCCGCCGCCGGTTCCGCGCCGAGGTGTCGGTCGCCGTCCCGGCCCAGGCGGTGGCCGACCTGCACCTGGTGGACGGCACGCTTGTCGCCTCCGGGTTGCGCCGGGACACCCGGGTCGACGTCGCCTCCGGCCAGGTGACATTGATGGGGCTGCGCGGTCGCACCACCGCCAAGGTCGTCTCCGGCCCGGTGGAGGCGCTGGGCATCGGCGGCGACCTCGACCTGGAGACGGTCTCCGGCGAGCTGATCCTGGCCGACAGCGCGCCCGACCGGGTCCGCGCCCACGCGGTCTCCGGATCGATCACCTGCGACCTGGACAATCCGCGGGGCAGCGAGATCCGGCTCAGCGCCATCTCCGGCAGCATCACCGTCCGGGTCCGCGAGGACAGCGACCTCAGCGTGCACCTGCACACCACCTCCGGCCGGATCACCAGCGGCTTCCCGCAGGTCTGCGGCGGGCAGCACGGCTTCGGCGCGGTGAAGGACAGCCACGGGGTGCTCGGCGGGGGCGCGGGTAAGCTCTGGGCGTCCGCGACGTCCGGCAGCATCGCGCTGCTGGCCCGCCCGGTCGTGGACGCCGACGACGTGGAGGATCTGCCGTGACCGCCGTGTTCAGTCACGGGCGGCTCCGGCTCTACCTGCTCAAGCTCCTCGACGACGGGCCGAAGCACGGCTACGAGCTGATCCGCCTGCTGGAGGAGCGCTTCCTCGGGCTCTACGCGCCGAGCGCCGGCACCATCTACCCGCGCCTGCAACGGCTTGAGGTCGAGGAGCTGGTCACCCACACGGCGGTGGGCGGGCGGAAGGTCTACGAGATCACCGAGGCGGGCCGCGCCGAGCTGCGGCAGCGCGCCGAGGAACTGGTCACCCTGGAGGCCGACATCAGCGCCTCCGTGGAGGATCTGTCCGCGCTGGCCGGCGAGATCCGCACCGAGGTTCGCGGCTCGGTGCGCGACCTGAAGCGGGAGCTGCGCGAGGCGACCCTCCAGACCCGGCAGGGCCGCTGGACGCCGCCGACCACCCGGCCCGGTGGCAACCGGGGCCGGGCGGGCGGTGGGAGCGGTCCGGACCCGGCCCGTCCGGCCGAGTCGCCGCTGCTCGCCGAGTTCGACAAGCGGCTGGCCGCGTTCACCGTCGAGGTCGGTGCGCTGGTCCGGGCCGGGCGGCTCAGCGACAACCAGCTCCGCACCGCGATCCGGCTGCTCGACGGCGCGCTCGACGGGCTACAGCGGCTGCTCCGCTGACCTCACAGGTTGTTTCCAGCTTCCGCCCAGCGTGGCCGCAGCCGGAGCACGGATGATGGGTGCCATGGCGGCTACCCAGACCGAGGCCCGACTGCTCGTCGTCGAGGACGATCCCAACATCCTCGAACTGCTCTCCGCGAGCCTGCGCTTCGCGGGCTTCGACGTGGCCACCGCGACAAGCGGCAGCGCCGCGCTGCACGCCGCCAAGGACCACCGGCCCGACCTGGTGGTGCTCGACGTGATGCTGCCCGACCTCGACGGCTTCGAGGTCATCCGGATGCTCCGCGAGGGCGGCACGCGTACCCCGGTGGTGTTCCTGACCGCCCGGGACGCCACCGACGACAAGATCCGGGGGCTGACCCTGGGCGGCGACGACTACGTCACCAAGCCGTTCAGCCTGGAGGAGTTGACCGCCCGGATCCGGGCCGTGCTGCGGCGCACCGCGACCGGTGAGCAGGCCCCGTCCCGGCTCACCTTCGCCGACCTGGAGCTGGACGAGGAGACGCACGAGGTGCACCGGGCCGGCCAGCGGGTGCAGCTCTCGCCGACCGAGTTCAAGCTGCTGCGCTACCTGATGCTCAACGCCAACCGGGTGCTCAGCAAGGCGCAGATCCTCGACCACGTGTGGAACTACGACTTCCGCGGCGACGACAACATCGTCGAGTCCTACATCTCCTACCTGCGCCGCAAGGTCGACAACACCCAGCCCCGGCTGATCCACACCCTGCGCGGGGTCGGGTACGTGCTGCGCAAGCCGGCGGCGTGAACGCCGTCCACGACGCGAAGGGCTGGGTGCGCAGCGTTCCGCTCCGGTTGAAGCTGGTCACCGCAGTCCTGGCCCTGGTGGCCGGCGCCCTGCTCGTGATCAGCGTCTCCACCGCCTACTTCCTGCACAACTACCTGGTCGGCCGGATCGACGGCGAGTTGAACGACCAGCTCGACCGCGGTGTGACGGTCAGCCAGAAAAACTCGACCACGCTGCCGACCGACTACATGGTGGCGCTGTGGAGCAGCTCCGCCCAGCGTGGCGCCGCGCTCCGCGACGAGACGCTGCAGGACCAGGACCTGCCGGCCGGCATCGAGGACCAGTCCTGGTACGACAGGCACGCCAACGGCGGGGCGTTCACCGAGGAGGGCGCCGACAAGCGGGTCCGCTGGCGGCTGATGGTCCGGCAGGACAGCGGGGACTCGTACCGGGTGATCGGGCAGAACCTTACCGATGTCGATCTCTCTGTGCGGCAGTTGCTCTGGATCGACCTCCTGGTGGGCGGGGCGGTGCTGATCATCCTGGCGTCGGTCGGCGCGGGCATCGTGCGTACCAGTCTGAAGCCGCTGGTGGAGATCGAGCGGACCGCGGCGGCCATTGCCGGCGGTGACCTGACCCGGCGGGTGCCCGACCCGGAGGAGGGGCGGCCGTGCCCCACCTCGGAGCTGGGCCGGCTCTCCCGGGCGCTGAACGCGATGCTGGCGCAGATCGAGGCCGCGTTCACCGCCCGGGCCGCCTCGGAGGCGGCGGCGCGCAGCGCCGAGGTGGGCGCCCGGGACGCCGCCGCGTACGCGCAGGCGTCCGAGGCGCGGGCCCGCCGGTCCGAGGAGCGGATGCGGCAGTTCATCGCGGACGCCTCGCACGAGCTGCGGACGCCGCTGACCACCATCCGGGGCTTCGCCGAGCTGTTCCGGCAGGGCGCGGCGCGGGCCCCGGAGCAGACTGCCGACCTGCTGCGCCGCATCGAGGACGAGGCGTCCCGGATGGGGCTGCTGGTCGAGGACCTGCTGCTGCTGGCGCGGATGGACCGGGAACGGCCGATCGCGTTGGCCCCGGTGGAGTTGCCGGTGCTGGCCTCGGACGCGGTGGAGGCGGCCCGGGTGGTCGACCCGGACCGGCGGATCGAGCTGGAACGGGAGCCGGGCGCCGGTCCGCTCGTGGTGCTCGGTGACGACGCCCGACTGCGGCAGGTGATCGGCAACCTGATGACGAACGCGCTCACCCACACCCCGCCGGACGCCGCGGTGACGCTGCGGTTGCGGGCGGAGCCGGGGAACCTCGCCGTGGTGGAGGTGGCGGACAACGGTCCCGGCCTCACCCCGGAGCAGGCCGAGCGGGTCTTCGAGCGGTTCTACCGGGTGGACGCGGCGCGGACCCGCCGGGCCGGCGGACCGATCAGCACCGGGCTCGGCCTGGCCATCGTCGCCGCGCTCGTCGCGGCGCACCACGGCACGGTGGAGGTGGCCGAGACGCCGGGTGGCGGGGCGACGTTCCGGGTGAAGCTGCCGCTGCTGCCCGAGGCGCCCGAGCCGGGCGAGTGACTTACAGAAAACATTCAGGCGGATTCCAGGCTGGTGACAGTGCGACGGGGAAAGCTGTAGGCATGACCGACCACGAGACCGAGCCGCAGCGGTCGCCGGCACCTGCCGACGCCGAGCCGTCGCACCACACCGCCGAGCTGCCCCGCGCCGAGAGCGGGACATCGGACTCCACCCCGGCCGCCGCGTCGGTTCCGGCCGACTCCCCGGCCGCCGGAACCAACGCCCACGCCGACTCGCCGGCCAGCCCGTACGCGCCGTCGTCCGGGTCCACGGCCAGCCCGTACGCCCAGCCCACCGGGACACCGGCCAGCCCGTACGCACCGCAGCACCCGACGTCCGGCCAGCACCCCTGGTACGGGGGGCAGCAGCACGGCGGCTGGGCGCAGCAGGGCGCCGCCGGCTATCAGTCGCCGCAGCAGGCCGGAGGCACCAGCTATCCGTCGCAGCCGCACTCCGGCGGGCCCGTGCCGACCTACCAGGCGCAGCCCGGGCACCAGCAGTATCACCCGTATCAGCAGCATCAGCACCAGGCCGGGCAGCCGGTCCCGCCGTGGGGTCAGCCGCAGCAGCCGGCGCGGCCGAGCCGGGCCGGCAAGTTTGTCGGCGCGGGCGTGCTGGCGCTGGCGCTGATGCTCGGTTCCGGCGTGGCCGGGGGCGCGCTCGCGCTCGCCCTCGACGGGGGCGGCGGCGTCACCCGCACCTACTCGGCCGCCCCGGTGATCAACAGCGCCGACCTGCCCAAGATCGCGGCGTCCGTCCAGGACAGCATCGTGACGATCATGACGGACAGCGGTGAGGGCTCCGGGGTGATCCTCAGCGCCGACGGGTACGTGCTCACCAACAACCACGTGGTCGCCTCCGCCAGCGGCGACACGGTGAAGGTGGTCTTCGCCGACGGCAAGAACGCCCCCGCGAAGATCGTCGGCACCGACCCGAAGACCGACCTCGCCGTGGTCCAGGCCAGCGGCGTGAGCGGCCTGAAGGCGGCGAAGTTCGGCGACAGCGACGGCATGCAGGTCGGCGACCAGGTGCTCGCGCTCGGTAGCCCGCTCGGACTCCAGGGTTCGGTGACCGCCGGCATCCTCAGCGCCCGCGACCGCACCATCTCCGCCGGTGAGGGCGGCCAGCAGCAGGCCCCGCAGCAGGGCGTCAGCTCGATCTCGGGCCTGTTGCAGACCGACGCCCCGATCAACCCGGGCAACTCCGGCGGCGCGCTCGTCAACACCCGGGGCGAGGTGATCGGCATCAACACCGCGATCGCCACCGCCGGGCAGGGCAGCAACGGCAACATCGGGGTCGGCTTCGCCATCCCGAGCAACAAGGCCAAGGACGTGGCGGAGAAGCTCCAGCGCGGCGAGAAGATCAGCCACCCGTCGCTCGGGGTCAGCGTGAACGCCGCCGAGGACGGCGGCGCGCTCGTCGCCGCGGTCACCCCGGGCAGCGCCGCCGAGAAGGCCGGGCTCCAGCGGGGCGACGTGATCACCAAGTTCGGTGACAAGGTGATCAACGACTCCAACGATCTGGTCGGCGCCGTGCAGGCCGGCAAGGTCGGCGACCGGGTCGAGATCCAGTTCAAGCGAAACGGATCCGACGAGACGGCAACCGTGACGCTCGCCGAGACGTCATAGTTCCCGAAGACCTGCCTCCCTCGCGGGCGGCGGGCGACAGAGCCAAGGGGGTTGGCTCCGTCGCCCGCCGCCCCTCTTCGTCCCTCACCCGGTGCGGGTGACCCCGCCTCACCCGCCGTTTACCCGGTGCCGGCTCGGGAACCCGTCGCCCGCCGGGGACCAACGGGGAGGGGCGCGTAACCGTGAACCAGCCGCTGTCGGAGCGCACGCGAGCCGGGCCCCTCCGGATCGCGATGGTGGTGCCGCCGTGGCTGTCGGTGCCGCCGCCCGGCTACGGCGGGCTGGAGCACGTGGTGGCCGGCCTGGTCGACGCCCTGGTCGAGCGCGGCCACGCGGTGACGCTGTTCGGCGCCGGCACGGAGCACGGAACCGCCGCCGAGTTCGTCTCCACCCACCCCGAGTTGCAGTACGACCGGATGGGCGAGTCGTTGCCCGAGTTGGCCCACCTGGCGCAGGTCGACCGCCTGGTGGACCCGGCCGACTTCGACCTCGTGCACGACCACACCACGATCGGTCCGATGGTGGCGGGTCGCCGCCGCGTCCCCACGGTGGCCACCGTGCACGGCAACCCCGTCGGCGAGTACGGCACGGTGCTCGGCAACACCGACCGCGGGGTGGGCCTGATCGCGATCTCGCACGCCCAGCGCCGAGCGAACCCCGGACTGCCCTGGGTCGGCACGGTGCACCACGCGATGCCGGTGCGGGACTTCCCGCACAAGCGGACGCCGGGGGCCGGGCCGGTGCTCTGGCTCGCCCGGTTCAGCCCGGACAAGGGCCCCGACGTGGCGATCCGGGCCTGCCGGGCGGCCGGGCTGCCGCTCACCCTGGCCGGCAAGTGCCACGAGCCGGCCGAGCGCCGCTATCTGGAGCAGGTGGTGGAGCCGCTGCTGGGCGACGACGTCGACCTGGTGGTGAACGCGGGCCGCGAGACGGTGCTGCGACTGCTGCTCGACGCCAGGTGCCTGATCATGCCGGTCCAGTGGGCGGAGCCGTTCGGCATGGTGATGGTGGAGGCCATGGCGACCGGCACCCCGGTGGTGGCGCTGCGCCGGGGCGCGGTGCCGGAGCTGGTCCGCCCCGGGGTCACCGGGCTGGTCTGCGACCGCGCCGAGGAGTTGCCGGCGGCGTTGCGCGCGGCGGCCGACCTGGACCCGGCCGACTCTGTCGCGCACGTCGCGGAGAGCTTCTCGGTGGAGCGGATGGCCGCCGGCCACGAGGCGGTGTACCGGGGCTTCCTGGCCGGGCGGGCGACGGCGGAGGGACCCCGGGCGGTCGCCCGGCTCGTGGCCGGGTGACCGGTCAGGTGCGTTCGGCCACGAGCGACGCCGCGGCGGCGTCGAGTTGCCGCGCGTACCCGGGGCTGATGCTGCCCTCGCGCCGACGCTCGGCGATCTTGCCGCGGAGCCGTTCCACCGCGGCCGTCACCTCGCCCTCGTCGCTCGCGGCCACCGCGTTACGCAGCAGGTTGCGCAGGTCCACCCCGACGTCGCTGCGGATCTCACCGTCGGTCAGCCCGGCCTCGATCAGCCCGTCCACCCGCTCGGCCGGGTCGACCGGGTCGCCGGCCGGCGCGGTCGGGCCGCCGGTGGTGGGCCGGTCGGTCGGCGCGGGCGGCGGCGCGGGGGTGGGCGTCTCGGGTTCGGGCGACGCGGTGGTGGGGGTCTCCGCCGGCCCGGCGGTCGGCAGTACCCGCGGGACCACCTGCCGGTCCGGGGTCAGCACCGGTGCCAGCAACACGGCGGCGGCGACAAGCACCACGCCGGCGCCGGCCAGCGCGAGAACCCGCCGGCGGCCCGGCGCGCCCCCCTCCGGCGGCGGTGATCCGGACGGCGGCGGCGGGCCGGACGGCGGCGATGATCCGGCCACCGGCAGCGGCGGGCCGGACGGCAGCGGCGATGATCCGGCCGGCGGCGGGCCGGCCGGCGGCGACGGCGAGGTCGAAGCCGCCCGGGGCGGCAGCGCGGGCAGCGTCACGGTCGGCGACAGCATGGTGGCGGCCTGCGGATCGGCGGGCAGCAACTGGTCGCGGAGCACGGCCGCCACCCGGTGCGCGGTGGGCCGGCGCCGCGGGTCGCGGGCCAGGCAGCGCAGGCAGATCTCCGCGACCGGCCGGGGCAGCCCCGGTACGCCGTCCAGCGTGGGCGGCGCGCTCTCCGCGAGCGCGGCGCTGAGCTGCTCCCAGGTGTCCGCCGGGTACGGCGGCTGGCCGGTGAGCGTCTCGAAGAGCAGCACGCCCAACGAGTAGACGTCGGTGGCCGGCTGGGCCGGCGCCCCGTCGAGGCGTTCCGGCGCCACGTACGCCGGAGTGCCGAACGTGCCGCCGTCCTCGTCCTCGTCCGGCGCTCCGACCCGGGTGGCGATGCCGAAGTCGAGCACCTTCGCCCCGACCCCGGTCATCATCACGTTGGCCGGGGTGACGTCCCGGTGCACGATGCCGAGCCGGTGCGCCGCGGCCAGCGCCTCGGCCACCTGGGCGCCCGTCTCCACCGCGGCCGGCCAGGGCAGCGGGCCCTCGGTCAGCCGGTGCTCCAGTTCCTCGCCGCTGAGCAGCTCCATCACCACGAACGAGGTGATGGAGCCGTCGGGCGCCACCGTCTCGCCGTAGTCGTGCACGGCCGTGACGTGCGGGTGGTCGAGCTGGGCGGCCGAGCGTGCCTCCTCGCGCACCATGTCGCGGAACCGGGCGTCGGCGGCGAGCGAGGGGGCCAGGACCTTCACCGCCACCACCCGGTCGAGCACCTCGTCGCGGGCCCGCCAGATCACCGACATGCCGCCGGCACCGATCCGGTCGATGAGCCGGTAACGCCGGGCCAGCAGGCGGCCGGCCTGGAGTGTCGCCATCACCTCGCACCTGCCTGGGCTCGGGAGCGCTATCAGGTTGCGGGAATGTGTCCGGGCTGTCAACGGGCGTCCGACTGCCGTCACACCCCGCGTGCCCGCAATGGCGAGGCGTGATCGACGGGACCGACGTCGCCAGCGCGGGCGGGCCGTCCGGCCACATGCCAGGATGAGCGGCATGGCAGGCGGTCCGGTGGCGTTCGTGCTCGGCGGCGGGGGCGTGCTGGGCGCGGTCGAGGTGGGCATGCTGCGTGCGTTGTTCCGCGCCCGGATCCGGCCCGACCTGGTGCTCGGCACGTCGATCGGCGCGGTCAACGGCGTCCTGGTGGCCGCCGACCCGACCGAGGCGGTCACCGATCGGCTGGTCCGGCTCTGGGCCTCCCCGGAGGCCGGTGAGGTGTACGGCGACTCGGTCGCCCGGCAGCTGCGCCGCTTCGCCGCGCGTACCCACCTGCACTCGCCGCGCCCGCTGCGCCGGCTGTTGGAGAGCGAGTTGGGCGAGGCGACCACGTTCGCGGACCTGGCGGTGCCGTTCCGCTGCTGCGCCGCCAACATCGAGCGCGCGGCCGAACACTGGTTCTCCACCGGGCCGGTGGTGCCGGCGGTGCTCGCGTCCGCCTCGGTGCCGGGCCTGCTGCCGCCGGCCCAGATCGGCGGGCAGCACTACATCGACGGCGGCGTGGTCAACTCGATCCCGGTCGGCGAGGCGGTGGCGGCCGGGGCGAGGCAGATCTTCGTCCTCCAGGTGGGCCGGATCGAACGCGAGTTGAGCCCGCCCCGCCGCCCCTGGGAGGTCGCCCAGGTCGCATTCGAGGTCGCCCGCCGGCACCGGTTCGCCCGGGAGATGGCGGCCCTGCCCGAGGGCATCGAGGTGCACGTGCTGCCGACCGGCGGGTTGGAGCCGCGCGACGACAGCCCGTGGGCGTACCGGGACATGGCGGCGGTGGGTCGACGGATCAGCCGGGCGTACACCGCCTCCCGCCGCTACCTGGACACCGCGCTGGAGCGTTGATGTCACTGCCACCCCGCTGGATCCGTCGGCTGCTGCTCGCGCCCGGCGTCGTGCTCCTCGCCGTCGCCGTGGTGACCACGCTGCCCGGCTGGGCGCTGCTGGCGCTGGCCGTGTCGCCGCTGGTGCCGGGGCGGCTGCGTCCGCTGCGGCTGCTCTGGATCGGCGCCGTCTACCTGGTCTGGGACGCCGCGGCGCTGCTCGCCCTCTTCCTGCTCTGGCTGGCCTCCGGCTTCGGCCGGCACAAACGGTCCCCGGCCTTCCAACGGGCGCACTACGTGGTCGCCGGCCGCTTCCTGCGGGTGCTGTTCTGGCAGGCCCGGTGGACGCTGCGGTTGAGCATCGACGTGGTCGGCACCGACCCGGACACCGCGCTGCCCGGCCGCCCGGAGTTGGTGCTCTGCCGGCACGCCGGCCCGGGCGACTCGTTCATCCTGATCCACGCGCTGGTGAACTGGTTCCACCGCGAGCCCCGGATCGTGCTCAAGGAGAGCCTCCAGTGGGACCCGGCCATCGACGTGCTGCTCAACCGGCTGCCCAACCGGTTCATCGCGCCCGGCCCGGACGGTCGGGACTCGGCGGTGCGGCAGATCGGGCACCTGGCCGCCGGCCTCGACGACGACGACGCCTTCGTGATCTTCCCGGAGGGCGGCAACTTCACCCCGTCCCGCCGGCTGCGCGCGATCGCCCGGCTGCGCCGGCTCGGCCTGGAGCGGATGGCGCTGCGCGCCGAACGGATGCAGCACGTGCTCGCGCCCCAACCGGGCGGGCTGCTCGCCGCGCTCGACGCCGCGCCGGAGGCCGGGGTGATCTTCGTGGCGCACACCGGCCTGGACCAGATGCTCACCGTCGCGGACGTGTGGCGCGAACTGCCGATGGACAAGCGGATCGTGATGCGCTTCTGGTCCGTCCCGCCCGAGGAGATCCCCGCCGGGGAGCAGGAACGCATCGACTGGCTGTTCGACTGGTGGGCCCGGATCGACAGGTGGGTCGCGGCGAACCGGGACGGCGCGACCGACGCCTGAGCGGCTTTACCCACCGCTTCCGGCGGAGCGGCCCGGCCGCCGCGTAGGGTGCGCTGGTGGAGCAGATCTGCGTGGTGACGACGGTGGTGGACGCCCGCCGGGTGGCGGACGTATTGGCGGCCACGGCCGTCGCCGGCCGCCTGGCGGCGTGTGCCCAGGTCGGCGGGCCGGTGGACAGCACCTACTGGTGGCAGTCGGCGATCCAGACCACCGCCGAGTGGTGGGTGCGGTTCAAGACCACGCCGGACCGGGTCGACGCGCTCGTCGACCAGCTCCGCGCCAGTCATCCGTACGAGGTGCCGGAGATTCTGGTGAGCCGGGAGGACAGCGGCAACCCCGACTACACGGCGTGGATGCGCGAGCACACCCGACCCTAGGTACGCCTACTCTGTCCGCCCGCCCGGCCGTCGGTGAAGCTGGCGGGGTGGAGAACACCGGCTACCCCTGTCCCGGTTGTGGCGCCCCGGCCGACCTCGTCGCCGGCTGCCGCACCTGCGGCCGCCCGCCCTATCCGCCCGCGGCCGAGGTGGTCCGACTGGACCGGGAGATCGTCGCGCTGACGCCGCGGGTGGACGCGGCCCGCCTCGCGTACCAGGAGCTGTCGGGTCACCTGTCCACGGCCCGGCAGCGGCGGGCGGCGCTTGCCGCCCGGATCCGCCTGGAGATCCCCGCGCCGCGCCGGGCGGCCACTGCCGTACCGCCGCCGCAGGTGCCGCAGGTGCCGCGGGTGCCGCCGCAGGTGCCGGCCGCCGTCCCGGTCCGGCCCGGCGGCGCGGAGACCTCCACCCGCGCGGTGCAGGGCCTGCTCTTCGTCCTCGGTGGACTGCTGCTCGGCACCGCCGCGGTGGTCTTCACCGCGGTCGCCTGGGCCGCGTTCGGTGTGGCCGGCCGGGCGCTGATCCTGCTTGCCGTCACCGCGCTGGCCCTCGCCGCGCCGCTGCTGGCCCGGGCGCGCGGCCTGCGCGGCACCGCCGAGACGATCGCCGCGGTCGGGCTGCTCCTGGTGCTCCTCGACGGGTACGCGGCCTGGTCGGTGAACCTGTTCGGGGTGGCCGGCTGGCCGGGCAGCAGCTACGCCGCGCTGGTCGGGGCGACGAGCGCCGCCGTGGCGGCCGGGTACGGGCGGCTGGGCCGACTCACCGCGCCGTGGTTCGCGGCGTGGCTTGTCGCGCAGCCGGTGCTGCCGCTGGCGGTGGCGGCGTCGAGGCCGTCGGCGGCCGGCTGGGCGCTGGTCCTGACCACCCTGGCGTTGGGCGACCTCGCGGTGGTGGTGGCCCTGCGCCGGCGGATCGCCGGTGGCGCGCCGCGCTCCGGCGACGTGGCCGCGGTCGTCCCGGCGGCGACTGGCTCGCCGGCGACGGCCGGTCCGGCGGTACGGGCCGGGGTGGTGCTCGGTTGGCTCGGGCACGGCGGGGCGCTGGTCCTGGCGGCCGGCTGCGCGCTGGTGCCGCTGGCCGTCGGCCGGGCGGCCGGCGCCGCGATGCTGGCCGGCGGTCCGTTGCTTGTGGTGGCGCTCGCCCTGGTCGCGGGCGCGTTCACGGCGGGCGGCCCGGTGCTGCGCGCGGTGGCCACCGGGCTGCTGGTGCCGGTGCTCGCCGTCGCGCTGCTGCGACCGGTCGCCGCCGTCCGCCCGGGTCTGCTGCTGCTCGCGGCCGGGTTGGTGGTGGTGGCGCTGGCCGGGGCGGTGCGCGTGCTGCCGACGCCGGTCCGGACCGGCCCCCGGGCGGGCGCCCTGGCGGTGGCCGCCGGCCTCGGCCCGGTCGCCGTGGTGCTGACCGGTGTGGTCGGCGCGGCCACCGTGGCCGCCTCGTTCCCGGCCTGGCAGGGCGGCCGGGACTGGGCGGTCCCGTCCTGGGGCTGGCAACTGTCGCCGACGCTGCTGCTCGTCGCCGGTGCGGTGGCGGTGCTGGCGCCCCGGGCCGCCCGGCCGGTGGCCGGGGTGGTGGCCGCCGGGCTGGCCGTCCTCGCCGCGCCGGCGGTGGCGACCGTGCCCTGGCCGGCGGTGCTGGTCGTCGACCTCGCGGTGGCCGCCGCGCTGCTGCTGGGCGTCGCGGTCCGGCCGCGCCGGGGGCGGGTCACCGTGCCGGTGGCCGCGTCGACCGCCGCGCTGCTGGTCGGGCACGCGCTGCTGGTCGGTTGCGCCGACCCGACCGGGGCCGGCGCGGTGCTCGCGGTGACGGTCGCGCTCGGCGGAACGGTGGCCGCGCTGGGCCGGCGCGGGTCGGGGGCGCAGCCGGTCGTCGCCGGGGTCGCGCTGGCCGTGGCGCTGCTCGCCGTACCGGCGGTGTTCGTCGTCGCGCTGCTCGGCCTGGGCGCGCCGGCGTGGTGGCAGCTCCGGGGCGGGACCGCCGCCGTCGTGCTGCCGGTGGCCGCCGTCGTCGCGGTCCGCCGCCGGTGGCCCGACCTGAGCGGGTACGCCTCGACGGGGCTCGCGGTGGCGCTCGCCGCGATCGGACTCGGGCCGCTGGTCGTGGCGGGCCGGGAACCGGTGGGGCTCTACGCCGTGGCGGGGGTGTGGTTGGCGCTGGCCGCCGGTGGCGGGGCCCGGCCGGCGGTGGCTGTTCGTGCGGTGGCCGTTCGTGCGGTGGCTGTTCGTGCGGTGGGTGGCGCGCTGGCCGGGGTGGCGCTGCTGGCCGCCGCCCCGGCCGCGCTTGCGGTGCTGGGGAGCCTGCCGGTCCGACCCTGGACCGGGCCGCCCGCCGGCACGGCGGTTGCTGCGGAGACGGCCCGGGCCGGTCTGGTGCTGCTGCTCCTGGGGGCCGCCGCGGCGGCGTACACCCGGTTGGCGGCCGGGGTCCCGGCGGGCCGCGCCCAGGTCGGTGCCGGTGCGGGTATGGGGGTCGGGGCGGACGGTGCCCGGGTCGGGGGCGGGGTCGGTGCGGACGATGCCCGGGTCGGGGTGGATCGCACGCGGGTGACCGGCGCTGCGGGGTCCGGCCGCCGGTGGCTGCCGGCGCTGGCCGGGCTGCCGTTCGGCGCGGTGGCCCTGCCGGTGCTGCTCGCGGCGGCCGGCGCGCCCTGGCCGGCGGTGCCGGCGGTGGTGTTCGCGGCCGGGTTGGCCGCGGTGCTGACGGCCGCGGTGACCGGGGCCCGCCCGGTGGTCCCGGCGGTGCTGCTGCCGCTGGGGGCGGTGCTCGGCGGGTTCGGGTTCGCCGGGCTGCTCGCCACCCGCGCCGGAACACTTGCCGCGTTGGGGGCGCTCGTGGTGTCCGGCATCGTGGTGGGGGTGACCGGCCGTCCGGCCGCCGTCCGGCTCACCGGCTGGCTGGGCGCCGTGGTCGCGGCCACCGGCTTCGCGGTCACCGCGCCGCTGGCCGCCGGGCTGCCGCTGCGTACCGCCGGGTTCGCGGTCCTGGCCGTCGCGGCCGTGACCCTGCACGGGGCGCCGGCGTTGCGGACCACCCCCCGGCTCGTCGATCTTGGACTTGTGGTCGTTCGCAGAACTCGCTATCCCGACATCGCAGGCGCCACAACTCCAAGATCGACGGAGCGGTCGGGGGAGCGGTCGGCGGGGTGGGTGCTCGGGGCGGCGGGGGTGGAGGCGGCGGCGCACGGGGTCGCGCTGTTGGCGCTGCTGCTCGCCGGTGGGGCGCTGCGGTACGCGGCGGCGGTCTGCGTGCTGTGGGGCGCGGTGGTGGCGGTGCGGGTGCTGCGACGGGGGGAGACGCCGGCCGGGCGTCGCCGGCTCGCGGCGGTCGCGGCCGGCAGCGAGCTGCTCGGCGGTTGGCTGCTGCTGGCCGCCGGTGGGGTGGCGGTGCTGGAGGCGTACACGGTGCCGCTGGCCGTGCTGGCCCTCGGCGCCGGTCTGGTGGCGCTGCGGCACCGGCCCGGGCTGACCAGTTGGCTGGCGCTCGGGCCGGGGCTCGGCGCGGCGCTGCTGCCGAGCCTCGTCTCGGTGCTGGCCGCGCCGGACCCGCAACCGCTGCGCCGGCTGGCGCTCGGCGTGGCGGCGCTCGGCGCGGTGCTCGGCGGGGCGGTCCGGCGCTGGCAGGCGCCGGTCGTGCTGGGCGCGGCGACGCTCGTGCCACTGGCCTTGCACGAGTTGGCCCGCGGGTGGGACCTGCTGCCCCGGTGGATCTTCCTCGGGCTCGGCGGGCTGCTGCTGATCGGCCTGGCGGCCACCTACGAGCGGCGCCGCCGCGACCTGACCCGGCTGCGTGCGGCCGTGGCCCGGCTGGGCTGACGGCGGGTTCCCGCGCCGGGCCCGGGGGACCGTTCAGGAGGCGGTCGCCACCAGGCCGGGGGTCGTTCAGGAGGCGGTCGCCACCGGGCGGTCGGTGCGGTCGGCGGGGGCCGGACGGCGGGTCAGCACCCGGGGGCCGGCGTCGGTGACGGCGACCGTGTGCTCCGAATGGGCGGTGCGGGAGCCGTCGGCGGAGCGGATGGTCCAGCCGTCGTCGTCGACCCGGATCTCGTCGGTCGAGCGGCACAGCCAGGGTTCGATGGCGATGGTGAGGCCGGGGGTGAGCTTCATGCCCCGGCGGGGGCGGCCACTGTTGGCGACGTGCGGGGCCTCGTGCATCGTCCGCCCGATGCCGTGGCCGCCGAACTCGCCGTTGACCCGGTAGCCGTAGGAGTGTGCGACCTCGCCGATCGCGGCCGAGACGTCACCGAGCCGGCCGCCGGGTCGGGCGGCGGCGATGCCGGCCTCCAGGGCGACCTCGGTGGCCTCGATCAGCCGCAGGTCGGCCGGGTCGGGGGTGCCGACGACGAAGGAGAGCGCGGAGTCGGCGGCCCAGCCGTCGATGGTGACGGCCATGTCGATGCTGAGCAGGTCGCCGTCGCGCAGCACGTAGTCGTGCGGCAGGCCGTGCAGGACCGCGTCGTTCACCGACAGGCACAGCACGTTGCGGAACGGGCCGCGCCCGAACGAGGGGGAGTAGTCCCAGTAGCAGGACTCGGCGCCGCGCTCGGCGATCCGGCGGCGGGCGTGGCGCTCGATGTCCATCAGGTTGACGCCGACCGCGGCGACGCCGCTCAGCTCGGCGAGCAGTTCGCCGACGAACTGGCCGGTCACCGCCATGCGGGCGATCTCATCGGTGGACTTGAGCTCGATCACGGTATTTTTATACCACGTCCGTTCGCGCCGTCCGGAGAGGGCTATCCTGCTGCCATGGTTCGCCAGCCACTCACCGCCGAACAGATCGCCGCGGGCCGGCGCCTCGGCGTCGCCCTCCGGTCCGCGCGGGCCGGCCGCAGCCTGGTCGAGGTGGCACTGGCGGCCGGCATCTCCCCCGAGACGCTCCGCAAGATCGAGGCGGGCCGCCTGCCCGCACCGGCGTTCGGCACCGTGGTCTGCCTCAGTCAGGCCCTCGACGTACCCCTCGGCGACCTGGCCGACGTGTGGCTGGCCGACATGCGCGTCCGACAGGCGTCCTGACCGATCGCTCCGGTAGGGGTAGCACCACCCCGGACCCGGGGGCTGACGGGATTACCCAGCGCTACCAAAGACGCCAGGATTGGTGACGGAGGGTCGCGCACCGGGTGCGACCCGCGGCACCGGGGGGCGACATCGGATGAGTTCTTCGACGTTGGCGGCACCGGCCACCCGGCGGGGCAGCGACTACGCGCGCCTGTCCCGCCGGGTCGCCGAGGCGGGGTTGTTCGACAGGCGTCCCGGCCGGTACGCGGTCCGCATCGTCGGCACCCTGGGCGCCTTCCTGGCCGGCTGGGCGCTGGTGGCGGTGGTCGGCAACACCTGGTGGCAGCTGCCGCTGGCGGCCGTGATGGCGGTGGCCACCACCCAGGTGGCGTTCCTCGGGCACGACGCCGGGCACCGGCAGATGTTCCGCCGGCGCGGGCCCAGCGAAGCGGCCGGCCTGGTCGCCGGCAACCTCGCCGTGGGGCTCAGCTACGGCTGGTGGGTGGACAAGCACAACCGGCACCACGCCAACCCCAACCACGCCGACGAGGACCCCGACGTCGGCGCCGGCGCGCTGGTCTGGACGTACGAGCAGGCGACGGCGACCCGGGGCCTGGGCCGGTGGATGGCCCGGCGGCAGGCGTGGCTGTTCTTCCCGCTGCTCCTGCTGGAAGGGCTGGCGCTGCACGTGGCGAGCGTCCGGGCGCTCACCGGCCGGGAGCCGGACGGCCGGTGGCGGGTCCCGATGCGGCACCGGGCCGTGGAGGCGCTGCTGCTCGCGGCGCACGGCGTCGGCTACGTCGGCCTGCTGCTGGCGGTCATGTCCCCCGGGAAGGCGCTGCTCTTCGCCGCCGTCCACCAGGGACTCTGGGGCCTCTACATGGGGTGCGCGTTCGCCCCCAACCACAAGGGCATGCCGATGCCGACCGCCGACGACGACCTCGACTACCTGCGTAAGCAGGTGCTCACGGCGCGCAACGTGCGCGGCGGCCGGTTCGTCGACCTGGCGCTCGGCGGCCTGAACTACCAGATCGAGCACCACCTGTTCCCGAACATGCCCCGGGCCAACCTGCGCCGGGCCCGACCGCTGGTCCGGGCGTACTGCGCCGAGCAGGGCATCCCGTACGCGGAGAGCGGGCTCGTCGAGTCGTACCGGCAGGGGTTGGCGCACCTGCACGAGGTGGGGCGACCGCTGCGCGCGGGCTGAGCCCGGCGGGCCGGGCGGGGCGTCGGGGGACGACCCCGGCCCGGTGCGGGCGCAGGCCGGTAGGGTCGTCGCATGGTGGACGGGCGCGACATGGTGCGGAGCGCGGCATGAGATTCGAGATCAGCAAGGTGCTGGACGCCATCGAGGGGCGGGTCTGCACCGACCCCGCGCTGGCCCGGGCCGTGGTCGACCTGGCCGAGGTGATCCGGTGGCAGAACCTGGACGGCGGTCGGCCGGCCAGCCTGCTGCGGCTCGGCATGGTGATCGACGCGCTGTCCCGGCAGATCGGGGAGGACAGCGTCCAGGTCTACGCGATCGTGCACCGGGCGTTGCTGTCCGACGCCGACCTGACCTCCAACGAGCGGATGGTGGTCCGCCGCTGGGCCGACGACGGGCTGGTCGAGGTGCTCGACCAGCCCGGCGACCGGATGCTCGAGGTGGCCGACCTGCTCGGCCTGCCGGTGCTGACCCGGGCCCGGCTCGACGGGCTCGTCGGCCGGTACCCGTGGCTCGGCCAGGCCGGCCGGGCGCTCGCCCCGGTGCCCGGCGCCGGCGGGCCGGTGTTCATCGCGCACGTCGGCGGCGGCCAGGACCCGAGCACCGGCAGTCGCTCGCCGGCCGGCGTCAAGCTGCTCTCCCGCAAGTGGCGCTGCCCCGAGCCGGGGTGCGCGTTGTTCGGTGGGGGCGGCGGCGCCTTCGCCGACCTGGCCGCGATCGACCGGGTCCCGTCCGAGCAGCCGCCGCCCACGCTGCGCACCGGCGCGCCGACCTGCCCCCGGCACGGCAGCCGCCTCTCCGACGCCGGGCAGCGCCCGCGCAGCGAGGTGCTGGCGGTGCGGATCGGCGGGCTGGTACGCAAGCGGTTCGTGCTCACCGAGGCCGACCCGGTGGCGGTCGGGCGGGCGCCGGACGGCCCCGGCGGGGTGCAGCTCGGCCAGTGGCTCAACGACGAGGCCCGGCGCTGGATCAGCCGCAGCCACGTCCGCTTCGACCTGGGGCGCGGGGGCGAGGTGGTGGTCACCGACACCAGCACCAACGGCTCCGGCATCCGGCCGGGCGGGTCCATGGTCGAGACGGACCGCATCCCGCTGCCGCCGCAGCAGTCCCGGACGCTCGGCGAGGGCGACCTGATCGAGCTCTACCCGGGCGTGCAGGTGGGCCGCGCCGCCGAGACGACGAGCGAAGCGACGTACGCCCCGAACTCGGTGATGGCCGAGGCGCCGACCATGGCGATGCGGCTGCCGCGTCCCTGACCCCCACGCGAAAGGGCGCCGGGACCGTCGTGGTCCCGGCACCCTTTTCGGGTACGCGGATCAGGCGGCCAGCACGGCGGCGAGCTGCGCCACCGCGTGGTCGATCTCCTCTTCGGTGATCACCAGCGGCGGCGCGAGCCGGATGGTCGAACCGTGGGTGTCCTTCGCGAGCACACCGCGCTCCATCAGCCGCTCACACGCCTGCCGGCCGGTCATCAGCGCCGGGTCGATGTCGACGCCGGCCCAGAGGCCGCGCACCCGGACGGCGACGAGGCCCTTACCGAGCAGCCCTTCCAGGCCGGTCCGCAGCCGCTCGCCCAGCTCGGCCGAGCGCCGCTGGAACTCGCCGGTGGCGAGCAGCCGGACCACCTCGGTGGCGACCGCGCACGCGAGCGGGTTGCCGCCGAACGTCGAGCCGTGCTGGCCCGGCTGGAGCACACCCAGCACGTCGGCGTTCGCGGCCACCGCGGAGACCGGCACGATGCCGCCGCCGAGCGCCTTGCCCAGCAGGTACATGTCCGGGACGACGCCCTCCAGGTCGCAGGCGAACGTCGTGCCGGTGCGCCCCAGGCCGGACTGGATCTCGTCGGCGACGAAGAGCACGTTGCGCTCGGTGCACAGCTCGCGGACCCCCGGCAGGTAGCCGGCCGGCGGCACCACGACGCCCTGCTCGCCCTGGATCGGCTCCAGCAGCACAGCCACCGTGTTCTCGTCGATCGCGGCGGCGAGCGCGTCCAGGTCGCCGTAGGGGACCACGGTGAAACCAGGTGTGTACGGCCCGAAGTCGGCGCGCGCGTCCTCATCCGTGGAGAAGCTGACGATGGTGGTGGTGCGGCCGTGGAAGTTCCCCTCCGCCACCACGATGTTGGCCCGGCCCGGGGCCACGCCCTTGACCTGGTAGCCCCACTTGCGGGCGACCTTGATGCCGGTCTCCACCGCCTCCGCGCCGGTGTTCATCGGCAGCACCAGCTCCTTGCCGCAGAGCGCGGCGAGCTCCCGGCAGAAGTCGGCGAACTGGTCGTGGATGAACGCGCGGCTGGTCAGCGTGAGGCGGTCGAGCTGCGCGTGCGCGGCCTCGATCAGCTTCGGGTGCCGGTGGCCGAAGTTCAACGCCGAGTAGCCGGCCAGGCAGTCCAGGTAGCGGCGGCCGTCCACGTCGGTCAACCAGGCGCCCTCGGCCGACGAGATCACCACGGGCAGCGGGTGGTAGTTGTGCGCCGTGTGACGCTCCGCGTCCCGGACCGCCGAGGGCGTCCGCAGCATGTCGTCGATGATCACTTGATCGCCTTTCCCTGACGGAGTCGCAACGTGCAGCACTTCGGTCCGCCGCCGGCCTTACGCAGCTCGGACAGGTCGATCCCGATGATCTCGTAACCCCGGTCGCGCAGCTTCGCGGCCAGGTCGGTGGCCTGCGCCGGCAGCACCACGTGCCGGCCGTCGCTGACCGCGTTCAGGCCGAGCACCTCGGCGTCGGCGAGCGTGGCGTGGATCGCGTCCGGGAAGAGCCGGCGCAGCGCCGCCCGGCTGCCCGGGGAGAACGCCTCCGGCAGGTACGCCACGGTCCGCTCGTCGAGCACGGTGAGCGCGGTGTCCAGGTGGTAGAAGCGGGGGTCCACCAACTGCATGGTCACCACCGGATAGCCGAAGACCTCCTGGAGTTGCGCGTGCGAGGCGTGCGCGGTGCGGAACCCGGTGCCGGCGAGCAGGTGGTCGCCGGCCAGTAGGACGTCGCCCTCACCCTCGTTGACGTGCTTCGGGTCGTACATCTCGAAACCGGCGGCCTCGAACCAGGCGCGGTAGGCGGGGGCCTCGTCGGCGCGCTGCGGGTCGCGGAACTGCACCGCCATCGCCTTGTCGTCGATCACCGTGCCGCCGTTGGCCGCGAAGACCATGTCCGGCAGGCCGGCGACCGGTTCGATCAGCTCGACCTCGTGGCCCAGATCGACGTACGTCTGCCGGAGCTGCTCCCACTGCCGGATCGCCAGGGCGGCGTCGACCGGGGCGGTGGGATCCATCCAGGGGTTGATCGCGTAGTCGACGGCGAAGTACGTCGGCCGGCACATCAGGAAGCGCTGGCGGGTGGCGTCCATCGTCATGTGGTGCTCCCAGGGTCGGGCGCGCCCGGCCACGGTCGGCCCACGGGCTGGCGCCGTGGCTCAACCGTATGCGTCCCGGTGCGACGACATCCACCGCGAGAACTTGCGTAGACCAGCGAATCGTTGCGTGTACGCGATCAGGTCCGACGATTCCTTGCGTCGCTCTGGCACGCAGCCGCCCTTGCCGGGGTGCCTGCGGGCCGGATTCAGGTGGCGACCGGCGGGGAGGCGCTCCCCGGATGTCTGAGAGGGTGGCCGGCGTCTCGATCCACTCCACTTCGGCGAGGTGGCGGTATCCCGGCCCGCTCGACCCCGCCACTTCGGCGGAATGGAGTCGATCAAGCGCGGGTTCTCGCCCATCGGGAGCACGTTCCCATCCAATGCGCCTCTGGGGATCTGACCGGACAAGGTTGCGTGGAGAACTGTGCCCCTCCGGGGCCACGCGCTTCCACCATCTCGGACGGCGTGAGTCGAAGAGCGCGGAACACACTTCGGGGGCGGCGAGTCGCCGCCCCCGAAAGAGGTGTTGCCCGGCCGGTGAACCACCGGTGCTGCCCGGTGAACCACCGGAGCTTTTCGGGCTGCCGGTTGCTGCCGGCGATCGGAACAGTGCCCTCAGAACCGATCGACAAACTGTGAGTCAAGCCACTCGCGGAACCGGCCCACCCACTCGCCGTCAGTGGTCGGCCAGTCGAACTGGCCGGTCATCGCCACGATGCCGAGCACCACGGCGGCCAGGCCGACCATGATGCCGATCAGCGCGTCGGTCTTGCCGGCCACGTGCCGGCGTCGGGTGGCGATCAGGCCCAGCACCGCCAGCACCGCGCCGGCCGCGCCGAGCCCGATGCCGTAGCCGGCCAGCGTGCCGGAGAGCACGAAGAGCGCGCCGGCCACGGACACGACCAGACCGAGCGTGGCGAGAAGGCTGGCCCGCGGCTTCTTCGTCAGCTCCGGATCGAGTTCCCGCTCGGGGCGACCGTCGCGGTCCAGGTCGACGGGCCGGTCGGTGTGGGTTTCGCGGTTCGGGTCGACGGACCGGTCGGTGTGGACGTCGCGGTTCGGGTCCACGGGCCGGTCGGTGTGGCTGTCGCGGTCGAGGTTGACGGGTCGGTCGGGGTGACCGTCGCGGTCCAGGTCGACGGGCCGGTCGGGGTGGCCGTCACGGTTCGGGTCGACGGTCGGCTCCGGGTCGACGGTCCGCGCGTTCCGGCCCAACGGCCTGCTGGTCGCCGCCCGGGCCGAGGCGGCCCGCTGCGCTGCCCGCCGCTCCGCCTCGCCGGTCCGTGCCATGGTCTCGACATGCCCGTCGCCGACCGGTCCGGCCTCGCCGCCGCGCCCGTCCGCCGGAACCCGCCCGGCGTCGGTGACTCGCGCAGCTTCGCCGCCGCGCCCGGCCCCGCTGATCGGCCCGGCCTCGCCGGCACGCTTCGCTTCGGTGGCGGTCGAGTCGCTGCGGTACGTGGCCCGCGCCGCGTCGCGGTCGGTGACCACCGGTTGGCCGGCCGTTCCGTCTGCGGTCGGGTGCTCGTCGCGGGCGTCGACGACACCGTCGCTGTTCGTATCGGTACTGTTCGCCGGGGACTTCCGGCGGGACAAGATGTTCACCTTGGCACCTCCTGATGCAGGCGCGGAGGCCGCGCATGACTGTCAGGAGGTACCCAGGCGTGCGGAAATCGACACCCGGTGACGGAACCGGGGCCGCCCGGCGGGGCCGGCTTGCGGCCCCGGTTCCCGCGCCGGGCGGCGCCGTCGTCAGGACTGGGTGCGTGACCACTGCTGGTTGGTGCCGCTCCCGCAGGTGTACTGCTGGACGTCCGCGCCGTCGCCGGTGCCGGAGTTGACCACGTCCAGGCACTTGCCGCTGTGCCGGGCCCGGAGCTGGAACCAGCTGCCGAGCGCGGCCCACTGCCACTGCTGGTTGGCGCCGCTGCCGCAGGTGTACTGGATGATGTTGGCGCCGTCGGCGGTGGACGCGCCGGCGACGTCGAGACACTTGCCGCTGTTGGCGTTGACGAGGCGGAACCAGCCGCCGCCGGCGTCCTGGAACTCCCACCGCTGGTTGCCACCGCCGTTCCAACTCCACTGCTTGACCTCGGCGTTGTTTGCGGTGGAGTTGTCCATCACGTCCAGCACCCGGCCGCTGTGCCGGGCGGTGACCCGGTAGGTGGTGGGCGCGCTGCCGGTGACCGTCCCGGCAGCCGTGTCGATGGTGACCGACGGATACCAGGTCAGGCTCATGCTGGTGGCGGTCGGGAAGCTGATCGGCAGCCACACGTACTGCGAGTCGTTGGCCGGCCCGCCCCAGGCTCCCGCCCACCTGTCACCCATGTACAGGTAGCTGGTGGTGGAGGTGCCCTGGATCGGCAGCACGAAGGCCGGTTGGGAGCTGAACGTGGTGTTGTTGCCCACGTCGGTCCAGCCGCTCCACGGTCCCGAGATGCTCGTCGCGGTGGCGTACCTGGCCTGGTTTGGGCTCCAGCCGGTCGCCGCCGACGTCAGCAGGAAGTAGGTGCTGCCCCGCTTGAACATCGCCGGCGCCTCGCGGGTCGCGCCGGCCCAGAAGTTGCCCACCAGGCCGGCGACGTTGAGATAGTCCGAGGTGAGCCGGTAGATGTGCAGATCGCGGTTCTCGTTGGCGGCCGAGATCATGTACGCGGTGCCGTTGTCGTTGTAGAGCGTGATGTCCCGCGACATGTGCTGCCCGAGCGGCCGGAAGCTGCCGTGGTAGGTGTAGTTGCCGTCCACGGTGGCCGACGAGGCGACGGCCGCCCGCGCCTCGCCGTAGTCCGACCCGTTCTCCTTGTGCATCCACATCACGAACCGGCCGGTGGCGGCGTTGTAGATGACCTTCGGCCGCTCGATGTTGGATCGTTGCAGCTCGGCGGCCGACGTCTGGGTGAGGACGTTGTTGCGGAACTCCCAGGTGCGCAGGTCGGTGGAGCGGTAGACGGAGACCGCCCGGAAGGTGTTGTCCGGATTGCGGTTCTCGCCGAACCAGTAGTAGTAGTTGTCGACCTTGAGGACGCCGCCGCCGTGGGCGTGCACCACGGCGCCGCTCGTGTCGGTGAACTGCGTGCCGTTGGTGACGGTCACCGGGGCCGCCAGCGCGGCCGAGCCCGGCCCGACCACCGTCGCGACGGCCACGATTAGTGCCATGCCGAACGCCAGGAGACGTCCCCGTCCGCTCATCCCACCGTTCCCGCCGTCGGGGAGCGCCCGATCCGTCGACCGCATGCCGGTCACCGGCCGCAGACCGGCGTGAAGCCGCCGGACCAGCCGCTCACGGCCACCATCAGCCCGAACGTGGTCGAGGCGCCCGGCGCCAGCGTCCCGTTCCAGGAGGCGTTGTGGACCACGACGTTCTGACCGGTGACCTCCGCCACCCCGCCCCAGATCGTCTGGATGCGCTCGTCACCGGACCACCGCCACTTCACGCGCCAGTCGTGCATCGGCTCGGTGCCGGTGTTGCGCACGGTGACCGTGGCGATGAAACCGCCGTACCACTGATTGTCGATCGTGGCCGACGCGGCGCACGTCGACGTCGACAGCGTCCGGCCCGGTCCGCCGATGAGGTACGGATCCTGCGTGCCGTGCGTGTCGCTGAACCGGAACCAGTAGTCGGTGTCGGGCGTCAGCCCGTCGATGGTCACGTCGCCGAAGCGCTCCGGCCCGGAGACGGCCTCGGCCACCGGGTTGCGCCGCTCAGTGGCGTCCTCCCGGCTGGCGAAGAGGGTGACGACCATCGGCGGGTCGTAGCCGCAGGGCGGGAAGAGAATCAGCGAGTAGGTGATGGTGAGGCTGGTGGTGGTGGCACCGCTCACCCGGCCGCTGACCGGCAGTGCCGGCGGGCACGTCAGCGTCGGGCCGGGCGTCGGCGTCGCCGCCGCGACGGTGGGCGGCTGGACGGCCGGCGGCTGGACGGCCCCGGTCGAGGTGGCCAGGCCGGTCAGGGTGAGCGCGGCGGCCAGTGCCGCGCCGAGCGTACGAAGCATCTGTTTCTCCTGCACTGAGAGCCCGTCCCGCGGCGTGATCGGCGGGAATGGCGGCACGGCGGACTGCCGGAGAGGGACTGCCCGGCGCGGGGTGCGTACCACCCCGCGCGTCACTCTCCTGCTGGATCGAGCGGCTCGCACCGGCTCCCGAGCGCGACTGGAGTCAGTCTGTCAGTCGACAGGTGTCGATTCAATGGAGTCCCACGGCGCGGCCGGCGCCCGGATGTGAGGCGAGAGGTGACGCTGGGCGGCTAGTCGGGCGCGACGCCGTGGGAACGGAGGATCTGGCGCACGCGTTCGCGCGTGTAGCCGGTCACCCGCACGATGTCGACCTGCCGCATGCCGCTCCTGGATGCCTCCGCGATGGCCGTCGCGAGCTGCTCGCGGGCCACGGTGACCTTCTCCCGATCCTCGGCCGCGCGCTGGGCGGAGGCAGCGGCGGTGGCCTGCGCCAGGTGAAACGCGCGTACCGCATCCGCCAGTCGGTTGGCCATACCGTAGATGATCTCACTGGCCAAGTCAGACACGACTTCCATGGCCATTGATTGGCCAAATGGGTGATGGTAGTTTGGCATTATGCAGGCGGCCCTCGGACAGCGATTGCGCCGCTGGCCGAGGGCCTTGATCGCCTACGAGGAGGCGACCCGTGAGCACCCTACCCACCCTGCCCGACTGCGGAGAACCGGCGACCGTCCGGATCGAGCTGTACACGACGGACTCCCTGGACGGCTGCGTGTACACCTGCGAGGCGCATGCCGCGCCCGCCGTCGCCGCGTTCGGCGGAGCCGGGCTGGCCGCGTACCCGACGGGTCTGAAGCCCGGGGTGTCGCGGCCCTGCGGGCACGTGTACGTCTATCCGACCGGTGCCCTCGCCGACGACCTGGACCACCCACGCTGGTGCGACCGGGACGGCTGCCGGCTCCGGGGCCAGCACCGCTCCCGCACCCGCCGAACGGACCCCGACCAGCCGGCGGCGCTCCGGGTCGGGGTGGGGCTGGTGCGGGCGCTGCATCCCGCCGCCGAGCCGATGGTGAGCCTGCGCGGCGCGGAGGCCGGCCTGCTGTTGTCGATCGGGCAGGCGCGGGTGCTGCGGTACCGCCTGGCCCGCCTGCTCGACCTGGCGGCGGCCACCGGGCGGGTGTGACAACGGCTGACTACGCTTGGTCCGTGCCAGAGGGACACACCATCCACCGGCTCGCCGCCCGACACGCCGAGCTGTTCGCCGGCGACAAGGTGCACGCCGACAGCCCGCAGGGCCGCTTCGCCGAGGGCGCCGCCCGGCTCACCGGCACCGTCCTGGACCACACCGAGGCGTACGGCAAGCACCTGCTGCACCACTACGCCGACGAGCTGGCGTTGCACGTACACCTGGGGTTGTACGGGAAGTTCGCGGACGGGCCGGGGGAGCCGCCGGCCCCGGTCGGGCAGGTGCGGCTGCGGCTGCACAGCGACCGCAACTGGCTGGAGCTGCGCGGACCCGCCGCCTGCGAGCTGCTCACCCCGCCCGAGGTGGCGGCGCTGCGCGGCCGGCTCGGCCCCGACCCGCTGCGCGGCGACGCCGACCCGGATCGGGCGTACGCGCGGATCCGGCGCAGCCCCACCCCGCTGGCCGCGCTGCTGCTGGACCAGTCCGTGGTGGCCGGCACCGGCCTGATCTTCGTGACCGAGGCGCTGTTCCGCGCCGGGGTGCCCCCGCTGCTGCCCGGGCGGGAGCTGACCTCGGCCGGCTGGGCGGAACTCTGGGCGGACCTGGTGACGCTGATGACCCGGGGAGTCGAGCGCGGCCGGATCGACACCGTGCGCGACGCGGACCTGCCGGAGGCGACCGGTCGGGCGCCGCGGGTCGACCGGCACGGCGGCGAGGTGTACGTCTACCGGCGGGCGGGCGCGCCCTGCCACGTCTGCGGGACCGAGGTGAGCCGGGGCTCACTCGCCGGGCGCAACCTCTACTGGTGCCCCACCTGCCAGGCCGGCTGAACCCGCCAGCGGTCCGGCCGGCTCGTCGCGCTGCGCGGGGCTGGCCCGTCGCGTCGCCGCCGACGTTGGCTGCGTCACGTCTCGTCGAGCAGCCAGCGGGCCGCCTCGACGTTGCCGGGGAAGACCTGCTCGCCGTCGATGCTCCAGGCCAGCGTCTGCCCGATCGCCCAGCCGCGTACCCGCTCCCGGTCCAGGCCCAGCTCGGCGGTGAGCCGGTCGAGCCGGTGCCGTACCGCCGCCGGGGAGTGACCCAGCTCGGCGCCGCGGACCAGCGGCACGACCGCGAACTCCCGCTCGCCGACAAGCGGCTTCGGGTCGATGACAAGCCACGGCTCGCGCCCGGCGGCCAGCACGTTGCCGGCGTGCAGATCCTGGTTGACGAGCACCTGCCCGCCCTGGCTCGGCGCGAGGTCGGCGAGCATCCGGAGCGCCGCGTCGAGCAGCCTCCGCTCGTACGGGCGGTTGGCCCGGCGCCACTTGACCGGCATCCGCTCGGCCCAGCCGGCGGCCTCCTCGGCGAGTGACGTGAACGGCGGGCCGGCCGGCACCGCCAGCCGGGGCAGCAGGTCGACCGCGGCGTCGAGCGCGGCGTCGGCCGGCAGCGTGTGCAGCGGGGTGCCCGGGTCGCAGCGCTCGACCAGCAGCGCCCGCCGGTCGGCGTCGTGGGCGAGCAGCCGGATCGCGCCCCGCCCGGCCCAGTGCGCCAGCGCGGTGGCCTCGTGGACGCTGTCGTCGTCCGGGTACTGCACCTTCAACACCGCCCGGGTGCCGTCCGGCAGCTCGGCTGGCAGGGCGAGCGAGGCGTACGCGTAGTCGAACGGCGGCCCGACGGCGGTCAGCTCCCACCGTGCCACGCACTCCGCCAGCCGGTCAGGCAGCTCCGCCAGCCACCCCCGCCCCACAGCTGTCCGTTCGACCCACTGCAGCCCCGCCGGAATCTCCCACCGCACCCGCCCATCCTGCCCGATCGGCTTTGGGTGCAGTTGTTGTCGCCAGGGCAGCAACAGTTGCACCCAAAGGCGGTCAGGGGCGCCAACCGGCGGCGGTCAGGGCGGCTTGGAGCTGGGCGACCACGTCGGCGGGGCGGTGCCTCACGTCGAACGCGGTGAAGCGCAGGATGCGATCGCCCTCGATCCAGACCCGGTTCTGCCGGCGCAGGTCCGCCGCCCAGTGCCGGACGTCCATGTGATGGGCGCCGTCCACCTCCACGTGCAGCCGCCAGCGCCGCCAGTACGCGTCCAGGTAACGCTGCCTGCCGTCGGCGTCCCGGCGACGCTCCTGCCCGTCCGGAACCGGCAGCCCGTGGCGGCGGCAGAGCCGCACCAGGTCGATCTCCGAAAGCGCCTCCGCGCCGCCGGCCACGTCGTGCAGCGTCTGCCGGATCAGGGGTCGCCGCCGGGCCCGGGGCAGCCGGTCCAGCACCGCGCCGAGCTCCGCCGGGGTCACCCGCCGCTGCTGGCAGCCGGCCGCGACGATCGCCTGCGCCTCGTCGTCCGTACGCGCCCAGCCGGCCGCGTCCACCAACGAGCGCGCCATGGTGGTACGGGCCGGCCGGCCCACCTGGCGGTCGGCGGCGGGCAGGTGACGCGCCCGACGGACCCGTACCGCCGGCAGGCCCGGCGGCAGCCGGCGGATCGGGCCGACCGCCCGGCGCTGGTGCGGCACCAGGACGTCCACCGCGTCGTGCCGCCATGCGTCGCGCAGCCCGCCGGCCCGCGCGGCGGCGAGCCCGGCGAGCACCGCGCCGTCGCCCGCCGCCAGCACCGCGATCCACCACTGCTGCTCCCGGGTGTACGGGCCGCCCGGCGCGGCGCGCAGGATCCCGCGACACACCCGGTGCCAGCGACCGCTCGCCAGCAGGTGCCGGACCCGACCCGGCGGCAGAACTTCCGTCGCCTGGGCCCAGGTGAGCACCTCGGACTGCCCGAACAGCAACCATTCCAGCCGCGACGCGTCGTCTCCCGGTATCCGCACCGGTCGATTCCACAGCGCGCTGTGCGCGCTCGTCCGCCCCGAACCGGCACATGGCGCGTGGCCGGGCGGGTGTTAAGCGGGGGCCCCGCCTATACCGGAGGCGTTAACCGGGGCCCCCGCCTTACGCGAGGGCGGCGAGGGCGTCGACGGCCTTGCGGGCGGCGATCAGCACCGGGTCCCAGACCGGCGCGTACGGGGGCGCGTAACCGAGGTCGAGCGCGGTCATCTCGTCCACCGTCATGCCGTTCCACAGCGCCACGGCCAGCGCGTCGATCCGCTTGGCCGCCTCGGACCAGCCGACGATCTGTGCCCCGAGCAGCCGCCCGCTGGGCCGCTCGGCGATCAGCTTCACGGTCATCTGCCGCGCGCCCGGGTAGTAGCCGGCCCGGTTCGTCGACTCGGCCAGCACGGTGACGAACTCGAAGCCGGCCTCGGCGGCGTCCCGTTCCCGCAGCCCGGTGCGCCCCACCTCCAGGTCGCAGACCTTGGTGACGGCGGTGCCGATCACGCCGGGGAAGGTGGCGTACCCGCCGCCGATGTTGATCCCCGCGACGCGGCCCTGCTTGTTCGCGTGCGTGCCGAGCGGAATGTGCACCGGCATGCCGCTGACCCGGTGCAGGCTCTCCACGCAGTCGCCGGCCGCCCACACGCCGGGCACCCCGGTCACCCGCATCCGGCGGTCCACCCGGATCCCGCCGGACGGACCGAGCGGCAGGCCGGCGGCCTCGGCGAGCGCGGTGTTGGGGCGTACGCCGAGACCCAGCACCACGATGTCGGCCGGGATCGGCCCCTCGTCGGTGACCACCGCGGCGATCCGGCCGTCCCGTTCTGCCAGGCCGGTGACGGTCAGCCCGGTGCGGATGCCGATGCCGGTGCCGCGCATCGCCTCGGCCACCAGCTCGCCCATGTCCGGGTCGACGGTGGACATCGGCTGCGCGGCCTGCTCGACCAGTTGGACGGAGAGCCCGCGGTAGACGAGCGCCTCGGCCATCTCGACGCCGACGTAGCCGCCGCCGACCACCACCGCGTGCCGCGGCCGGGGCTCGCGTTCCAGCCAGTCGCGCACCGCCTCGCCGTCGTCGAGCGTCTGCACGCCGAACACCCCGGCCACGTCGTCGCGCGCCCACTCCGGCTGCACCGGGGTGGCGCCGGTGGCGTACACCAGGGTGTCGAAGCCGGCGCGGACCTCGCCGCCGCCGTCCAGGTCCCGGGCGACCACCTCGCGGCGGCCCAGGTCGATGGCGGTCACCTCGTGGCGCATCTGGACGTCGATGTCGTAGTCGCCGTGGAAGGCCGCCGGGGTGCGGGCGACGAGTTGGTCGCGCTCCGGGACCACGCCGCCGATCCAGTAGGGGATGCCGCAGGCCGAGTAGGAGGTGAAGTGCCCCCGCTCGAAGGCGGTGATCTCCAGGTCGGCCCGGCCGCGGCGGCGCCGCGCCTGCGACGCCGCCGACATGCCGGCGGCGTCGCCGCCGATGACGATCATCCGTTCCGCCACGCCGCTCATCCTGTCACGCCCGGCCCGCGCCACGGGCGAGCTCAACCACGGGTCTGCCGGGCCACGTCCGCGACCACGTCGGCCAGGTCGCCGGTACGCGCGAACACCTCCCGCTGCCGCGCCGCGCCGGTGCCGTGCCGGCGCAGCCCGCCGAGCAGTTCGGTCACCCGGTCGAGGTCGCCGTGCCGCGCCAACTCCGGGCGGATCCGGTCGACAATCCGGTCCAGCAGCTCCCAAGCCGGCCGCAGCTCGCCGTCGTGCAGGTCGACGCCCTCGCCTTCCAGCCCGTCGTGGGCGGCCCGCCAGTGCGCCGCCACCAGCAGGTGGTGGTCGGTGTTGACGGCCGATCGGCCGGCGGCGATGTCGGTGAGCGCGGTCGCGACGAGCCCGCGCACGAGCGCGGCCACCAGGATCGCGTCGTCCACGGACGGGCAGACGTCACCGATCCTGATCTCCACGGTCGGGTACTTGGCGGAGAGCCGGGCATACCAGTAGAGCATTCCCTCGTCCAGCATCACGCCGCTGGCGATGAGCTGCCGGATCAACCGCTGGTAGTGCTCGTGCGACTCCAGGTAGGGCGTGGGCGCGACGGACGGCCAGCGTTCCCACTCGATCGAGCGCCAGCTCGCATAGCCGGTGTCCGCGCTGCGCGCGAACGGGGAGTTGACGGTGGCCGCCTGGAGGATCGGCAGCCAGGGCCGGACGTGGTTGAGCACCTGGACGCCGGTGTCCGGGTCCGGTACGCCGACGTGCACGTGCATGCCGTTGTTGCCGGGGCCGGGCACCAGCAGCCGGAACCGCTCGATCATCCGGTCGAAGCGGGGTTTGTCCACCACCGCCGGGACCGGCCCGTCGACCGGCCCGGTGCCGATCGCCAGCAGCCGTACGCCGGCCCGCTCGGCCGCGTCGGCCAGCTCGGCGCGCAGCATCGACAGCGAGTGCCGGATCGAGGACAGGTCCAGCCCCGGCGGGCTGCCGATCTCGATCTGGCTGGTCTGGAACTCGCGTTCCACCTGGCCCCGCAGCTCGGCCGGCACCTGCTCCATCACCAGTTCGACGGCGGGCACGGCGGTGCCGGTGTGCGGGTCGGCGAGCAGGAACTCCTCCTCGACGCCGACCGTCAACAGGTCGGTCCGGCCGTCCGGCGCGGCATCCCGTTCCCGCTCCGCCACTGAGCCGCTCATCGCCACCACCGTCTCCTTCCGACCGGCACGGCACCGTGCCGTGTGGTCGACGCCTTGTTACCCACCGTGTCGACGCCCGGAAACGCGCCGGACGGCGTGTCGGCCCGGCTCGCCCGGTCGGTTTCGCGAGCGGCGGGACCGCTTCGGTCGGCGGGGCCGGCTTCGGTCGGCGGGGCCGGCTTCGGTCGGCGGGGCCGCTTCGGTCGCGGGCGTGCCGGGTGGCCGGTGTGGCTTCGCCAGCTCGGCGAGGTGGCGGGGTCGGAGCGACGCGGACACCGCCACCTCGCCGAACTGGCGCTCGCGGGCGGGCCGGGGGTGACACGACGTTCTAGGGTGAGCGGGTGGCAGGGATGCTGGCGCTGGTGAGCGGGCCGTGGGCGTACGCCCTCGTCCTGGTCACGGACCGGCCGGCCGGGTTGCTGGCCGGCGCTGCCGTGGTCGCCGCGCTGCTACTGGCCACGGTGATCGCGCTGCGGGTGCGGGCGCTTCCCACGGCACCCGGCACCCGGCACACCGCCGCCCTGCGCGCCCGCGCCCGGCGCCGTCAGGTGCCCCGGCAGGTCGATCCGGACGCGCCCGGTCGTCCGCGCCCGCGCGCACCCGGGTTGCGCCCGTCGGCCGCCTAGCCACGCCGGACCGCCGCTGGTAGGGGCGGATCTGCCGGTTCGGGTCGGACGCCGCCCGGAGGCGTGCCCAGCGCCTGGCCGTCCCCCGCGGGCGCGTGGGGCCGGACCGCCGGACGACGCCCGCCGGTCCTTCCGCATGGCTGCGCGGCCGATTCCGTCGTCATTCGCCCTCCGGCGCGCCGTCGTGCGCCCGGGGCGTCCGGAATCGGACCGAGGGGTCTACCCATGCTCGCCTTCGCACCGTTGCACACCGCGGCCTCGGCCGCCGCCGCCGTCGTCACCTGGCTCGCCGACGCGCTCGTCCCGCTCTCCGGCGGCGCCGCGACGGCCGTCGCCATCGTCCTGTTCACCGTCGGGGTCCGGCTGCTGATCTCGCCGCTCACCCTGGCGCAGGTTCGCGGGGAGCGGCGTCGCGCGGCGCTCGCCCCGGAGGTTCGCGACCTCCAGAGCCGGTACGCCGATGATCCGGCCCGCCTCCAGAGCGAGCTGTTCGCGCTCTACCGGCAGGCCGGGGCGAGCCCGGTCGCGGGCTGCCTGCCGGCGTTGTTGCAGGCGCCGTTCTTCATGGTCATGTACCGCCTCTTCGCCACCGGGGACGGCGCGCCGGAGCTGCTGGGGGAGCGCCTGGCCGGCGTACCGCTGGGGTGGCATCTCGCCGACGGCCTGGCCGGCCCGGTGCCGGCCGTGTTCGGGGTGTTGTTGGCCGCGCTGCTGGCGCTGGCCTGGTGGTCGTCCCGGCGGACACGCCGGCTGGCCGCCGCCGCCACGATCACCGCCACCGGCACCGCCACCGCCGCCGCCGCCACCGCCACCGCCGCCGCCACCGCCACCGCCGCCGCCACCGGCACCGCCGCCACCGGCACCGCCGCCGCCGGCACCGCCGTCACCGGCACCCACACCGGTGGCGGCGCGCCGGCCGGCGGCCCGGGCGCGGCGGTGCTCGGGCGGCTGATGCCGCTGCTGCCCTACGGCACCGTGCTGGTGGCGCTCGTGGTGCCGCTCGCGGCGGTGCTCTACCTGGTCACCACCACCGCGTGGACCGCGCTGGAGCAGGGGGTGCTGCGGCGACCGCAGCTGGCCGCCATCGACAAGCGTTGACAAAGGCGGGGACGGGCGCGTAGAACTCGCTCTCAGAGAGCGCTCTCCGCCCCCGTCCCCGCAGAGAGGCAACCCGGATGAAACCGATTTCGGCGGCCCCCGCCGCCTCCTCCACCGTGCCCCGGATCCGCCGCCGGCTCGCGCTGGCCGCCGCCGTGGTCGTCAGCACCACCGCGCTCGCGGCCGTCTCGATGACCGCGCAGGCCGCCGTCCCGTCCCCGCCGTCGGGCTGGAACCTGGTGTGGAGCGACGACTTCACCGGCGCGGCCGGCACGCTGCCGTCGTCGGCAAACTGGATCATCGACACCGGCACCAGCTATCCGGGCGGCCCCGCCAACTGGGGCACCGGCGAGATCCAGACCTACACCTCGAACACCGCGAACCTGTCCCAGGACGGATCGGGCAACCTGCGCATCACCCCGCTGCGCGACTCCGCCGGCCGCTGGACGTCCGCCCGGATCGAGACGGTCCGGTCGAACTTCAAGCCGCCGGCGGGCGGCGTGCTGGCCCTGGAGGGCCGGATCCAGATGCCGAACGTCACCGGCGCGTCGGCGGCCGGGTACTGGCCGGCGTTCTGGGCGCTCGGCTCGCCCTACCGGGGCAACTACCAGAACTGGCCGGGCATCGGTGAGTTCGACGTGATGGAGAACGTCAACGGCATCAACTCGGTCTGGGGAGTGCTGCACTGCGGCGTCGCGCCGGGCGGCCCGTGCGACGAGTTCAACGGCCGCGGGGCGTCCCGGGCCTGCCCGGGCAGCTCCTGCCAGTCGGCGTTCCACACCTACCGGTTCGAGTGGGACGCCTCGGTGAGCCCGCAGCAACTGCGCTGGTACGTAGACGGCCAGCTCTTCCACACCGTCACCCAGAGCCAGGTCGGGGAGCCGTACTGGAGCCAGATGACCAACCACAGCGGCTACTTCATGCTGCTCAACGTGGCCATGGGCGGCGGCTTCCCGGACGGGGTGGCCGGCTCGGCCACGCCGACCTCGGCGACCGTGTCCGGCCGGCCGATGCTCGTGGACTACGTGGCGGCCTACTCCCGGGGCGGAGGCGGCAACCCGTCGCCGACCCCGACCACGCCGCCGCCGGGCGGGGTGCGCAACGCGTACGCCACCATCCAGGCGGAGTCGTTCAACGCGCAGAACGGCGTGCAGGTGGAGACGTGCACCGAGGGCGGTCAGAACATCGGCTACCTGGCCAACGGTGACTGGGCCCGCTACGACAACGTGGACTTCGGCTCGACCCCGCCGCGCGACTTCGTGGCCCGGGTCGCGTCCGGCGCGGCGGCCGGGGTGAGCGGCCTGGTGGAGGTGCGGGTGGACAGCCCGACCGCGACGCCGATCGGCAGCTTCGCGGTCGGCAACACCGGCGGTTGGCAGACGTGGCGCTCGGTGCCCGGCAACGTCGGCTCGGTGACCGGCCGGCACACCGTCTACCTCACGTTCAGCAGCGGCCAGCCGTCGGACTTCGTCAACCTCAACTGGTTCACCTTCCGCCGCTGAGGTGTAAGGCGGGGGCCCCGCTCAACGCATTCGGATGTGGCGGGGGCCCCGCCTAACACCTCGCCGGCGCCGGCGTCAGCGCCCGGTGGTCACCGACTGCCGGGCGCGCCGCCGGCGTACCTTCTTCACCGCCCAGCTCGCGATCATCACGCCGAAGATCGCGAAGAACGCGTAGTTGAACCAGTGGCTGTAGCGGTCGACGTCCTCCCAGCGCGCGCCCAGGGCGAAACCGGCGCCGACGATCAACCCGTTCCACACCGCGCTACCGAGCGTGGTGAACAGGACGAACTCGCCCATCGGCATGCGATTCGCGCCGGCCGGCACGGAGACCAGGCTGCGCACCACAGGCACCAGCCGGCCGATCAGCACCGCCCAGCGGCCGTGCCGCTCGAACCAGCGGTCCGCCTTCTCCAAGTCCGCCAGGTCGACCAGCGGGATGTGATCCAGCCAGCGTTTCAGCCGGTCCTCGCCGAGCGCCGCGCCGAGCCAGTAGAGCACGAGCGCGCCGAGCAGCGAACCGGCGGTCGCGGCCAGCACGATCACCACCACGTTGAACCGGCCCTCGGCGGAGAGGTAACCCGCCATCGCCAACACGATCTCGCTCGGGATCGGCGGGATGATGCTCTCCAGCGCCACCAGCAGCGCGACACCGACCGCGCCCATCGAGTCGATCACGCTCGCCACCCAGCCGGTCAGCCCGGTGAACTGGTTCGGATCGACGTCTTGGGCCAGGGCCATGGCGGTCCTTCCACACGGGTGCCGGAGATCAGCGGGTAGTACCCGGGGCGGTCCGGCCCACACCCGCCGGTGACCCGGCTAACCGTCCGGGTGCAGCGCCGCGTCCGCCGGCCCGCGCCGCCAGCCGGTGAAGCGGACCAGCAGGCCGCCGTGGCTGGGTGAGCAGCAGTACGGCCCGGCCGTCGCCTCCGCCGCCGGGTCGAGCGGCGCGACCCGCACCAGCCGCCACGGCTCGTCGTCGACCCGGGCCCGGATGGTCAACGCGTCCCCGGCCCGGCTCACCCGGACCGTCACGTCCCGTCCCGACCACTCCGGCACCGGCGCCACCGACCAGTCGGAGAACTCGTCGGTCACCACGGCGCCGACCTGCGGCGAGCCGTCGCTCACCTCGACCCCGGCCTTCGTCCACCGCCGCTCGTCCACCCGCACCAGCACGCCGGCCTGGTCGAACTGGGCGGTGTAGTCGAGCCGGAAGGACACCTCGACGGCGCTGTCCACGGCGAACGGCGCGAGCAGCGCGGAGCCGTCGTCGTGCACGAAGCCGTAGCTGGTGCGCCGCCAGAAGTCGCTGCCGCCCCGCGGCTCGACGAGCAGGGCGTCGTCGACGGCCTCGGCCCGCTCGGGCGGGTTCAGCCACGTGCCGGCGGACCAGTCGCTGGCGGATACGTCCACGCTCATGCCGTGCTGACCGGGCTTGCCCGCACGGCACTCGCCCCGCTCGGTGCGTTCGCTCATGCCGGCACGGTAACCGGGTTTGGCGAATCGCGGGTTCGGAGAAGTAGTCGTCGCATGGGTGACAGGTGGTATCAGGAGGCGGTCGTCTACTGCCTCGACGTGGACTCGTACGCGGACTCCGACGGCGACGGGGTGGGTGACTTCCAGGGGCTGATCGGCCGGCTGGACTATCTGGCCCGCCTCGGGGTGACCTGCCTCTGGCTCAACCCGATCCATCCCTCACCGAACAAGGACGACGGGTACGACGCCACCGACTTCTACAACGTCGACCCGCGCCTGGGGACCCTCGGTGACTTCGCGGAGCTGCTGCACCAGGCGCAGAACCGCGGCATCCGGGTGATCATCGACCTGGTGGTCAACCACACCTCGGACCAGCACCCGTGGTTCCAGTCCGCCCGTTCCTCGCCCGACTCGCCGTACCGCGACTGGTATGTCTGGGCGGACCACGAGCCGGCGGACCGGCACCAGGGCATGGTCTTCCCGGGCGAGCAGCACGAGACCTGGACCTACGACCGGACCGCCAAAGCCTGGTTCTACCACCGCTTCTACAAGTTCCAGCCGGACCTCAACATCGAGAACCCGAAGGTCCGGGCGGAGATCAAGAAGATCACCTCGTTCTGGCTCCAGCTCGGCGTCTCCGGATTCCGGATGGACGCCGTGCCGTTCATCATCGAGAAGACCGAGCCGGGCAACCCGAACGCGACCAAGGACTTCGACTTCCTCACCGACCTGCGCCAGCACGTGCAGTGGCGGCGCGGCGACGCGGCCCTGCTCGCCGAGGCGAACGTCGAGCCGGACCAGTTGCCCGTCTACTTCGGCGACGACAGCGGCTCCGGCAACCGCATCCACATGCTCTTCGACTTCATGCTCAACGGCCGCCTGATGCTCGCGCTCGCCCGGGAGGACCCGGAGGCGATCATCGACGCGCTGCGCGACACCCCGAAGCTGCCCACCGGCGGCCAGTGGGCCACGTTCCTGCGCAACCACGACGAGATCGACCTGTCCCGGCTCACCGCCGACCAGCGCAACGACGTGCTGGCGAAGTTCGGGCCGGAGGAGAGCATGCAGCTCTACGGCCGGGGCATCCGCCGCCGGCTCGCCCCGATGCTCGGCAACGACCGCCGGCACATCGAGCTGGCGTACGCGCTGCAGTTCTCGCTGCGCGGCACGCCGGTGCTGCGCTACGGCGAGGAGATCGGGATGGGGGAGGACCTGTCGCTGGACGGGCGGGACGCGATCCGCACCCCGATGCAGTGGTCCTACAAGGACAATGCCGGCTTCTCCACCGCCGAGCCGGAGAAGCTGCTCCGCCCGGTGATCGACAAGGGTGAGTACGGCTACCAGCACGTGAACGTCACCGCGCAGCGCAAGGACCCGCGCTCGCTGCTCGGTTGGTTCGAGCGGATGATCCGTACCCTGCGGGAGGCCCCGGAGATCGGTTCGGGCAGCACCGCCCACATCGACGTGCCGATGCCCCCCGGCGTGCTCGCGCACCGCGCCGACGGGCCGACCGGGACCATGGTCTTCCTGCACAACCTCGGCACCGAGGACGTGGAGGTCGACCTGAGCACCCTCGCCCCGGAGGCCGACCTGCCGATCGACGTGCTGACCGACCGCAACTACGAGGACGTGGGCAAGCTCGACCAGCTCAAGCTGAACGGTCACGGTTACCGGTGGATCCGGCTCTGCCGGGGTGGGGCCCTCTGAGGTGACATGACGGCGGGATAGGCTCCTCCGATCTAGCCACGTTACCGGGAGGTAATCATGTCGGAGGAGCCCCGCGTCGCCATCGTGACCGGAGCCGCGCGCGGCATCGGCGCGGCCACCGCCCGCCGGCTGGCCGCCGACGGCATGGCCGTCGCCGTGGTCGACATCGACGAGTCCGCCACCGGCGAGACCGTCGAGGCCATCACCGCCGCGGGCGGCCGGGCGCTCGGCGTCGGCGCGGATGTGGCCGACCGGGTCCAGGTCGAGGCCGCCGTCGAGCGGGTCGCCGCCGACCTGGGCGCGCCGACCGTCCTGGTCAACAACGCCGGTGTCCTCCGCGACAACCTGCTGTTCAAGATGACCGACGCCGACTGGGACACGGTCCTGGGCGTGCACCTACGCGGCGCGTTCCTGTTCAGTCAGGCCGCACAGAAGCACATGGTCGAGCGGAAGTGGGGGCGGATCGTCAACCTCTCCAGCACCTCGGCGCTCGGTAACCGGGGGCAGGCGAACTACTCCGCCGCCAAGGCCGGACTCCAGGGCTTCACCAAGACGCTCGCCATCGAGCTGGGCCCGTACGGGGTGACCGTCAACGCGGTGGCGCCCGGCTTCATCGTCACCGACATGACCGCCGCCACCGCGGCCCGGATGAAGGTCGACTTCGCCGCGCTCCAGGAACACGCCGCCGCCGAGATCGCGGTACGCCGCACCGGCCGCCCGGAGGACGTCGCGCACACCATCTCGTTCCTGACCAGCGAGGGCGCGTCCTTCGTCTCCGGCCAGGTCATCTACGTGGCCGGCGGCCCCAAGTCCTGACCCGCCCGCGCGGTCAGGTGCGGGGGCGGCGGGTGCGGTGGAGCCAGAGAAGGCCCAGGAGGGGTAGCACCAAGGGGATGTAGCCGTAGCCGCTGCCGAAGTCGGACCAGACCGTCTCGTCCGGGAACAGCTCGCGGTCGGCGATGCTCAGCACGCCCACCGCGAGCACCCCGACCAGCTCGACCGAGCAGCACGCGAGCGCGACCCGGCGGCCGGCGTGCCCGGCCCGGGCCAACCCCACCGCCGCCACGATGTAGATCAGCGCGGCCAGCGCGGAGAGCAGGTACGCCACCGGCGCCTCGTCGAACTTCGTGGCGATCTGCAGTCCGGCCCGCGACGTCGCGGCGATGGCGAACAGGATGTAGACCGCGATCAGCAGCCGGCCCGGCCCGCGGTTCGTGGCGCGCTCCGGCGTGGCGGTCTCAGCCACCGACGACCTCCCAGGTCTGCTGGAGTCGCACCACCACGACCGGGGTGACCAGGCAGACCGCGCAGACGATGGCCGAGCCCCAGCGGGTCGGCTCCATCCGGGCCAGCACCCAGGCCAGCGGCGGTAGGCAGACGAGCGTCACCAGGTAGCCGAAGAACGCACCCGGCTCGCCCGGCCGGTCGCCGCCGCCGAGCGCGACGAGCGCCGCCACGGTCAACGCCAGCAGCGCCAACTCCACCACGGCCAGGCCGGCGAACTGGACCCGGTCCGGCGGGCGCTGCCGCACGGCCGCGACCAGGGCCCAGACCGCGACCGCGAGCGACAGCACGATCGCGATCGTGGCGAGCAACCCGTCCACCGGCGAGCCGGCCGCCGCCGCGCTGGTCATCGACGCAGTGTCGTTCACCGGGCCAGCCTACTAAGCGGCGTAGTAGGGGCGCGTCGGCCGGGTCGGGGCGCGCCGGCCGGGCCGGGCGACTAGCGTGGATCACGCTCCCGGCGTACGCCGGTGGCCGGCGACGACGGCAGGAGGTCCGGGGTGCGGTTCGGGTTGTTCGGCACCGGTCACTGGGCGGCGAAGACGCACGCCGCGGCCATCGACGCCCACCCGCGGGCGCAACTGGCCGGCGTGTGGGGGCGGAACCCGGCGAAGGCGGAGGAGCTCGCCACCCGGCACGGCGTACCGGCCTTCACCGACGTGGACGCGCTGGTCGAGGCGTGCGACGCGGTCGCCGTGGCGCTCCCGCCGGACGTGCAGGCCGACATCGCCGTCCGGGCCGCCACCGCCGGGCGGCATCTGCTGCTGGACAAGCCGCTGGCGCTCGGCCTCGCCGACGCCGACCGGGTGGTCGACGCCGCCCAGTCCGCCGGGGTGGCCTCGGTGGTCTTCTTCACCCAGCGCTTCCACCCGAACGTCACCGGCTCCCTCGCCTCGGCCGCGGCGGCCGGCG
Organism: Micromonospora sp. WMMD1128; assembly: GCF_027497235.1. Taxonomy (NCBI): domain Bacteria; kingdom Bacillati; phylum Actinomycetota; class Actinomycetes; order Micromonosporales; family Micromonosporaceae; genus Micromonospora; species Micromonospora sp. WMMD1128. The sequence continues at coordinate 828,044 of NZ_CP114902.1, forward strand.
GCTGGCAGCACGCCCGGTGCACCATGTTCGCCTCGATCTTTCAGCCCGGTAATCCGTACGGCGGCTCGCGGTGGCGGCGGGACCGGGGCGCGCTGTGGGACATCGGCCCGCACGCGCTGTCGCTGATCCTGCCGGTGCTCGGCCGGGTCACCCGGGTCGCCGCGATGGACGGGCCGAGCGGCCTGGTGCATCTGCTGCTCACCCACGACGGCGGCGCGACCAGCTCGCTCTCGCTCACCCTCGACGCGCCGGCCGAGGCCGTGACCCGCGACGTCGTCTTCTTCGGCGAGAACGGCACCGAGAGCGTCCCGCCCGGCGACGGCAGTGCGCTCCAGGCGTTCGGCGCGGCGCTCGACCAGTTGCTGGCGGAGGTCGACGCGGGCACCCGCGACCACCGCTGCGACGTCCGGTTCGGCCGGGAGGTGGTGGCCGTGCTCGACGCCGCGGAGACCGCCCGGGCGCAGGGGCGCACGGTCGAGCTTTAGCAGACCGGCCGGAAATCGCGGCCATCCGGTCCGGCGCCGGCACCGAATGCCTACCGTGCGGGCAGAGGGAGCCGACGGAAGGTGGAACCGGATGACCCACGGCGACAGCGTCGGTGACGTGCCGGGGCGGTCGAGGTTGCACGCCGTGCCCCCGGCCGCCCCGGACCAGCGGGTGGAGACCGACGACCTGCTGCGGGCGGTGGCGCGCGGTGACGAGGCGGCGTTCGAGCGGCTCTACGGCCTCGTCTCGCCGCGCGTCTACGGCCTGGTGCGGCGGGTGCTGCGCGACCCGGCCCAAGCCGAGGAGGTCGCCCAGGAGGCGCTGGTCGAGGTGTGGCGCACCGCCGCCCGGTTCGACCCGTCCCGGGGCTCCGCCACCGCCTGGGTATTCACCATCGCCCACCGGCGCGCGGTGGACCGGGTCCGGTCCGAACAGGCCGGCGCCGAACGCACCCGCCGGGCCGCCGCCGGATCCGCCGAGACGCCGTACGACGAGGTGGCCGAGGAGGCGGCGGCCCGCTTGGAACGGCAGCAGGTACGCCACTGCCTGAACGCGCTCACCGAGGTGCAGCGCGAGGCGATCACGCTTGCCTACTACGGCGGGCACAGCTACCGCGAGGTGGCCGGCCTGCTCGACACCGCGCTGCCGACCGTCAAGAGCCGCATGCGGGACGGGTTGATCCGTCTGCGCGACTGCCTGGGAGTGGGGCTGACCCGATGACCGACATCCACGCGCTCGCCGGGGCGTACGTGCTCGACGCGGTGGACGACGTCGAGCGGGCCGCGTTCGACCGGCACCTGGCCGACTGCGAAAGTTGCGCGCTGGAGTTGGCCGAGCTGCGCGAGACGGCCGCGCGGCTGGCCGACTCGACCTGGTCCGTACCCCCGCCCGCGCTGCGCACGGCGGTGTTGGCGGAGATCCGGCGTACCCGGCAGGAACGGCCCGGTCCCGCGGGCCGCGTCGGGCCCGCCGCGGCCGGGGCCTGGCGACGCCGGCTGGCCGTCGCGGCCGCCGTCGTGCTGCTGGCCGGCGGCGCGGGCGCGGCCACCTGGGTGGCCCAGGAGCAGCGGGTACGCGACGCGCGCACCGAGGCCGACGCGGCTCGGGACGAGGCGGGCCGGATCCGGGCGGTGCTGGCCGCCCCGGACGCGGTGGTGCGCACCGGCGTCGCGCCGGCCGGCGGCCGGGTGACCGTGGTGGCGTCGGCGAGCCGGGACGAGGGGGTGGCCCTGGTGGCCGGGCTGGCCGCGCCGGGGCCGGACCGGGCCTACCAGCTCTGGCTGATCGAGGGCGCCACGGCCACCTCGGCCGGGGTGCTGCCGGCCGGGCAGGGCGGCGGCACGAGGCTGCTCTCGGGCGTCCGTGGCAAGGGCCTGTTCGGCGTCACGGAGGAGCCGGCGGGCGGCTCGGCGCAGCCGACCATGACGCCGCTCGTGTCGTTCACCCTCACCTGAGGTGAAAGGCGGGGCCCCCGCTTAACGCATTCGGTAGAGGAGGGGGCCCCGCTTAACACGTGGCATCGAGCGGGGCTGCGCTAGCTGTTCAGGATCAGCAGGGCCTCGCCGAGTTCGGCCGGGGTGTCGAACTCCTCGGCCGGCAACGTGCGGAGCGTCTGGAGCGCCTCGGTGCTGGCGCCGTTCTCCTGCCCCCAACGGACCAGATCCTCCCGCGAGACCGGATAGTCGAGCCCGGCCAGGAACTCCTGCAACTGCGCGCCGGTGACGGTCATACCGGCCGGTTACCCGTATGCCCGGCCGGCATGCCCGGTTGCCTGGTCCGGCAGCCTGGTCCGGTTGCCTGGTCCGGCCGCGCGACGGTTTGCCCGGGCGGCACCCGGGTAGCCGCGCACATGCTGGTTCAGCGGCTCGGCGCGCCGAGCGACTTCGACCCGCTGCTGGAGCGCGTCCGGAACGCCCGCATCGTGATGATCGGCGAGGCGACGCACGGCAGCTACGACTACTACCGGCTGCGGGAGCAGTTGACCCGGCGACTCATCGCCGAACAGGGTTTCGACTTCGTCGCGGTGGAGGGGGACTGGCCGGACTGCGACCGGGTGCACCGATCGGTGGTGGGCGCACCCGGCGGCCTGGCCGATCCGCTCGTCGCGCTGGAACGCTTCGAACGGTGGCCCACCTGGATGTGGGCGAACGCCGAGGTGGCCCGCTTCTGCCGCTGGCTGCGGGCCTGGAACCTGGAACGCCCCGAGGGCGAACGCGCCGGCTTCCACGGCCTCGACGTCTATTCCCTCTGGGAGTCGATGCAGGCCATCTTCGACTACCTGGGCGAGGAGGACCCGGCGTCGCTGGAGGCGGCCCAGGAGGCGTACCGCTGCTTCGAGCCGTACGGCAAGCAGGTCGAGGAGTACGGCATGGCCAGCCGGTTCGTCTCCGCCCGGTGCGAGGAGGAGGTGGTGCGGCTGTTGGCGCGTACCCGGGAACAGGCCGCCGCGGACGGCCCGGACCGTTTCTCGGCCTGGCAGAACGCGGAGGTGGTGGCCGGCGCGGAGCGTTACTACCGGGCCATGGTCGGCGGTGGCCCGGAGTCGTGGAACGTCCGCGACATCCACATGGCCGACACGCTGGACCGGTTGCTGGACCGCTACGGGCCGGGCGCGCGGGGCGTCGTGTGGGCGCACAACACGCACGTCGGGGACGCGCGGGCCACCGAGATGGCGGCGGACGGCATGGTCAACATCGGCCAGTTGGGCCGGGAGCGGCACGGCCGCGACGCGGTGGCGTTGATCGGCTTCGGCAGTTACCGGGGCACCGTGGTCGCCGCCCCGCGCTGGGGCTCGCCGGCCGAGACGATGGTGGTGCCGCCGGCGCGCGAGGGGTCGGTCGAGCGCCGGCTGCACGAGCTGATGCCGGACCGGGCGGTGCTGGTCTTCGGCGGCCCGGACGAGCCGGAGTGGGTGACCGGCGAGGCGGACCACCGGGCCATCGGCGTGGTGTACGACCCGAGCTTCGAGTCCTGGGGCAACTACGTGCCGACGCGGCTGGGGGAGCGGTACGACGCGTTCGTCTGGTGCGACGAGACGACCGCGCTGCACCCGTTGCCGGCGTTGGTGACTCCCGGTGAGATGGAGACGTACCCGGCCGGGGTGTGAGCGCGGGTGTTAAGCGGGGCCCCCGCCTATACAAAAGGCGTTAAGCGGGGGCCCCTCCTTTCACTTCACCGGGGCGGGCTCGCGTTCGGCGAGGTGGGCGCGGAGGCCCTCGCCCTCGACGTCCACGTTGGGCAGCGCCCGGTTCAGCCAGCGGGGCAGCCACCATGCGGCGTTGTTCAGCAGCGACATCACCGCCGGGACGATCGTCATCCGGACCACGAAGGCGTCGATGGCGACGCCGATCGCGAGCGCGAAGCCCATCGACTTGATGATCGGGTCCTCCAGGAAGACGAAGCCGCCGAACACCGAGATCATGATGAGCGCCGCGGCGGTGACCACCCGGGCACCGTGTCCCATGCCGCTGATGGTGGCGTCACGGGCGGTCTCGCCGTGCACGAAGTCCTCCCGCATGCGGGAGACCAGGAAGACCTCGTAGTCCATGGCCAGGCCGAACAGGATACCGATGAGCAGGATCGGCAGGAAGCTGACGAGCGGGGCCGGCGTGTCCACGCCGAGCAGCCCGGCCAGGTGCCCCTGCTGGAACACCGCCACCGTGATGCCGAACGTGGCCGCGACGGTGAGCAGGAAGCCGAGGGCCGCCTTGACCGGCACCAGGATCGACCGGAACACCAGCATCAGCAGCAGCACGGACAGGCCCACCACGAGCAGCAGATAGACCGGCAGGGCGTCGGAGAGCTTCTCCGACACGTCGATGCCGATCGCGGTGACGCCGGTGAGCATCACCTCGGCGTTCTGGACGTCGCCGACCTGCCGGCGGATGTCGTGCACCAGCTCCTCGGTCTTCTCGTCGGTCGGCCCGGTCTTCGGGATGACCCCGAGCAGGGCGGTCCGGCCGGACGGGTCAAGCTGCGGCGGGGCGACCGCCAACACCCCGTCGGTCTTCTGGATCAGCGCGACGACCTGCGGCACGGCGGCCTGGGTGGCCTGCGGCGAGTCGGCGGTGACCACGACCGCGAGCCGGCCGGTGAAGCCGGGACCGAAGCCTTCCTGGATCAGGTCGTTGCTGACCCGGGCCGGGCTGCCCTCGGCGGCGGAGGAGGCGTCCGGCAGCGCCAGGCGCATGTCCTGGGACGGGATGGCGAGCAGCCCGAGGCCGAGCAGACCGACCAGGATGACCGGGATGCGGAAGCGGGTCACCAGGCGCGCCCAGCGGAACCCGAAGCCGGAGCGGTCCTCCGAGCCGACGGCCGGATTCTCGACCGCTTCGCGGTTGCGCAGCTTGCGCGGCAGCACCTTCCGGCCGGCGAAGCCGAGCAGCGCCGGGGCCAGCGTGATCGCCACCAGCACGGCCACGGTGACGGTGCCGGCGGCGGCCAGGCCCATCACGGTGAGGAACGGGATGCCGACCACGGCCAGGCCGGCGAGCGCCACGACCACGGTGGCGCCGGCGAAGACCACGGCGGAGCCGGCGGTGCCGACGGCCCGGCCGACCGCCTCCTCGGGGGAGAGCCCGTCGAGCAGGTTCTGTCGGTGCCGGGAGGTGATGAACAGGGAGTAGTCGATGCCGACGGCGAGGCCGAGCATCAGCGCCAGGATCGGGGCGGTGCTGGTCAGCTCGACCGCGCCACTGAGCGCGAACAGGCCGGCCATGCCGACGCCGACGCCGATCAGCGCGTTCAGCATGGTCATGCCGGCCGCCACCAGCGAGCCGAACGTGATGACCAGGACGATCGCCGCGACCAGCACACCGAGCGCCTCGGTCGAGCCGACCTCCGGCTCGCCGTTGAGGACCTCACCGCCGGGCGCGATCTGCCAGCCCTGCGCCGCGGCCTGCTGACCGACCTTCTCGTACGCGTCGCGCTGCTCGGTCGTGACGTCGTCCGCCCGGCCGGCGAACTGCACCTGGATCAGCGCGTACCGGCCGTCCGGCGTGATCGCCTGCGCCTGGTACGGGTCGACCGCGCCGACCACGCCGGGCAGCGTGGCCGCCTCCTGGGTCACCTGCTTGACCACCGCCTGGCCGGCCGGCGTGGTGAGGGCGCCGTCCTGCGGGGCCTTCACGGCGATGGTGCCGGTGGCGCCGCTGGCCGCCGGGAACCGGTCGGCGAGCAGGTCGATCGCCTGCTGCGACTCGGTGCCCGGCATGGTGAAGTTGCTCGCCGTCGGGCCTCGCAGGGTGGCCGCGGCCAGGCCGAGACCGACGAGTACGACGAGCCAGACGACGGCGACGAGTCGCCGTCGGCGCAGGGATGCCCGGCCGAGCCGGTACAGCAGGGTCGCCATGGACCTTCCTTCGTCCTCGGGATTGCGACAGTGGGATCAGGTGGTGGGTTCGAGCGCGCGGCGTGCGACGGCGAGCAGCGCGGGTCGCAGCTCCTCGTCGCTGATGTCCAGGAACTCGCCGCAGGTCTCGGCGATGCCGGCGAGCACGACGAGCGCGGCGACGCGGGCCGCCGGCCGGTCGGAGAAGCCGGCGAAGGCGGCGACCAGCCGTTCGGAGATCTGTTGGATGTGCGCGAACGCCGGCTGTTGGAGCAGGTCCGGGAACTCGCCCCGGAGCAGCGCGATCTCCCGGCGGAACCGGACCGCCAGGTCGACGAAACCTTCGGCGGCGGCCCGTTGGGCCTCGGCGCCGGTGAGGTCGGCGAGCCGGGCGTCGAGCTCCTCCAGCACCGCGATGGCCGGGGCCATCAGTTCGCAGAGCAGGGCGTCCTTGCTGGCGAAGTGGTAGAGCACGGTGGCCTTGGAACAGCCCACCTCGCGGGCGATGTCCTGGAGTGAGGTGCCCTTGTATCCGGTGACGGCGAACCGACGGGCCGCCGCGCTGAGCAGCTCGTCGTGGGTGGCCGGGGTGGCGCGTGCCATGCCCCCAAGCATGCCTGACCGATCGGTCAGCACCTGACCGATCGGTCAGAAGGATTGCGTGGGCTTCGCCACATCGAGGTGTTTGTGCAGGTCAGCTCATTGTCGCGCTGGTCCACCCGGCGAGCCACTCGTCCGACCACGTGAGCGCGCCGGAGCGCAGGTCAGCCACCAGGCCGCGGACCCACTCCAGTTCGGTACGCAGCAGGGCCGCCTGGTACTCGTCCTCGACCAGGAAGAGGCGGGGCAGGTCGATCGTGCTCAACGCCGCCTCGCGCTCGCGCAGTCGCGCCTCGATCGTGTCCGCCCGCTCATCGAGCCGCCGGGCGGCCTCCTCCGGCGGCAGGATCGGCAGGAACGACAGGGCGGCGGGGAATTCCGGGAACTCCCGGGCGGGGGTGGCGAGTGCGTCGGCGAGCCATCCGTCGAGGGTGCGCCGGCCGGCCGGGGTGAGGGCGTACACCGTGCGCTCCGGCCGTCCCTCCGCTCGGATGGTCTCCGCGACGCGGATCAGCTCCTCGCGGCGCAGCCGCTCGATGGCCTGGTAGATGCTGTTTCGCTGCGCGACGTTGACCACGTCGTGCTTTCCCCGCTCCCGGATGAGCTGCTGCATCCGGTACGCGTGCATCGGCGCCTCGACCAGGAGGGCCAGCACCATCATCGCCAGCGGCGAGCGACGAGCCGTCATGTGCCCACCCTAGGCGACCCCTTTTCCTCGCATAGTCATTCTATGTATAGTCATCACATGACTAAAGCTGTCGTCATCGGCGCGGGCCTGGCCGGTCCGGTCGCCGCCATGGCCCTGATCCGCGCCGGCGTCGACGCGGCCGTCCACGAGGCGTACGAGCAGGACGCCGTCGGGGTGGGCGCGTTCCTCACGCTCTCGGTCAACGGGCTGGACGCGCTGCGCGCCATCGGGCTGGACGGCCTGGTGGCCGGGCTCGGGCACCCGACGTCCCGAATGGTCATGCGGAACCACCGGGGCCGCCGGCTGGCCGAGTTCCCCGCCCCGGGCGCCCGCACCGTCGGCCGCTCCGACCTCTACCGGGCGCTGCGCGACGAGGCGCTGCGCCGCGGTGTCGAGTTCGTACACGGCGCCCGGCTGGTCGACGCCGAGGCCCACGAGAACGGGGTGACCGCCCGGTTCGCCGACGGTCGCAGCGTCCCCGGCGACCTGCTGGTCGGCGCCGACGGGCTGCGCTCCCGGGTGCGCACGCTCATCGACCCGGCCGCGCCCGCGCCGCGCTACGTGCCGCTGCTCAACGCCGGCGGGTTCGCCCGTGGGCTGCGCCTGCCCGACGAACGCGGCACCATGCAGATGATGTTCGGCCGGCGCTGCTTCTTCTGCTGGATCGTGGTGGGCCGGGACGAGGTCTGGTGGTTCGCCAACCCGCCGCAGCCGCTCGAACTCAGCCGGGAGCAGCTCGCCGCGATCGGCCCGGACGAGGCCCGCGCCCGGCTGCGCGCGCTGCTCGACGGCGACCCGAGCCCGGCGAGCGCGATCCTGGACCACACCACCCGGATCGAGTACGGCTGGCCCACGTACGACCTGCCGTCGGTGCCGGTCTGGCACCGGGCCCGCATGATCGTCCTCGGGGACGCCGCGCACACCGCCGCCCCCTCGTCCGGCCAGGGCGCGGCGATGGCCTTCGAGGACGCCGTCCAACTCGCCCGTTGCCTGCGCGACGTGCCGGACGTGCCGGCGGCGTTCGCGGCGTACGAGCGCCTGCGCCGTGCCCGGGTGGAGCGGGTCGTCGCGCAGGGACGGCGGACCAGCACCGTCAAGGTGGCCGGCCCGGTCGGGCGGTTGGCCCGGGATCTGGGCATGCCGCTGGTCGCCCGCCTGATGGCGCGCGACGACGGCGCCGCGCAGTCCTGGCTCTTCGACCACCACATCGACTGGGCGGAGCGGGTCCAGGTCTGAGTCAGCCCGCCGGCGTGCCGTGCTCCCGGTCGTACGCCGCCCGGGCCGCGCCGATCGCCGCCCGGTGCCGCTCCGCCCAGTGGGTGAGGGCGACCAGCGACTCGTACAGCTCCCGGGCCATCGGGGTCGCGGTGTACTCCACCCTCGGCGGAACGGTGGCGTGCACGTGTCGGACGAGCAGGCCGTCGCGCTCCAGGTTGCGCAGGGTCAGCGTGAGCATCCGCCGGCTGATGCCCGCCACCCGCCGCTCCAACTCGGTGAAGCGGACCGGGCCGGTCGAGGCGGCGATCAGGATGCCGATGCTCCACTTGCCGCCGACCCGGTCCAGCGCCTCCCGCACCGTGCAGGCCCGGGCCTGGTCCGCCGAGTCGGACGCGCACCGGTCGTCCTCGGACGTCACCGCACCCCCTCCGCTCGACCCCGACGGTGGTCTCGGGAACCATCATGCGCCACGAGGCGCGGCGGGCCGCCGCCGTGTCGGGGTTGCCGGGGCGGGCGCGGCCCGGGAAGGTGGGCGGATGGGCGCCGCTGACGAGACCCGCGACGGGGTGTCGCTGACCAACCTGGACCAGCCGCTGTTCGACGCCGCCGGCGCGACCAAACGCGACCTGGTCGACTATCTCGACGCGGTGCACGGGCGGATCCTGCCGGAGCTGCGCGACCGGCCGCTGTCGGTGCTGCGGGTCCGGCCCGGCCAGGAGCCGTTCATGCAGAAGAACCTGCCGAAGTACACGCCGGACTGGGTGCGCCGCACCGAGGTCTGGGCCGAGGCGTCGCACCGGCGCATCTCGTACGGCCTCTGCGACGACCGGCGCACGCTGCTCTGGTTCGCCAACCAGCGGGCGGTGGAATATCACCCGACGCTGGCCCGAACCGGGCAGGCCGAGCACCCCACCCACCTGGTGCTCGACCTGGATCCGCCGGAGGGCGCCGACTTCGGCGCGGTGGTGCGGGTGGCGCTGCTGGTGCGGCAGACGCTCACCGACGCCGGGCTGGCCGGCGCGGTCAAGACCAGCGGGGCGAAGGGCCTGCACGTGATCGTGCCGGTGGCACCGACGACCACGGCCGAGGAGGCCGCCGCCGCGACCCGGGCGCTCGCCGTCCACGCCGAACGGCTCGACCCGGCGCGTGCCACCACCGCGTTCGTCGTGGCCGACCGCGGGGGTCGGGTCTTCGTCGACTCCACCCGGGCGTACGGGGCGACGGTGGTGGCCGCGTACAGCCCCCGGATCCGCCCGGGCACGCCGGTGTCGTATCCGATCGGCTGGGACGACCTGGAGTCGGCGACGCCTGCCGACTTCACCGTGCGGACGGTGCCCGCGCTGCTCGGGGACCGGGATCCGTGGGCGGAGGCGTTGCCCGCGCCGCAGGCGCTGCCGGCGGAGCTGGTGGACGAGGGGCGGACCATTCCGGTGGCCCGGGTCCAGGCCATGCACGAGGGCAAGCGTCGCGCGAAGGCCCGCCGCGAGGCCGGTTGACCTGGCGCTCCTGTGCCGACGTACGGGCGCGACAGTAGCTGCCACAGTCATGGGCCGGTGCCGGCACATGCGGCAAGCACCACGCCGTCGACCGGGAAGATCAGCACCGTCGCCACGTTCGCGGCGCGGGCACCACACATCGGCAGGCGTAATGGTGGCTGACCCTCATGATCATTTCATTGTGATCATATTCAACCGTGGTGGCCGTTTCGAGTCGGATCAACGACAAGCATAGTCGGGTCGGTGAAGCTCGCGATCTTTCGAGTGGTCGCATTTTCAATGGTCGGCTACTTGAACTGCCGTTGATCGTCGTGACGCGCTGCTCAGTCAGTTCCTTCTTTGGCTTCCGCGCCTCTGCTACAGTCGGCGGGCCTTGGTGAGGCCCTTCGTTTGACAGGCATGCGGCACGTTTGAAGACATCTCAGCTGTTCTGTGGATCTGGAAAACGAAAGTTGGTGAGAAGTGGATGTCCAAGAGTGACCTCGTGGCAATTGACTACACGAATTATCGCGGAGAGCGGGGCATTCGTACGATCCGGCCAGGAAAAATATGGTTTGGCAGGACTGAATATCATCCTGATGAGCAATGGTTGCTCGACGCCGAAGACGTTGAGCGTGGGGTGAGTAGAACGTTTGCCATGTCGGATATTCATGCCTGGTCGGATTGCGGGGCCAGCCCTGGGCGCAAGGAACCCGCCGAGTTGGGCAACGATGTATCTTGCAGATAAGGCGATTCGTAGTCAGTTGACGCGGATGCAGATCACGGTCCCCGGCGAATTTGCGGAATTCGACCCAGAAACCCAGATCCAGCCTTGCTCCATCGACCTCCGACTTGGATGGAGGTTTTGGTCTCCGCGCCGTGGACTGTCGATCGACCTCCGGCGTAGCAAGCTTCTCGAAGTCGCTCCGCGTCGTCGCTGGAAAGAGCGGAACCTCAGGTCGGGCGAATCGATCCTCCTTGTGCCAGGGGCGATGCTGCTGTCACACACGCTTGAGCAGTTCTCGATTCCGCCGAACTGTGCAGGCAAGATCGAGGGAAGATCGAGCTATGCGCGCCTGGGTCTCCAGATTCATTGCGCTGCAGATTTCATAAATCCCGGCTATCGGGGTCGAATGTCTATGCAGTTGGTCAACCTCGGTAAGGTGCCTATCAAGTTGTTCCCTGAGTTGCCGGTCTGTCAGCTCGTTCTGGTCGCGCTGTCCGAGGTCCCGAGCCGCCTGTACGGAGACATGTCGTTGAGCAGCAAGTATAACGACGACGACGGCGGGCCCTCCTACTGGTGGAGGGACCATCTCCTCCGCAGCGTGCTCGAAAAGATGAAGATTCGCGATGTGGCGACCACCGTGCAGGAGGAGATAGTCGCCCGGATCGGCTTGCCGGATTATGACGTACTTCGCAGGCTCGAAGGCTTTGTCGCGCGATCGCGCACTCCTGAGATGGACAGTGCCGATCAGATTCTCGACAACTTCGCACTGAGTGAAGATCGAAAGCGCAAGCTTGATGAGTTGGCGCGTCGCCTCCCTGTCGGTGCTTTTGTCGTTCTGTTGGGGGCCACGATCTCTGTCGCGTTCGTGCAGCCATTCCGACTCCTGCACTACCTGTTGTGGTTGGCAACCGGCGTGTCGGCGGTCGGTGCCTGGATCGCAGCCATGAGGCCGTCATCGAACTATCTCGGCTCCAAAGAATTGGATCAGATCGGGCGTCCTGCGCCTGTGGCCACTGGTCAGACGCCAATCAGCGAATGAAGTGCGCTAGCTCTGACGAAGCTTCAACTGGGCGTAACCGACATTGATCTGATCGCCGAGTTTGATCTTTAGCTCTCCGACGAATTGCGTGAGTTGATTCAGGGCCTCTTGGGGAGAGTCCGCGTCTCCGACGAATTCAAACTCCACGAACGAGCCAATTCCATCGATCGTGTCGATTGCTGCGACTATCTGACTGGATACATCCCACTCCTCGCGGGTTTTTCGTACTTCAACAATTCTGACGAAATCCAACTCGTCGAGTATGTGTAAGACTGCCTCCGCGTCGGTCACGCGCGACTCGTATTCGTGATAATTGGTGGCGCTGGTCGGCCCGAGGTCCAGCTTGCGTTTGAAGTTTATGGACGACGAGCCATCGTCCTCCTGGCGGACGCGGAGCCAGTGGTCGAGTTGATCGACCTGTTCCATGGTTTGGTAGGGGGGCCTGAGATAGGTGTCCCTTTGGACGCGAGGAGAAGTGGGGCGGGCGTCGATTTCCCTCAGCTTCGCACGGAGAGCGTCGGCGTCGTGGAGTACAAACTTTTGCTCGATCTCGATGTACTTCATACGCGCTCCCATGTCAGCGAAGTTGGAACGTCGTCGCTATTCTCCTTCAGTCTATATCGCTATAAGTCGCTGGGGTCGCAGGCGTTGCGGCGGGTGTGGTCTCCCGTGCAGCCGGCCGCCTGACCGGCGGCCACCAGGATCGGTCGGTGGGGGAGCCGTCTGCTCGCAGGGCAGACAAGCGAAACGGGCCTCGCCGGTTTCGGCGAGGCCCGAACAGTCGCTACGACAACTTCAGCTTGTGCCCCCGGCAGGATTCGAACCTGCGCCCCCGCCTCCGGAGGGCGGTGCTCTATCCCCTGAGCTACGGGGGCTCAGCGACCCGGGAAGCGTAGCAAACCCGTTCCCGGATCACCGAATCGGTATCGCCCGTGCGGCGGGTCAGGCGGCGGCGAGCGTGCGACCGCAGCTCGGCAGCGGGTGCAGCGCGATGCGCCGGGGCAGCCGCCGGGGCCACTCGTTGCGCGGCCAGGAGCCGTCCACGATCAGGTGCACGGTGCGTTCCTCGGCGCCGCTGAGCCGCAGGACGAAGTCCCGGGGCAGCGGCGGGTCCACCGAGGGCGTGGTGACCATGAACCGCACCCGCCCCCGGGACGAGACCGCCGAGACCACCTCGGCGGTCGGCATGGTGCCGCGCAGCCGGACCCGGCCGATCCAGTAGACCTCCGCGGCGTGCTCCTGGGCCGCCCGCGTGATCGTCGGGTATTCGGTGCGCACCCACCGCTCGACCGCGCCGACGCAGAGCCCGCAGGCCCGCTCGCGCGGCTCGCGCGGCCCGAGCCCCCAGGCCCGCAGGTACGCCCCGACGGCGCCGGCGTCCATGGCCAGCCCGAAGCGGCGTTCGATGAGCGTGCTCAGGCTCTGCCGCGTCCACAGCTCCTCGTCGAGGCCGAACTCGTCGGGGTGGACGCCCCGCAGCACGTCGATGAGTTCGAGTTCCTGTTCGCGACTGAGCGTTCCCGGCTCGCCCTGCCGCAGTCCGCGACGGACGGCTGCCACCGCTCCGTCACCGCCGATGGTGTGGCGTCGGCACCAGCTGGTCACCGACCGCCCTGCGTCTCTGAGTGCAACCCCCACGTCCTGCGCAACGAGCCCGAACCGTAACCGGTCACGATATGTATGGAGAAAACTCCCGAAGCCGGGCAATGGGTCGTTAACCCTGAAACGCCTTAATCGGTCTAAACGGACAAGTGGGGCGTCAGGGCGTGCCGCCCAGGCGCTTCAGCGCCGCGTTGAGGTTGGCCAGGTCGTTCTGCTGGGTGTTCTTCATGACCTGGGCGACCGCCCGCACGTCGTCGTCGTGCCCCTCGTCGAGGATGCCGTCGATCATGTGGACGCCGCCGATGTGGTGGCGGATCATCATGTTCAGGAACATCACGTCGAACTCGCGACCGCTCGCCGCCTTGAGCTTCGCCATCTCCTCCGGCGTGGCCATGCCGGGCATCAGGCCGTCCTTCACCAGCTCGGCGCCGCCCGGCATCCACGCCATCGGCGGCTGCCCGCCGGTCGGGTCCAGGTTCCAGGAACGCAGCCAGGTCTGCATGGTGCCGATCTCGCCCTGCTGCCCGGTGGCGATGTCGACGCCGACCTGACGTACCTCCGCGTCCTGGCCCTGGCCGAACGCCAGCAGCCCCATGGCCACGGCCTGGTTGTGGTGGGTGGTCATGTCCCGGGCGAAACCGGCCTCGGCCGAGTTGTCGCCCGGGCGGGTGAGCGCCGGGGTGAGCAGGCCACCGGCGTACCCGAGGAGGAGCCCGACCACGACGGCGGCGGCCACGACCAGCAGGCCGTAGCGGCGGGCCGGCGCCCGGCCACCCTCGTCGTCGGTGGCCGGGACCTCGTCGAACTCGCTGTCGGTCGTCACCGGAGCGGTCATCGTGGCGTCCTCACTGGGTCGGCTGCTCGGGCATGTTCGGCTGGAGGTTGTCCCGAGGGGTGGTCCCGGTGGCGGTGACGCCCTGGTCGCAGAGCGCGTTCGGGCCCTCGATCGAGGCGTTCACCCGCAGCGTCTTGATGAAGTCGTCGATCCGGCCGTCGTCGGCGTCGTCGACCTTGAGCTGGAAGCCCCACGCCTGGAGCGAGATCGGCTTGTCCAGCCCCTCGTACGGGCTGAGCATCAGCTTCTCCTGGCCCTGCACCTTGCTCTTGAGCTTCGTCACCTGGTCGGCGGGCAGGTCGGGGCGGTAGGTGATCCAGACGGTGCCGTGCTCCAGGCTGTGCACCGCGTGCTCGTTGGCGATCGGGGCGTCGTAGACGTCGCCCATGCAGTTCTGCCAGGCCTGGTTGTGCGGGCCGCCGACCGGCGGGGACTGCTCGTACTTCAGCGTGCCCGGCTGGTGGTTGCCGCCCTTGAGCAGGTCCTTGTCCGTCTTGCGGAAGTCGACCACGCCGTCGATCGCGTCGGCCCGCTTCTCCCAGGGCTGGGCGCCCTGGTAGACCGCCCACGCGCCGATGCCGATGATGCCGACGGCGAGCACACCGACCGCGACGAAGAGCGCGATCGGGCCCCACGAGCGACCCTGGCTCACCTTCACCGGGGTCACCGGCTTGCGGCCCTTGCCCCCGGTGCCCTGCCGTGGCGTGCCCTTGCCGCCCCCGGCCTTGCCCGCGCCGGCCTTGGCGGCGGGCTTGTCGCCGGCCGCGGGTCGGCCGGCGGCCGGCTTCTTGCCGGTGCTGACCACGGTGGGACGGCGTTCCGGGCCGCCCGGGGTGCTGATGCTCATCGTGCCTCGTCAGGTCGGTCGGTCAGGGGAGCGGGGGTGCCGGTTCACATGCTGGGTCGCCGCCGCGGTGCCCGAGTCTACCCCCGATAACATGGTTCAGTGACTCCCGCAGAACTCGCCGAGGTCGTCCTCGCCGCAGCCCACGCCGTCTTCGACGAACGGGGTCTGGACCGCGCCGCGCTGCCCGCGCAGACCACCGTCGAGCGACCCCGCAACCCCGATCACGGTGACTACGCCTCCACGCTGGCGCTCCAGCTCAGCAAGAAGGTCGGGGTGCCTCCGCGGGAGCTGGCCGCCGCGCTGGCCGAGCAGCTCGGCCGGGCGCCGGGGGTCAAGTCGGTGGAGATCGCCGGCCCGGGTTTCCTGAACATCCGGCTCGACCCGGCCGCCGCCGGCCAGCTCGCCAAGGTCATCGTCGAGTCCGGTCCGGCGTACGGGCGCAGCGACACCCTGGCCGGGCAGCGGATCAACCTGGAGTTCGTCTCGGCGAACCCGACCGGTCCGGTGCACATCGGCGGCGTTCGCTGGGCCGCCGTCGGCGACGCGCTCAGCCGCCTGCTCCGTGCCACCGGGGCCGACGTGGGCACGGAATACTACTTCAACGACGCCGGCTCCCAGATCGACCGGTTCGCCCGGTCGCTGCTGGCCGCCGCCAAGGGCGAGCCCGCCCCGGAGGACGGCTACGGCGGGGCCTACCTCGCGGAGATCGCCACCGAGGTCGTCACGCGCCGGCCGGAGGTGCGGGAGCTGCCGGACGCCGCCGCCCAGGAGGTGTTCCGGGTCGAGGGCGTCCAGCTCATGTTCGCCGAGATCAAGTCATCGCTGCGCGACTTCGGCGTCGAGTTCGACACCTACTTCAACGAGAAGGACCTGCACGACCGGGGCGAGCTGGAGGCGGCGCTGACCCGGCTGCGCGAGCAGGGGCACGTCTTCGAGTCCGAGGGCGCGACCTGGCTGCGCACCACCGACTTCGGCGACGACAAGGACCGGGTGCTGCGCAAGTCCAACGGCGAGTGGACCTACTTCGCCGCCGACTGCGCCTACTACCTGGACAAGCGGGAACGCGGCTTCGACCGGGTCGTGATCATGCTGGGCGCCGACCACCACGGCTACCTCGGCCGGATGCGGGCGATGGCCGCGTGCTTCGGCGACGACCCGGAGCGCACCCTGGAGATCCTCATCGGCCAGCTGGTCAACCTGGTCCGCGACGGCGCCCCGGTGCGGATGAGCAAGCGGGCCGGCACCGTGGTCACGCTCGAGGACCTGGTCGACGCCATCGGCGTGGACGCCTCGCGCTACGCGCTGGCCCGCTACTCGGCCGACTCGCCGATCGACATCGACGTGGAGCTGTGGACGCGGGCCAAGAACGACAACCCGGTCTACTACGTGCAATATGTGGCCGCCCGAACGGCCGGGGCGGCCCGCAACGCCGCCGAGATCGGCCTGAGCCGGGGCGACGCCGCCGCGTTCCGCCCCGAGCTGCTCGGTCACGACAAGGAGAACGAGCTGCTCAAGGCGCTCGCCGAGTTCCCCGCCGTGGTGGCCACCGCCGCCGAGCTGCGCGAGCCGCACCGGGTCGCCCGCTATCTGGAGGAGAGCGTCGCGCAGTCCTACCACCGGTTCTACGACAACTGTCGGATCGCCCCGCAGGGCGACGAGGAGATCACCGACACCCACCGGGCCCGGCTCTGGCTCAACGACGCCACCCGGGTGGTCATCGCCAACGGCCTGCACCTGCTCGGCGTCTCCGCGCCCGAGAGGATGTGACGACCGATGCGCGCGCACGAGGCCGGTGCCCTGCACGGGGACATCGGCAACCGAGGGCCGGGCTGGCTGCGTACCCCGGCCGACGTCAACGCCCTGGTGCCGGCGCTCTGGCCGCGCCACGTGGCGCGCGGCCCGGCCGGCGCGCTCACCGTCGCCGGCCTGGACGTCCGCGACCTGGCCGCCGAGTTCGGCACCGCGGCGTACGTGCTGGACGAGGACGACCTGCGCGAACGCTGCCGGGAGTTCCGGGCCGCCTTCCCGGACGCGGACGTCTACTACGCCGGCAAGGCGTTCCTCTGCCGCGCCGTGGTGCGGATGATCGCCGAGGAGGGCATGTTCCTGGACGTCTGCACCGGTGGTGAGCTGGCCACCGCGCTCTCCGCCGGGATGGATCCGGCGCGGATCGGCTTCCACGGCAACAACAAGTCGGTGGCGGAGCTGACGCGGGCGGTGGACGCCGAGGTCGGGCGGATCATCGTCGACTCGTCCACCGAGATCGACCGGCTGACCGCGCTGGCCCGGGAGCGCGGCGTGCGCCCCCGGGTGCTGCTGCGGGTCACCGTCGGCGTGGAGGCGCACACCCACGAGTTCATCGCCACCGCGCACGAGGACCAGAAGTTCGGCTTCTCGCTTGCCGGTGGCGACGCCGCGGCGGCGGCCTTCCGGATCCTCGACGAGGACGTGCTGGAGCTGCGCGGGCTGCACTCGCACATCGGCTCGCAGATCTTCGACGCCAGCGGCTTCGAGGTCTCCGCCCGCCGGGTGCTCGCCCTCCAGGCGCAGATCCGCGACGCCCGCGGCGTGGAGCTGCCCGAGCTGGACCTGGGCGGCGGCTTCGGCATCGCGTACACCACGCAGGACGACCCGGCCTCGCCGCACGACCTGGCCAAGCGGCTCCGCAAGATCGTCGACGGGGAGTGCGCGGCGGAGAACCTGGCCGTGCCGCACCTCTCGGTCGAGCCGGGGCGGGCCGTCGTCGGCCCGGCCGTGTTCACGCTCTACGAGGTCGGGACCGTCAAGTGCGTGGCGCTCGGCGAAGCGGCCGGCGGTCGCGCCTACGTCAGCGTCGACGGCGGGATGAGCGACAACATCCGCACCGCGCTCTACGATGCCTCCTACTCGGCGACGGTGGCCAACCGCGCGTCGGACGCGGCGCCCATGCTCGCCCGGGTGGTGGGAAAGCATTGTGAGTCCGGGGACATCGTGGTGAAGGATGAATTCCTGCCCGCCGACGTGCAGCCCGGAGATCTTGTCGCGGTGCCCGGCACCGGGGCCTACTGCCGGAGCATGGCCAGCAACTACAACCATGTGCCGCGTCCCCCGGTCATCGCCGTCCGGGACGGACAAGCCCGGGTGATCGTTCGCCGGGAGACGGAAGACGACCTGCTCGCATTGGATGTCGAATGACCTCACCTGTTCGCCTGGCACTTCTCGGCTGCGGCACGGTCGGCAGCGACGTGGTTCGCCTGCTGCACGAGCAGTCGGCCGACCTCGCCGCCCGGATCGGCGCCCCGCTGGAGATCGCCGGCATCGCCGTACGCCGGCTCGGCCGGGACCGCGGCGACCTGCCGGTCGAGGAGAGCCTGTTCACCACCGACCCGCTGGGGCTGATCAAGCGGGACGACGTGGACGTGGTGGTGGAGGTGGTCGGCGGCATCGAGCCGGCCCGCGGCTGGCTGGTCGAGGCGCTGCGCGCGGGCAAGAGCGTGGTCACCGCCAACAAGGCGCTGCTCGCCGAGGACGGCGCCACGTTGCACGACGCCGCCGCCGAGGGCGGCGCCGACCTCTACTACGAGGCGAGCGTCGCCGGGGCCATCCCGCTGCTGCGCCCGCTGCGCGAGTCGCTGCACGGCGACCGGATCACCCGGGTCACCGGCATCGTGAACGGCACCACCAACTTCATCCTCTCCGCCATGGACGCCACCGGCGCCGGCTTCGCCGAGGCGCTCGAGGAGGCCACCGAGCTGGGGTACGCGGAAGCCGACCCGACGGCCGACGTGGAGGGCTTCGACGCCGCCGCGAAGGCCGCCATCCTCGCCTCGTTGGCGTTCCACACCCGGGTCACCGCCGCCGACGTGCACCGCGAGGGCATCACCGAGGTGACCGCGGCGGACGTCGCGAGCGCCAAGGCGATGGGTTGCACGATCAAGCTGCTGTGCATCGCCGCCCGGGGCGGCGACGCGGCCGGCCGGGAGACCGTGAACGTGCGGGTGCACCCCGCGATGATCCCGCTCACCCATCCGCTGGCCCGGGTGGGCGACGCGTTCAACGCGGTCTTCGTCGAGGCCGACGCCGCCGGGCAGCTCATGTTCTACGGCCGGGGGGCGGGCGGCGCGCCCACCGCCAGCGCGGTCCTCGGTGACGTGGTGGCGGTCGCCCGCAACCGCCTCGCCGGGGTGCGCCAGGCAAGCGAGTCGGCGTACGCCGACCTGTCGGTGCGGCCGATGGGGGAGGCGCTCACCCGCTATCACATCAGCCTCGACGTGGCCGACCGGCCGGGCGTGCTGGCGGCGGTGGCGGGGGTGTTCGCCCGGCACGAGGTCTCCATCGCCACCGTGCGGCAGGGCCCGGCCGGCGGCGACGCCGAGCTGGTCATCGTCACCCACGTCGCGCCGGACGCCGCGCTCGCCGCCACCGTGCGGGAGCTGCGCGGGCTGGACACCGTCCGCTCGGTCACGAGCGTGCTGCGGGTCGAGGGCGGCGCGTAACCACGGCGTCCCGCCTGATGGTTAGGGCAGGGTGTACCGGTGGCCGGTCGGGAAGGCTGGTCCACGCTGTTGGCAGACCCCGCGACCGGGGCGACGGAGGCGAGGAGCGCGACATGTGGCGAGGGCTGATCGAGGCGTACCGGGACCGGCTGCCGGTCACCGACGCCACTCCCGTCGTCACCCTGCACGAGGGGAACACGCCGCTGCTGCCGGCGCCGGTGCTCTCCGCCCGGGTCGGCGCGGACGTGTGGCTCAAGGTCGAGGGGGCGAACCCGACCGGCTCGTTCAAGGACCGCGGCATGACCGTCGCCGTCTCCAAGGCCGTCGAGGGCGGCGACAAGGCGATCATCTGTGCCTCCACCGGCAACACCAGCGCCTCGGCCGCCGCGTACGCCGCCCGCGCCGGGATCACCTGCGCGGTGCTGGTGCCGCAGGGCAAGATCGCGTTGGGCAAGCTGGCCCAGGCGCTCGTGCACGGCGCGAAGCTGCTCCAGGTGCAGGGCAACTTCGACGACTGCCTGGCGATGGCCGGCAAGCTCGCCCAGGACTACCCGGTCGCGCTCGTCAACTCCGTGAACATCTACCGGCTGCACGGGCAGAAGACGGCCGCCTTCGAGATCGTCGAGGCGCTCGGCGACGCGCCCGACATCCACTGCCTGCCGGTCGGCAACGCCGGCAACATCTCCGCGTACTGGATGGGCTACTCGGAGGACCTGCGCGACGGCAACGCCACGAAGACCCCCCGGATGTACGGCTTCCAAGCGGCCGGCGCGGCTCCGATCGTCACCGGTCAGATGGTGCCCGAGCCGTCGACCATCGCCACCGCCATCCGGATCGGCAACCCGGCGAGCTGGACCAAGGCTCTCGACGCGCGGGACGCCTCGGACGGGCTGATCTCGGCGGTCACCGACCGGGAGATCCTCGCCGCCTACCGGCTGCTGGCTCGCGAGGTGGGGGTCTTCGTCGAGCTGGGCAGCGCGGCAAGCGTGGCCGGCCTGCTCCAGCAGGCCGCCGACGGCCGGGTGCCGGCCGGCTCCCGGGTGGTGTGCACGGTCACCGGGCACGGCCTGAAGGACCCGGAGTGGGCCATCTCGACGGCTCCGGCGCCGCTGACCATCGCCAACGACGCCCTCGCCGCCGCCCGTTCGCTCGACCTGGCCTGAGGCCACCGGGCCGTCGTGCCCGGGCGTGGAACGGTCACGCGGCGCGAAAGCGGGAGCGGCGCCCGGCGTGCCGGGGTGCGTGCCGGGAGCGCGATCGCGTGCGGCAGACTCTGAGCACACCCGTTGGACCCCTCCTCAGGAGTTGAGTAACTCCCATGTCGCTGCTCGCCAGATTCAGTCTTGCCAACCGGGGCCTGATCGCCCTGATCGCGTTGGTGACCGCGGCGTTCGGGGCGTTCGCCGTGCCGTCGCTGAAACAGCAGCTGCTGCCGTCGCTTGAGTTCCCCGCCGCGTTCATCGTGGCGCCGTACCCGGGTGCGGCGCCGGAGATCGTCGAGTCCCAGGTCGCCGAGCCGATCGAGAACAGCCTCCAGGGCATTCCGGGGCTGGAGAAGGTGACGTCCACCTCCCGTGAGGGCGCGGCCACCGTCCAGGTGCAGTACGAGTTCGGCACCGACCTGGGCGACGTGGTCAACAAGATGGAGACCGCGCTCAACCGGGCCCAGCTCCCGGAGGGCGTCGACCCGCAGGTGATCGCCGGCAGCACGGACGACCTGCCCGCCGTGGTGGTCGCCGCGACCGGCGACGGCGACGAGCGGGCGCTGGCGGAGAAGCTGCGCGCCACCGTCGTACCGGAGCTGGAGGGGTTGGACGGGGTCCGCTCGGTGGACGTCACCGGCACCCGGGACCAGGTGGTCACGGTCACGCCTGACCCGGCGAAGCTGGCCGCCGCCCAGGTGGCGCCGACCGCGATCGCGGCGGCGTTGAAGACCAACGGGGTGGCGGTGCCGGCCGGCGCGCTCGCCGACGGCGACCGCTCGCTGCCGGTGCAGGTCGGCACGCCGATCCGCACCCTGGACGACCTGCGCGGCATCGTGCTCACCACCGCGCCGGCGACCCCGGTACGCCTCGGCGACGTGGCCCGGGTGGAGCAGCAGCTCGCCCCGGCGACGTCGTTCACCCGCACCAACGGCAAGCCGAGCCTCGGTATCGCGGTCACCGCGAGCCCGGACGGCAACGCGGTCGGCATCTCGCACGACATCCGCGACCGCCTGGACGAGCTGAAGGCCGCCTCCGGCGCGGAGCTGACCGTGGTCTTCGACCAGGCCCCGTTCGTCGAGCGGTCCATCGAGAGTCTCACCACCGAGGGCCTGCTCGGGCTGCTGATGGCCGTGGTGGTGATCCTGGTCTTCCTGCTCTCGATCCGGTCCACCGTGGTCACCGCCGTCTCGATCCCGCTGTCGGTGCTGGTCGCGCTGATCGTGCTCTGGGCCGGCGACTACTCGCTGAACCTGCTCACGTTGGGCGCGTTGACCATCGCGGTCGGCCGGGTGGTCGACGACTCCATCGTGGTGCTGGAGAACATCAAGCGGCACCTGGAGTACGGCGAGCCGAAACGGGAGGCGATCCTCACCGCAGTCCGTGAGGTGGCCGGTGCGGTGACCGCGTCCACGCTCACCACGGTCGCCGTGTTCGCGCCGATCGCTCTGGTGGGCGGGTTCGTCGGGCAGCTCTTCGCGCCGTTCGCGATCACCGTGACGGTGGCCCTGCTCGCCTCGCTGCTGGTGTCGCTGACGGTGATCCCGGTGCTCGCCTACTGGTTCCTGCGGCCGGGTCGCGGCGCGGGCGACGAGGCCGCCCACCGGGCCGCCGAGGAGAAGGAGCTGCGCAGCCCGCTCCAGCGGGCGTACCTGCCGGTGATCGGCTTCGCCACCCGCTCCCGGAAAAGCCGGTGGGCCACCGTGGCGCTCGGCCTGCTGGTGCTGCTGGGCACGTTCGGCCTGGCCCAGAAGCTGGAGACCAACTTCCTGGACGACTCCGGCCAGGACACGCTCGCGATCCGGCAGGAGATGCCGGCCGGCACCGGGCTCGCCGGCACCGACCGGGCCGCCGCCCGCGTCGAGGAGGTGCTGCGGCGTACGCCCGGGGTGGAGACCTACCAGGTCAGCGCCGGTGGTGGGGACAACCCGTTCGCCGGCGGCGGCAGCGACCAGGCGTCCTGGTCGCTGGCGCTCTCCGACGACACCGACGCCGCGGCCGTGCGTGAGGTGCTGCGCAAGGAGTTCGACGGGCTCGGCCCGGACGTCGGCGAGCTGACCTTCGGCGGCGGGCAGAACGCCTCCGCCAACCAGGTCGAGGTGGTGGTGCAGGCCGCCGACCAGGAGACGCTGGCCCGGGCGGCGGAGCAGGTGCGGGCCGCGATGGCCGGCACCGCCGGCGTCGAGGACGTCACCACCGGCCTGGCCACCCGGGTGCCCCGGGTCGAGGTGACGGTGGACCGGGTGGCCGCGGCCCGCGCGGGTCTGACCGAGGCGGCCGTGGGGCAGCTCGTCGCGCAGACCTACCGGGGGGCGCCGCTCGGCCAGGTGACGCTCGACGGCACGGCGCAGAACGTGGTGTTGAGCAGCGGGGCCCGGCCGCCGGTGAGCGTGGACGAGCTGCGGGCGCTGCGGGTGGGCGCGGTGCCGCTGGACGCGATCGCGGACGTCAACCAGGTCGACGGACCGCAGCAGGTGACCCGGATCGACGGTGAGCGCAGCGTCTCGGTGACCGGCACGGCCACCGGCTCGAACCTCGGGGCCACCACGCAGGAGTTGCAGAAGAAGCTGGACGCGCTGGACGTGCCGGGCGCCACGTACGTGATCGGTGGGGTGAGCGCCGACCAGGCGGACGCGTTCGCCGACCTCGGCCTGGCCGTGCTGGCCGCCATCGCGATCGTCTTCCTGATCATGGTGGCCACGTTCCGCAGCCTGACGCAGGCGCTGATCCTGCTGATCTCGGTGCCGTTCGCGGCGACCGGGGCGATCGCGCTGCTGCTGGCCACCGGGACGCCGCTGGGCGTGCCGGCGCTGATCGGTGTGCTCATGCTCGTCGGCATCGTGGTGACGAACGCGATCGTGCTGCTCGACCTGATCAACCAGTACCGGGCGCGAGGCATGAGCGTGACCGAGGCCGTGGTCGAGGGCGGTCGACGTCGGCTGCGGCCGATCCTGATGACCGCGGTGGCGACCGTGTTCGCGCTGCTGCCGATGGCGTTCGGGCTGACCGGCGAGGGCGGCTTCATCTCCAAGCCGCTGGCCGTCGTGGTGATCGGCGGCCTGCTCAGCTCGACGCTGTTGACGCTGGTGCTGGTGCCGACGCTCTACACGATGGTGGAGCACACGAAGGGGTCGCTGCGGGACCGCCGTCGCGGCGGCGTGGCCCCGGTCGAGCCGGCCGAGCCCGAGGCCCCGGTCGAGGCCCCGGCGCCGGAACCGGTGACCGTCGGTGGCGGAGACGGCCCGGCCGCGCCGCCGGCCCGCCCGTCCGGGGCGTTGATCGACGGTACGGACCAGTTCGAGGTGCTCCGCCTCCCCAAGAGCCGCCGGTCCCCCCTCCCCCCGACCGAGTGAAAGGAGGGGGCCCCGCTTAACGCTTCCGGTATAGGCGGGGCCCCCGCTTAACAACCTCCCCCCGCTCGGGGCCACGCCGAGCCGCACCCGGACGGTACGCTCGGTGAGCTGGTGCCTACTCGGGGTGCGGGGGCGCGATGGTGGACGGCGCGGGCCGATGGGGTCGGCGGACGCTGCTGCGCCGGTCCGCGCTGCTGCTCGGCGGTGCCGCCCTGGGCTCGGCCGCCACGCTGGAGAGCACCTGGGTGGCCGACCGTCGGCTCCCGTTGGCCGGCGGCCCGGCCAGCGCCACCCTCGGCAGTCGTCGCCAGAACGTCGGTGCCGGCGGCGTGCAGGTGGTCTGGGGCGTCCGGACCAGCACGCCGCTGGTGGCGTTGACGTTCGACGACGGGCCCCGGCCACAGTGGACGCCGATGGTGTTGGACACCTTGGCCGAGCACCGGGTGCCGGCCACCTTCTTCCTGGTCGGCGAGCGGGCCCGCCGGCACGCCGCGCTGGTGCGGGGCCGGATGGGCGGGCACGAGGTGGGCAACCACAGCTGGGCGCACCACGACCTCGCCCGGATGGACGCCGCCGCCGTGCACGACGACCTGAGTCGCAGCCACGACGCGATCACCGCGGCCACCGGGGCGGCGCCCCGGCTGCTCCGCCCGCCCTGGGGGCACCTGGGCGGGGCGGTGCTGTACACGGCGGCCCAACTGGACTACCGGGTGGTGCTCTGGACGCTGCAGATGGTCGAGGGCGAGTTCCCGCACGACCCGGCCGGACACGCCCGGCGGATCGTCGGCGACGTCCGGCCCGGCACCATCCTGCTCGGCCACGACGTCGGCGACGAGCGGCGGCTGGTCGCGCTCCGCGGCCTGCCCGACATGATCGCCGGGCTGCGCGCCCAGGGCTACACCTTCGTCACGGTCTCCGACCTGCTGCGCCGAGCACCGGCCCCGGGGGCGGCCCGGTAGGGTGCCGGCGTGCCACCCACCCTCTCGGTCCTCGTCCGCAACCGTGACTTCCGGCACCTGTTCCTCGCCGAGCTGGTGGTCTTCGGCGCCGACTGGTTCGTCATGGTGCCGCTGCTGGTGCTCCTGCCGGCCCTGACCGGCAGCGGGGTCTGGGGAGCGCTGGTGCTGGCCGTGGACACCGGCACCACCGCGCTGCTTCTTCCGTACGCCGGCACCGTGGCCGACCGGTTCGACCGCCGCCGGGTCATGATGGCGGCCAATGTGGCCGCGCTCGCCGGCATCCTGCTGCTGCTCGGCGTCCGGAGCGCCGGTACGGCGTGGCTGGCGCTGGTGTCGATCGCGATCGTGGCGGTGGCGAAGGCGTTCTACTCGCCGGCCGCCCAGGCCGCCCTGCCCAATGTGGTCGATCCGGCCGACCTGGCGTCGGCCAACGCGGTCGCCGGCTCGGCCTGGGGCACGATGACCGTGGTCGGCGCCTCGCTCGGCGGCATCCTGAGCGCCGCGGCCGGCCCGTACGCCAGCTTCTGGGTGGCCGCCGTGGGCCTGGTCGGGGCGGCGGTGCTGGCCGCGCTGATCCGCCGTCCCCTCCAGGCGCCCAGGGACCCGGCGGCGACGGCGCCGCGTGCCGCGGCGGCGATCCGGGAGGCGCTCGGCTACATCGCCCACCGGCCGCGTGTGCTCGCGCTGGTGACGGTGAAGTCGGCGGTCGGTCTGGGCAACGGTGTGCTTACCGTGTTCCCGCTGCTCGCCGCCGTGTACGGGGTCGGCCCGGCCGGGGCCGGCCTGCTGTTCGCCGCGCGGGGGGCCGGGGCGCTCGTCGGCCCGATCCTGATGCGCCGGGTGCTCAGCAACCGGGCCTGGCTGCTCACCGGCCTGGCGCTGTCCATGTCGATGTACGGCCTGGCCTACCTCGGCGCCTCGGTGGTGTCCTGGTTTCCGCTGGTGCTGGTCCTGGTTTTCCTGGCCCACCTGGGTGGCGGCAGCAACTGGGTGCTGTCCAACTACGCCCTTCAGGGTGAGGTTCCGGACCGGCTGCGCGGGCGGGTCTTCGCGACCGACATGATGCTGGCGACGCTCGCCATCGCGGTCAGCCAACTTGTGGTGGCGCTCGTGGTGGACCGGGTGGACGAGCGCACCGTGCTGGCCGGCTGCGGGCTCGTCACGGTCGTCTACGCGGTCGGTTGGCGGTTCGCCACCCGACGCCTCTCGCTCACCGACCCGGCCCTGGACCGGGCCGGCTGACCGGCCGGTCCCACGCTGCGGGCGGTCCGGCGGGTGTTGTCGGGGTCAGGCCCTAGCATGAGCCGGTGCCGACGACTTTCGCCCCCGGCCCGGTCCGGGTCCGGGTGCCCGCGACGAGCGCCAATCTCGGCCCCGGCTTCGACGCGCTCGGGCTGGCTCTCGGCCGTCACGACGACGTGACGGCCGAGGTGACCGATGACGGCGTACGGGTGGTGGTCACCGGCGAGGGCGCCGGTGAGCTGCCGGCGGACGACCGGCACCTGGTCGTGACCGCCATGCGGGCCACGTTCGACGTGCTCGGCGCGCAGCCCGCCGGCCTGGCCCTGGAGTGCGTCAACCGGATCCCGCAGGCCCGAGGTCTCGGTTCGTCCTCGGCGGCGATCGTGGCCGGGGTGCTGGCGGCCCGCGCGCTCGTGGTCGACGGCGGGCGGCGGCTGGACGACGAGGCCGTGCTGCGGCTGGCGGCGGAGTTGGAGGGTCATCCGGACAATGTGGCGCCGTGCCTGCTCGGCGGCTTCACGATCGCCTGGACGGAGCCGACCGGGGCCCGCGCGGTGTCGTTGCCGGTGGCGCCTGCCGTCCGCCCCACCGTCTTCGTGCCGGCGGAGCGGGGGCTGACCTCGGTGGCCCGGGCCGCCCTGCCGGCCACCGTGCCGCACGCCGACGCGGCGTCCAACGCGGGCCGGGCCGCGTTGCTTGTGCACGCGCTGACCACCGATCCGGCGCTGTTGCTGCCGGCCACCGTCGACCGTCTGCACCAGGAGCAGCGGGCGCCGGGCATGCCCGACACCGCCCGACTGGTCGCTGAGCTGCGTGGGGCCGGTGTGGCGGCGGTGGTCAGTGGGGCCGGTCCGACCGTGTTGGCGCTCTCCGACGTGCCGGCCGGGTTCGAGGCGGGAACAGATTGGCGCCGTTGGGAGTTGCCGACAGATGTCAGCGGAGCCCGGGTTTTCCGGGGTACACTTTGACACGCCGAGCGGGACCCTGTTGCCGCAGGTCGGAAGAGTTGATTACGCTCTAGACCGAGCACAGCCGCGAAGCATGCGATCTTCCTGCGGTTCGGCGCACCCCCGAAGCTCTCGGCGGTCAGCCCGTCACCCCTGCCCAAGGCCCACGCCGCACCGCAGTTTCCACAGGTCGCCGCAGGCGGCGAGACCTGCTCACCGATGGTGGTGAGTCGGGAAACCGACCGGCTGCTGTGTTACAGACTCCCGCGACGCGTCCATGCGAGGCGGGTGCACCGAGGCCGCCCGGCCACCTGGTTCCACGACTCCGGGCAGCCCCGGCCTATCGAGGGAAGGAATCCATTGAGCGACACCACCGACGTGACGTCGGATGTTTCCAACGTCGCTGGCGATGCCACCACCGCCGCTCCCACGCGCCGTCGGCGTAGCGGCACCGGCCTGTCGGCGATGCTGCTGCCGGAGCTCCAGAGCCTGGCCGCGTCGCTCGGCATCTCCGGTACGGCTCGCATGCGCAAGGGCGAGCTGATCAGTGCGATCACCGAGCGGCAGGGCGGCGCCGCCGCCGGAACCCCTCGACCACGGGCCGAGGTCGCGGCCGCGACCGCCCCCGCCCGCGAGGAGGTGCACGCCGAGGTCCACCAGGAGCGGGCCGAGGGCGAGCGTCGTCCCGCCGAACAGGCGCCGGTCGCTGAGGCGACCGAGGGTCGTACCCGGGGCCGCCGGAGCCGGGCCACCGCCGTGACCGCCGAGGCGCCGCGGCCGGCCGAGACGCGGGCCGAGGAGGCTCCCGTCGAGACCGGCGACCGGGTCGAGCGTGACCGGGTCGAGCGCGGCGGCGAGCGTGCTGAGCGCGGCGGTGACCGTGCTGAGCGCGGCGGCGAGCGTGCCGAAGGCGGCGGCGACCGTGCTGAGCGCGGCGAGCGCAACGACGGCCGGGGCCGCGAGCGTGCCGAGCGCGGCGGCGACCGCAACGACCGGAGCGAGCGCGCCGAGCGGGGCGACCGCGGTGACCGCAACGACCGGGGTGACCGCAACGACCGGGGTGACCGCAACGACCGGGGTGACCGCAACGACCGGGGTGACCGCAACGACCGGGGTGACCGTGCCGAGCGGGGCGAGCGTAACGACCGGGGCGAGCGCGCCGAGCGGGGCGACCGCAACGACCGGAACGACCGCGGTGACCGCAACGACCGGGGTGACCGCAACGATCGCGGGGACCGTAACGACCGGGGCGACCGCAACGACCGGGGTCCGCGCGCCGAGCGTGACAACCGTGACGATGACGATGACGAGGGCGGCGGCCGGCGGGGGCGGCGCAGCCGGTTCCGGGACCGTCGGCGTGGCCGGGGCGAGCGGGGCGACGGCGACGGCGGTGGCGGTGGCCGCGAGCCGCAGGTGAGTGAGGACGACGTGCTCGTCCCGGTCGCCGGCATCATCGACGTGCTCGACAACTATGCCTTCGTCCGGACCACCGGCTACCTGGCCGGCCCGAACGACGTGTACGTCTCGATGTCCCAGATCAAGAAGTACGGCCTGCGCCGCGGTGACGCCATCACCGGCGCGGTGCGGGCGGCCCGCGACGGCGAGCAGCGGCGGGACAAGTACAACCCGCTGGTCCGGCTGGACACCATCAACGGCATGGAGCCGGACGAGGCGAAGCGCCGGCCGGAGTTCTACAAGCTCACCCCGCTCTATCCGCAGGAGCGACTGCGCCTGGAGACCGAGCCGCACATCCTGACCACCCGGGTCATCGACCTGGTGATGCCGATCGGCAAGGGGCAGCGGGCGCTCATCCAGTCGCCGCCGAAGGCGGGTAAGACGATGGTGTTGCAGGCGATCGCGAACGCGATCACCCGCAACAACCCGGAGTGCCACCTGATGGTGGTGCTGGTGGACGAGCGGCCCGAAGAGGTCACCGACATGCAGCGGTCGATCAAGGGCGAGGTCATCGCGGCCACGTTCGACCGTCCGCCGCAGGACCACACCACGGTGGCCGAGCTGGCCATCGAGCGGGCGAAGCGGCTGGTCGAGCTGGGGCACGACGTGGTCGTCCTGCTCGACTCGGTGACGCGGCTCGGGCGGTCGTACAACCTGGCGGCACCGGCCAGCGGCCGGATCATGTCGGGTGGTATCGACTCCACCGCGCTCTACCCGCCGAAGCGCTTCCTCGGCGCGGCCCGCAACATCGAGAACGGTGGCTCGCTGACCATCATCGCCACCGCGCTCGTGGAGACCGGTTCGATGGCGGACACGGTCATCTTCGAGGAGTTCAAGGGCACCGGCAACGCGGAGCTGAAGTTGGACCGGAAGATCGCGGACAAGCGCGTCTTCCCGGCGATCGACATCAACCCCACCGGCACCCGCAAGGAGGAGGTCCTCCTGGCGCCGGAGGAGCTGGTGATCATCCACAAGCTCCGCAAGGTGCTGCACTCGCTGGACTCGCAGGCGGCGCTCGACCTCCTGCTGGACCGGCTCAAGCAGTCGCGTACCAACATCGAGTTCCTGATGCAGATCGCGAAGTCCACGCCGGGCGAGTGAGCTGACAGGTTCGCTGACGAGGGGCACGGCCGACGGCCGTGCCCCTCGTCACATACCGGCCAGCGGGTGGGGGAGTGGGCGGGGACGGGGTGGGAATGCGGGAGTACGGGCGGGCGTTGTGGCGGGCGGACCTGCTGTGCCGGCCGGCCGACGCCCATGGCACACTGGTCAATCGGCCACCGGTTCCGGTTCACGCCCGAGCCCGTCGCGACGACGGGAACACCGACGGCGACCCGGCGACCACCCACGAAAGGACCGAGGCGACATGAAGCCCAACATCCACCCGGAGTACGCGACCACCGAGGTCCGTTGCTCCTGCGGCAACACGTTCACGACCCGCAGCACCGCCAAGGGCGGCGCCATCAGCGTCGAGACCTGCAGCGCCTGCCACCCGTTCTACACCGGTAAGCAGCGCGTGCTGGACACCGCCGGTCGGGTCGCGAAGTTCCAGCAGAAGTACGCCAAGGTTCAGGCCAAGAAGGCCAAGTAGCTCCACCGACGACGCCCGTGTCCGGCTCCGGCCGGGCACGGGCGTTCGTCCGTTTTCCGCCGGTGTCGCTGGCTGTCGCCGGTGTCGCCGAATGTCGCCGGTGTCGTCGTTCGTCCGAAGGAGCATCCGCAGCATGAGCAGTGAGCGCCTGGCCGCCCTCCTCGACGAGTACGCCGAGCTGGAGAAGCGGCTCGCCGACCCGGCCCTGCACTCCGACCAGGGCACCGCCCGGCGGGTCGGCCGGCGGTACGCCGAACTGGTCCCGCTGCACAAGGCGGCCGGCGAGTTGGCGCAGGCCCGGGCCGACCTGGTCGCCGCCCGCGAACTCGCCGCCGAGGACGCGGCGTTCGCCGGCGAGGCGGACACCATCGCGGCCTCGCTGCCGGCGTTGGAGGAGCGCCTCGCCGAGCTGCTGATCCCGCGCGACCCGCACGACGCCAAGGATGTGATCGTCGAGATCAAGGCCGGCGAGGGCGGCGAGGAGTCGGCGTTGTTCGCCGGCGACCTGCTGCGGATGTACACCAGGTACGCCGAGCGGCGGGGCTGGGTCACCGAGGTGATCGACGCCCAGGACTCCGACCTCGGCGGCGTGAAGGACGTCTCGCTGGCGATCAAGACGAAGGGCGTGCCCGACGGCGGCAACGGCGTCTGGTCGCGGCTCAAGTGGGAGGGCGGCGTACACCGGGTGCAGCGCGTCCCGGTCACCGAGTCGCAGGGCCGGATCCACACCAGCGCGGCCGGCGTGCTGGTGCTGCCCGAGGCGGAGGACGTGGACGTCACGATCGACCCGAACGAGCTGCGGATCGACGTGTTCCGCTCGTCCGGCCCCGGCGGCCAGTCGGTGAACACCACCGACTCGGCGGTCCGTATCACGCATGTGCCGACCGGCATCGTGGTGTCCTGTCAGAACGAGAAGTCTCAGCTCCAGAATCGCGAGCAGGCGATGCGGATCCTGCGCGCCCGGTTGCTCGCCGCGGCCCAGGAGCAGGCCGACGCCGCCGCCTCGGACGCGCGCAAGGCCCAGGTCCGCACGGTGGACCGGTCGGAACGGATCCGCACCTACAACTTCCCGCAGAACCGGATCACGGACCACCGGATCGGCTACACCGCGTACAACCTCGACCTGGCGCTCGCCGGTGAGCTGGACGGGGTGCTCGACGCCCTGGCCGAGGCGGACCGGGCGGCCCGGCTGGCCGGCGAGACCGAGCTGGCCCGCCGCTGAGCGCTGCGGGGTGTTAAGCGGGGGCCCCGCCTATACCGGAAACGTTAAGCGGGGGCCCCGCCTTACACCCTCAGCTGGCGCGGAGGCGGTCCTTGGCGCGGAGCATCTCCCGGTCGGCCAGCTCGAACGCGGCGCCGAGCGCCTCCCGGACGCTGATCGTGGTGCTGCCGTCGACCTCGGCGAAGCCGATGGTCACCCCGACCGGGGTGCCCGGGACCAGGGTGTCCCAGTCCTCGGTGCGGACGGCCGCCTCGATCCGCCGGGCCACCTCGACCGCCTCCGACATGCCGGTGTCCGGCAGCACCACGACGAACTCGTCGCCGCCGTAGCGCGACACGAAGTCACCCCGTCGCATCACCCGGTTGATCACGCCGGCCACCCGTTGCAGCACCAGGTCGCCCGAGTGGTGGCCGTGCCGGGTGTTCACCGCCTTGAACCCGTCGAGGTCGCAGACGCCGATCACCACCCGCTCGCCCCGGGACACCACCGCGCCGAGGTAGCGTTCCAGCCGGCGCCGGTTCGGCAGCCCGGTGAGCGGGTCGGTAAGTGCCTCGCCCTCGTAGCGGGCGGCCTCGCGGCGCATCTCCTCGTGGTCGATCCGGGCGGCGATGCCGTCGATGTAGACGTCCCGCAGGCGGTCGCTGCGCCGCGCAGCCAGCCGGAACGCGTGCCGGTCCGCGCGGTGCGCGCCGGCGTGGTCGCCGGCCCGGGCCAACGCGATGCTGCGCAGCCGGGGTGACTCGGCGGCGCCGAGCGTCTCGTCGGAGACCCGGATCGCGTCCAGCCGGGTGACCGCCTCGATCGGCCGCCCGGCGGCGACCGCCAGGCAGACGTGGCCGAGCTGGCGCAGGTCGCGGGCGCGGGCGCTGTCCCCGCCGTGGCCGAGCAGCCGGTTCGGGTCGGCGTCGCCGGCGGACTCCACCCGGTCGCCGAGCGCGGCCCGCCGGGCGGCGGCGTACCCGTAGGCGGCCAGGCTGCTGGGCCGCAGGTTGCCGGCCCGCCCGCCGCGCAGGAACCGGGCCAGGTCGCCGGCCACGTCGCGCAGCACCCGCAGGCAGCCGTCGCTGTCGCCGTTGTGGTCCAGGGCCACCGCGTTGCGCAGCCGGATGCCCGGCGCGGCGAATGTCTCCTCCGGGATGCCCGCGCTGAGCCCGACCTCGCGGGCCCGTTCGATCGCGCCGAGCGCGTGGCCGTGGAAGCTGAGGTAGGAGTAGGCCATCGCCAGGTCGTGCCAGCCCCAGGCGGTGTCCCGGTCGGGGGTGTCGTCGGCGCTCAGCGCGCGGGCGGCCCGGACCAGGTGCGTGACACACCTGTCGAGCGCGCCCTGGTGGTGGGCGGCGAGCGCGGCCAGCGCGTTGAGGTGCCCGTGCAGGTAGGGCTCGGCCAGGTCACGTACGGCGGCGGAGGCGTCCTCGACGGCCCGGGTGAACTCGGCGGTCCGCCCGAGATTGAGCAGCGCGGACAGGCGCTGCACGAGGGCGTCGGCGCGGGCGTACGGGTCGTCGGTGGTGCGGATCACGCGGTCGAGCAGGACGCATGCCTCAGCGGAACGGCTGACCTCCTGCAACGCCCGCGCGCTTCGGAGGGCGTCAACCTGGTCCTCGACCTGGTCGAGCCAGCCCACTCGCGACCTCCCTGCCGTGTGCGCCCGGACGCACCCGTTCGTGTGGCGAACCGCGACGCCTCATGATTATTGCGTGAGCACACTCCCGCAACACCCGTCCGAAGGGACAGAACGCGAACGGGTCTCGCTGGTCGTCGCCCGGGTGGCCCGGGCGCTTGCCGCGGCCGGTGTCGAGGCGCCCCGGGCGGAGGCCGAGCAGTTGGCCGCGTACGTGTTGGAGGTGCCGCGCGGGCGGCTGGCGCTGGCCGACGGGTTCACCGCGACCCAGCGCGACCGCCTGGACGCGCTGGTCGACCGGCGGGCGGCCCGGGAGCCGTTGCAGCACCTCACCGGCGTGGCCGGCTTCCGGCACCTGGAGCTGGCGGTCGGCCCGGGGGTGTTCGTGCCGCGGCCGGAGACCGAGCTGCTGGCCGGCTGGGGGATCGACGCGGCCCGGCGGCTCGCCGCGCCGCTCGTGGTCGATTTGTGCAGCGGCTCCGGTGCGATCGCGCTCGCGGTCGCGCAGGAGGTGCCGTCGGCGCGGGTGGTGGCCGTGGAACGGTCCCCGGCCGCGCTGGCCTGGCTGCGGCGCAACGCCGCCGGGCGGGTGGCCGCGGGGGACCGGCCGGTCGAGGTGGTGGCCGCCGACGTCACCGGCCCGGAGCTGCTGGCCGACCTGGCCGGCCGGGTCGACGTGCTGCTCTGCAACCCGCCGTACGTGCCGCGGTCGGTGGCGGTGCCGCCGGAGGTGGCCGGGCACGACCCGGACGAGGCGGTGTTCGGCGGCGCGGACGGTCTGGACGTGATCCGGCCGGTGGTGGCCCGGGCGGCGGCGCTGCTGCGCCCGGGTGGGCTGATCGGCGTGGAGCACGACGACACGCACGCGGCGGCGGTGCCGGCCCTGCTGGACCGAGACGGCCGGTACGAGAGCGTGGCGGAGCACCGGGACCTCGCCGGGCGGCCCCGGTGGGCGACCGCGTCCCGGCGGGCGGACGGCACCCACGCCGACGGGGGCGCGGCGTGGCAGACTGACTCCTCGTGATGCTCTACGACTGTCGGTCGCCCGCCGACCGGGACCGCGGCATCGCCGCTGCCATCGAGGCCGTCAAGAACGGCGAACTCGTCGTCCTGCCGACCGACACGGTCTACGGCGTCGGGGCGGACGCCTTCACGCCGTACGCGGTGAAGGCCCTGGCGGACACCAAGGGTGGCACACGGCAGGCGCCCCCGGTGCTGATCGGCTCCCGGCACACCCTCGACGGCCTGGTCTTCTCGCTGCCGGGCGCGGCACGTGACCTGGTCGAGGCGTTCTGGCCGGGCGCGTTGACCATCGTGGTGGAGCATTCGCCGAGCCTGGCGTGGGACCTGGGCGACACCAGCGGCACGGTGGCGGTGCGGATGCCGCTGCACCCGGTCGCGCTCGAGGTGCTGCGGGAGACCGGGCCGATGGCGGTGGCCTCGGCCAACAAGGTCGGCCAGCCCGCCGCGCTCACCGCCGAGGAGGCCCGGGACCAGCTCGGCTACGGCGTGCGGGCCTATCTGGAGGCGGGGCCGGCGGTCGACCCGGTGCCAAGCACCATCGTCGACCTGACCGGCGAGGTGCCGCGGGTGCTGCGCCAGGGCGCGGTCACGCTGGCGAAGCTGCGTGACGTGGTGCCGGACATTCTCGACGAGCGGGGGGCCTGAGTGCCGCCGTTCACCGTTCTGCACGTCTGCATGGGCAACATCTGCCGGTCGCCGATGGCCGAGCGGCTGCTGCTGCTCGCCGTCCGGGAGCGGCTGGCCCGGCTCGACGTCGATCCGGCCGACTCGGACGCGCTCGTGCACAGCCACAGCGCCGGCACCGGCGGGTGGCACGCCGGTGAGGAGATGAACCCGCCGGCCGCGCGGCAGGTGATCGCGCGGGGCGGTGACGTCGCCGGGTTCGCCGCGCGCCGGTTGCGCTCGGACCTGATCGACGGCGCCGATCTGGTCCTCACCGCGACGGCCGACCAGCAGGAGTACGTGGTGGCGCTGCGGCCGGACGCGGCCGGACGCACGTTCGTGCTCGGTGAGTTCGGCCGGCTGCTGGGTGCGCTGGACCGGTCCGCGCTGCCGTCGGCGGCGCCCACGCCGGACGCTGTGCACGCCCGGGGCGTCGCGCTCGTGGCGGCGGCCGACGCGGCCCGGGAGGGCGCCGCCCTGCCCACCGATGATCTCGACGATCCGTGGGGCCGGGGCGATCAGTGTTTCAGCCGGGTGGCCGACGAGATCGAGGAGACGGTCCAGCCGCTGGCCGCCGCGCTGCTGCCCTGACGGCCCGAGAATTCATCCTTTCTCGCGAACTTCCTGCGCCTTTCGCCGAACACGGCGGCGAAAACGGCGAATCCGGCCATTCTGAACGGGTCCGTACGGCCGGCTCCTGCGGGGAGAGCTGATGAACCGGGCCCATCTCGACAAGCTGTTCACCGTCCTGCTCGCCGGCGTGCTCGCCGGACTGGCCCTGGCCGCCGCCGCGCTGCCGGCCGCGCTGGTCTTCGGGCTGGGCGTGCAGAACCTGATGCCGTACACCGAGTTGCCGGAGGCGCTGCGGGCGCCGCAGCCGGCGCAGCGCTCCAACCTCTACGCCAACGACGGCCACACGCTCATCACCTCGTTCTACGTCGAGGACCGGGTGGACGTGCCGGTCGGCGAGGTGGCGCCGGTGATGCGGGACGCCATCGTGGCCGCCGAGGACGTGCGCTTCTACGAGCACCACGGCGTCGACGTGCGGGGCGTGGTGCGGGCGTTGACGGCCAACCGCAAGGAGGGCACCCGGCAGGGCGCCTCCACGCTGACCATGCAGTACGTGCGCAACGCGCTCGCCGGTGATCCCCGGCTGACCGAGCGGGAGCGGGCCGCGGCCACCGAGATCACCGCCGGCCGCAAGATCCGCGAGATGCGGTACGCGCTGACGCTGGAACGGCAGGTCGGCAAGGACGAGATCCTCGGGCGCTACCTGAACATCGCGTACTTCGGCGCCGGCGCGTACGGCATCGCCGCCGCCAGCAAGCGTTACTTCTCCACCACCCCGGACCGGCTGACGCTGGCTCAGGCCGCCCTGCTCGCCGGCCTGGTGCGGGCGCCGGACCACGACGACCCGATCAACGGCGACGCCGACGCGGCGCTGGACCGCCGGGCGTACGTGCTGGACCGGATGGCGGAGACCGGCCGGGTGAGCGCCGCGGACGCGGCGGCGGCCAAGGGCTCACCGCTGGCTCTGAACGCGAGCGCCACCCCGAACGACTGCGCCGCGGTGCCTGCCGGCCACAACGACTGGGGCTTCTTCTGCGACTGGTTCACCAAGTGGTGGAACGCCCAGCCGGCGTTCGGGCAGACCGCGGACGAGCGACAGCGCACGCTGCGCCGGGGCGGCTGGTCGATCGTCTCCTCGCTCGACCCGGACGTGCAGGCCAAGGCGAGCGAGCAGGTGCGGGAGATCTATCCGGAGACGACCCAGCGGGCCGCCCCGACGGCGGTGGTGCAGCCGGGCACCGGCCGGGTGCTGGCCATGGCGGTGAACCGCGGCTTCGGCACCGCCGCGAACCCGGCCGGGCAGCAGAACTACCCGAACACGGTGAACCAACTCGTGGCCGGGGGCGGTGACATCGTCGGCTACCAGGCCGGCTCCACGTTCAAGCTGTTCGCCCTGCTGGCCGCGCTGGAGGCCGGGCTGCCGCTGGACACCGAGTTCGACGCGCCCCGGGTCTACGTCACCAAGTACCCGATCGACGGCGGCCCGGCCAGCTGCGGGGGCCGGTGGTGCCCGGCGAACGCGAACACGGCCTGGATGGACGGCGACCGGGACATGTGGGACGCGTTCGGCCGTTCGGTGAACACCTACTTCGCCTGGCTGACCGAGCGGGTCGGCGCGGACCGGGTGGTCGAGATGGCCGAGCGGCTCGGTATCGAGTTCCGCGCGCCGCAGGACGCCCGGATGGCCCGCGACGGAGCGGCGAGCTGGGGGCCGTTCACCCTCGGGGTCTCCGCCACCACGCCGTTGGACCTGGCCAACGCGTACGCCACGGTGGCCGCCGAGGGCATCTGGTGCCGGCCCACCCCGGTGACCTCGATCACCGACGCGAGCGGCCGGCGGGTGGCCACCGGCGACACCGACTGCCGGCAGGTGCTGGACACCGAGGTGGCCCGCGCGGCGGCCGACGCCAGCCGCTGCCCGGTGGGCGACCAGTCGATGTACCGGCGGTGCGCCGGTGGCACGGCCGAGGAACTGGCGCCGGGCCTGCGCCGGCCGTTGGCCGGCAAGACCGGCAGCTCGGAGCGGAACGCCACGGAGACCGTGGTCGCGTTCACCCCGCAGCTCGCCGTGGCGACAATCGCGGCGAACCCGGACGACCCGCGGGACGCGGTCGGCGGCGGCGTGCAGAAGCGGCAGATCGCCGCCGTGGGCCGCATCCTCGCCTGGGCGCTGCGCGACCAGCCGGTCCGGGACTTCGTCCCGCCGAGCGAGTCCGTCGCCTTCCAGCGCACCAGCCCCCGCACCAACAACTGAGGTGATTGGCGGGGCCCCCTCCTATCGCCTGGGCGATAACAGGGGCCCCCGCCTAACCGGTGGGGTGCTCGGCGCCGCGGGCGATGTTGCGGGCCATGCCGCCGAAGACGACGGCGTGGAACGGGGCGACCGAGGCCCAGTAGAGATGGCCGGGCAGGCCCTGCGGAAGGAAGACGGCGCGCTGGACGTAGCGGCTGTGCCCGTCGTCGGTCGGCTCGGCCCGCATCTCCAGCCAGGCCCGGCCGGGCAGCCGCATCTCGGCGCGCAACCGCAGCAGCTCACCGGGGACGATCTCCTCGACCCGCCAGAAGTCGAGCGCCTCGCCGACCTGGAGCCGGTGCGGGTCGCGTCGGCCGCGGCGCAGCCCGACGCCGCCGACCAGCCGGTCCAGCCACCCGCGCACCGACCAGGCCAGGGGGAACGAATACCAGCCGTGCTCGCCACCGACGCCCTCGATGACCCGCCACAACGCGGCCGGCGGCGCGCTCACGGCCTGTTCCCGCAGGTCGGTGTAGGCGGTGCCGCCGGACCAGTCCGGGTCCGACGGCAGCGGGTCGGCCGGCGCGTCCGGGCCGCTCGCGTTCGACCAGCGCGTCTCCACCTGGGCGTCGCGCACCTTGGCCAACGCCAGGCCGACCGCCTGGTCGAAGCCGGTCAGCCCGTCCGGCGGGTCGGGCACCCAGCGGGCGATGTCGTGTTCGTGCGCGACCGCCTCGTGCACCAGGCTCTCCACCAGCGGCCGGGCGATCTTGTTGGGCACCGGGGTGATCAGGCCGACCCAGTGCGAGGAGAGGCCGGGGGTGAGCGGGCGCACCGGCAGGATGAGCCGTGGCCGCAGCCCGGCCACCCGGGCGTAGCGCTGCATCATCTGCGCGAACGTCAGCACGTCCGGGCCGGCGATGTCGAACCCGCGGTTCACCTCGGCCGGCAGGTGCGCGGCGCCGGCCAGGTAGCGCAGCACGTCGCGGACCGCGATCGGCTGGATCCGGTTGCGTACCCAACGCGGGGTGACCATCGCCGGCAGCCGCTCGGTCAGGTGGCGCAGCATCTCGAACGAGGCCGAGCCGGACCCGATGATCACCGCGGCGCGCAGCACGGCGGTCGGCACGCCGCTGTCGAGCAGGATCCGGGCCACCTCCGCCCGGGAGCGCAGGTGCGCCGAGGGCAATCCCTCCCGTTCCGCCGGCTCCGGCCCACCGAGGTAGACGATCCGGCGTACGCCCGCGGCGCGCGCCGCCTCGGCGAAGTTGGTCGCCGCCGCCCGGTCGGCCGCCTCGAAGTCGCGCTGCCCCAGCGAGTGGACCAGGTAGTAGGCGACCTCCACGCCCTCGAACGCTCCCGGCAGCGTCTCCGGCCGGCGCAGGTCGCCCTCGACGATCTCGGCGTCGGCGGCCCAGGGCACGTCGCGCAGCCGCCCGGCCGTGCGGGCCAGGCAGCGCACGGTGTGCCCGTCGGCCAGCAGCCGGGGCGCGAGGCGTCCGCCGATGTAGCCGGTGGCGCCGGTGACGAGGCATCTCACGGCCTCCAGTGTGCGGCTCCGTAGACTCCTTCGCTGTGGAGAACGCGAGGGAGCTGCAAATGATCACGGTGTTCCCGGCGTACCCCCGTGGCTGAGCCGGCGGCGCGCGCGGCGGAGGCGACCGCGGACCGCGGCTGGCGGCTGCGCCATCTGCCCGTGCTGCTGGCCGCGGTGGCGGTCATGGCGGCGGTGGCGGCGGTGGCCGGCGGGGTGTGGCGCGGCGCGGACGGCGCGCTCGGCGCGGCGGCCGGGGTGGCCGTCACGGCGGCCAGCTACACGCTCACCACCGTGGTGCTGGCCTGGGCCGACGCCCGGGATCCGCAGCTCGTGCTGCCGTTCGGGCTGGGCCTCTACATCGCGAAGATGACCGCGCTCGGCGGGGTGATGGTGCTCGTCGCCTCGACCGGTTGGCCGGGGCTGATCCCGTTCTGCCTGGGCATCGCGGCGGGCGTGGTGGTGTGGACCGGGGCGCACATCTGGTGGCTGGCCACCGTCCACGCGCGACGGACGGCGGGCTGACGCGTCTCCTTTTTCGGGCGACGCGCCGACGTGTCCGCGATCGGTCATTCTCTCAGTGGCGGGGGAGGAGTACCGTGCCTCCAGACGACTTCGCCCGCCCGTGTCCCACACAACCAGGTTGTGCGGGGGGTGAGGCACAACCTCTTCTGCTCGACTGATATCGTTCGCCCCGTCATGGCCGGTGACCAGAAACCCCCCAACACTGGCGGCCCGGGCGACGTTCCGTCCGGTGCCGGTCAGGGTTGGACCGCGCTCTCATACCTCATCGGGGGCATGCTCGTCTGGGGTTTCATCGGCTGGCTGGTCGACCGTTGGCTCGATACCGGCGGCGTCGCCACCGGCATCGGGGTCGTGCTCGGCATGGCCGGGGGCATCATCCTGGTCGTCCGCCGGCTGGGCACGCCTACTTAGGAAGGGACGCGGTGTTCGGACAGGCGAACGTCCTGGCTCAGGGCCAGGCGGAATTCCCGCCGAAGGTGGGGGACTTCTACCTGCCCAGCATCCTGCCCTGGGGTGCGGAGAACTCGTACTGGTTCACCAAGATCACGGCGATGGTGTGGGTCGCCGTCGGCATCTTGATCATTTTCTTCCTGGTCAGCTACCGGAACCCGCAGCTGGTCCCCACCAAGAAGCAGTGGTTCGCCGAGTCGATCTACGGCTTCGTGCGCAACAACATCGCGGTGGACATGATCGGGCACGCGGGGGTGCGGTTCGCTCCCTACTTCACCACGCTCTTCTGCTTCATCCTGCTGACGAACTTCTTCGCGATCGTGCCGTTCTTCCAGATCTCGCCGAACTCGCACATCGCGTTCCCGGCCTTCCTCGCCGTGATCAGCTACGTGATGTTCAACTACGTCGGCATCCGGCACCACGGCTTCGCGAAGTACTTCAAGAACTCTCTGGTCCCGCCGGCGCCGTGGTACATCCTGCCGCTGCTGATCCCGATCGAGTTCTTCTCGACCTTCCTGGTCCGGCCCTTCTCGCTCGCGGTCCGTCTCTTCGCCAACATGTTCGCCGGCCACATGCTCCTGCTGGTCTTCACGCTCGGCGGATTCGCGATGATCAGCGCCAACGTCTGGCTCGCGCCGGTGTCGGTGCTGTCCTGGGTGATGACGATCGCGCTGACCTTCCTCGAGTTCCTGGTGATCTGTCTGCAGGCGTACGTCTTCACGGTGCTGACCGCCAGCTACGTGCAGGGCGCCCTCGCCGACGAGCACTGATCCGATCTTTCGCACCAACCGTTGTCGTCCCGCGTGACCGTCACGTGTGATAACCAGGAGGAACCGTAATGAGCATCCTTGCCGAGGTAACGGGCAGCACCGCTGCCATCGGTTACGGCCTGGCCGCCATCGGCCCGGGCATCGGCGTGGGCCTGGTCTTCTCGGCCTACATCCAGTCGACCGCCCGCCAGCCGGAGTCGTCCCGGATGACCCTCCCCTACGTCTGGATCGGCTTCGCCGTCATCGAGGCGCTGGCACTGCTGGGCATCGCCTTCGGCTTCATCTGGGCCGGCTGACCCAATCCCTGATGACCGGGAGGTCTTCCATGTTCTTCCTCGCCGCTGAGGGTGGTGAGACGACCCACAACCCGATCATCCCTGTCTGGCAGGAGATCGTGGTCGGCGGGATCGCCTTCATCGTGCTCTGCATCGTGCTGATGAAGTTCGTCTTCCCGCGCATGGAGCAGACGTTCCAGGCCCGGGTCGACGCGATCGAGGGCGGCATCAAGCGCGCCGAGGCCGCGCAGGCCGAGGCCAACCAGCTGCTCGAGCAATATCGGGCCCAGCTCGCCGAGGCGCGTACCGACGCCGCCCGGATCCGGGACGACGCGCGGGCCGACGCCGAGGGCATCCGCCAGGACATCCTCGCCAAGGCACGCGAGGAGTCCGACCGGGTCATCGCCGCCGGCAAGGAGCAGCTCCAGGCCGAGCGGGCCACCATCGTGCGCGAGCTGCGCACCGAGATGGGCACCATCGCGGTGGACCTGGCCAGCAAGATCGTCGGTGAGTCGCTCGCCGACGAGGCGCGTCGCAAGGGCACCGTCGACCGGTTCCTGAACGGTCTCGAGAGCACGGGGGCCCGCTGATGCAGGCCGCCAGCCGGGAGTCGTACTCCGCCGGGGTCGAGCGCCTCGACGCGTACGTCCGCGGCGCGGAGCCGTCGGCGGTGGCCTCCACCGCCGACGACATCCTCTCCGTCGCCGACCTGCTGCGGCGCGAGCCGCGGCTGCGCCGGGCGCTCTCCGACCCGGCGCGCTCGGGGGCGGACCGGTCCGCGCTGCTCACCGGGATCCTGAGCGGCAAGGTCGGCGCGGACGCGCTCGACCTGCTCGCGTCGCTTGTCTCCGGCCGCTGGTCGGCCCCGTCGGAGTTGCTCGACGGCGTCGAGCGGCTCGGCGTGGAGGCGCTCCTGGCGAGCGCCGACTCGGCCGGTGAGCTGGGCGAGGTCGAGGACGAGCTGTTCCGCTTCGGGCAGGTCGTCTCCGGCTCCGCCGAGCTGTCGAACACGCTCTCCGACCCGATGGCCCCGGCCGAACGGCGGGCCGGCCTCACCGGCCAGTTGCTCGACGGCAAGGCCCGCCCGGTCACCGTCCGCCTCGTCGAGGCCGCGCTCGCCGGCTTCGGGGGACGCTCCTTCACCGGTGCGCTCACCCGGCTGGTCGAGCTGGCCGCCGACCGGCGGGACCGCCAGGTCGCGTACGTGACCGTGGCGGCTCCGCTCACCGACGAGGAGGAGCGACGCCTCGGTGCCCGCCTCACCGAGATGTACGGTCGGGAGGTGTCCGTCAAGCAGACGGTCGACCCCGACGTGCTCGGCGGGGTGCGCGTACGGGTCGGTTCCGACCTGTACGACGGCACCGTCCTGCGCCGCCTCAACGAGACCCGCAACGCGCTCGCAAAGCGCTGACCAGCGTCTTAGCAGCCCTGATTCGACGCCATCGGACCGGTCGGTACTAGGTATCCCCGGGCCCCTGAACTTTAAGGAAGCAGAGGATGGCCGAGCTGACCATCTCGACGGAGGAGATCCGCGGCGCCCTGGAGCGCTACGTCTCCTCCTACACGGCCGACGTCTCCCGTGAGGAGGTCGGCACCGTCGCCGATGCCGGCGACGGCATCGCCCACGTCGAGGGTCTGCCCTCGACCATGACCAACGAGCTCCTGGAGTTCGAGGACGGCACGCTCGGCGTGGCCCTGAACCTCGACGTCCGGGAGATCGGTGTCGTCGTCCTCGGTGACTTCGGCGGAATCGAAGAGGGCCAGCGCGTCAAGCGCACCGGCCGGGTGCTCTCCGTGCCGGTCGGGGACGCGTTCCTCGGCCGCGTGGTGAACGCGCTCG
Organism: Micromonospora sp. WMMD1128; assembly: GCF_027497235.1. Lineage (NCBI taxonomy): Bacteria > Bacillati > Actinomycetota > Actinomycetes > Micromonosporales > Micromonosporaceae > Micromonospora > Micromonospora sp. WMMD1128. The sequence goes on from NZ_CP114902.1 coordinate 870,840, forward strand.
GCGAGCCGATCGACGCCATCGGCGACATCGCCAACGAGGGCTACCGCGAGCTGGAGCTCCAGGCCCCGAACGTGATGGCCCGGCAGTCGGTCTCCGAGCCGCTGCAGACCGGCATCAAGGCCGTCGACGCGATGACCCCGATCGGCCGCGGCCAGCGCCAGCTGATCATCGGCGACCGGAAGACCGGCAAGACCACGGTCGCGCTCGACGCCATCCTCAACCAGCGGGACAACTGGCGCTCCGGCGACCCGACGAAGCAGGTCCGCTGCATCTACGTCGCGATCGGCCAGAAGGCCTCCACCATCGCCTCCATCAAGGGGACGCTTGAGGAGGCCGGCGCGATGGAATACACCACCATCGTCGCCTCCCCGGCCTCCGACCCGGCCGGCTTCAAGTACCTCGCGCCCTACACCGGCTCGTCCATCGGGCAGCACTGGATGTACGGCGGCAAGCACGTCCTGATCGTCTTCGACGACCTGAGCAAGCAGGCCGAGGCGTACCGGGCCGTGTCGCTGCTGCTGCGCCGCCCGCCGGGCCGTGAGGCGTACCCGGGTGACGTCTTCTACCTGCACTCCCGGCTGCTGGAGCGCTGCGCGAAGCTCTCCGACGAGCTGGGCGGCGGCTCGATGACCGGCCTGCCGATCATCGAGACCAAGGCGAACGACATCTCGGCGTTCATCCCGACCAACGTCATCTCGATCACCGACGGTCAGATCTTCCTCGAGACCGACCTGTTCAACCAGGGCGTCCGGCCGGCGATCAACGTCGGCACCTCGGTCTCCCGGGTCGGTGGCGCCGCGCAGGTGAAGCCGATGAAGAAGGTCGCCGGCTCGCTGCGGCTGAACCTCGCCCAGTTCCGTGAGCTGGAGGCGTTCGCCGCCTTCGCCTCCGACCTGGACCGGGCCTCGCAGAACCAGCTCAACCGGGGCGCCCGGCTGGTCGAGCTGCTCAAGCAGCCGAACTACTCGCCGTACCCGGTGAACGAGCAGGTCGTCTCCGTGTGGGCCGGCACCGAGGGCAAGCTCGACGACGTCCCGGTCGGCGAGGTCCGCCGCTTCGAGTCGGAGTTCCTCCAGTACCTGCGGCACAAGCACGAGGGCGTGCTGGCCTCGATCGCGGACAACAAGTGGGGCGACGACATCACGTCCTCGCTGGACTCGGCCATCGCCGAGTTCAAGCAGGTCTTCCTGGGCAAGGAGGACGAGGTCCGGATCAACGAGGCCCCGGCCGAGGCGCTTGAGGGCGAGCAGAGCCGCGAGACGGTGACGCGCTTCCGCGACGGCAACACCGACCGCCCGGCCGAGAGCTGATCCGATGGCCGCCCAGGTACGCGTTCTCCGGCAGCGGATCCGCTCCGCCAAGGGGATGAAGAAGATCACCAAGGCGATGGAGCTCGTCGCGACGAGCCGCATCGCCAAGGCCCAGGCCAAGGTGGCGGCGTCGCTGCCGTACGCCGAGGCGATCACCGGCGTGCTGACGGCGCTGGCCTCGAACGCGCGGATCGACCACCCGCTGCTCACCTCGCGTGAGCGGGTGCGGCGGGCGGGCGTCCTGCTGGTCACCGCCGACCGCGGCCTGGCCGGCGGGTACAGCTCGAACGCGATCCGGACCGCCGAGTCGCTGATCGCCCGGCTGCGGGCCGACGGCAAGGAGCCGGTGCTCTACGTCATCGGCCGCAAGGGCGTGGCGTACTACCGGTTCCGCAGCCGGGAGATCGCCGGCAGCTGGACGGGCTTCTCCGAGCAGCCGTCGTTCGACGACGCCCGCGAGGTCGGTGACACGCTGATCAAGGCGTTCACCGCCGGCGCGGACGACACGGACGGTCACGCCGGCGCGGACGGGATCCTCGGGGTGGACGAGCTGCACATCGTCTACACCGAGTTCAAGTCCCTGATGACGCAGAACCCGGTCACCCGGATCATCGGGCCGATGGAGGTCGAGGACCGGCCGCGGTCCGAGGGTCTGCTGCCGGCGTACGAGTTCGAGCCGGAGCCGGAGTCGCTGCTCGACGCGCTGCTGCCGAAGTACATCAACACGCGGATCTACGCGGCGTTGCTGGAGTCGGCGGCGAGTGAGTCGGCCGCGCGTCGGCGGGCGATGAAGAGCGCCACCGACAACGCCGAAGAGATGATCGAGAAGTACACGCGCGAGATGAACTCGGCCCGTCAGGCCGGGATCACCCAGGAGATCAGTGAGATCGTCGGCGGCGCGAACGCGCTGGCCGCGTCGGGAAGTGAAGTGTGATGACTGTATCCGCAGTGGAGACCAAGACGGCCACGGGTCGCGTGGTCCGGGTCATCGGCCCGGTCGTCGACGCCGAGTTCCCGCGCGACAACATGCCGGAGCTGTTCAACGCCCTGCACGTCGACGTGACGCTCTCCGGCGGTGAGAAGACGCTGACCCTGGAGGTCGCCCAGCACCTGGGGGACAACCTGGTCCGCGCCATCTCGATGCAGCCGACCGACGGCCTGGTCCGTGGCGCCGACGTCCGGGACACCGGCGCGCCGATCAGCGTGCCGGTGGGCGACGCGGTGAAGGGCCACGTGTTCAACGCGATCGGCGAGTGCCTCAACCTCACCGAGGGCGAGACCATCAACGCCGACGACCGGTGGGGCATCCACCGCAAGGCCCCGGCCTTCGCGGACCTGGAGCCGAAGACCGAGATGCTGGAGACCGGCATCAAGGTCATCGACCTGCTCGCCCCGTACGTCAAGGGCGGCAAGATCGGCCTGTTCGGCGGCGCGGGCGTGGGCAAGACGGTGCTCATCCAGGAGATGATCACCCGGGTGGCACGGAACTTCGGTGGCACCTCGGTCTTCGCCGGCGTGGGTGAGCGCACCCGCGAGGGCAACGACCTCATCGCCGAGATGACCGAGTCCGGCGTCATCGACAAGACCGCGCTCGTCTACGGCCAGATGGACGAGCCGCCGGGCACCCGGCTGCGGGTGGCGCTCTCCGCGCTCACCATGGCGGAATACTTCCGCGACGTGAAGAAGCAGGAGGTGCTGCTCTTCATCGACAACATCTTCCGCTTCACCCAGGCTGGTTCCGAGGTCTCCACGCTGCTCGGCCGCATGCCGAGCGCCGTGGGTTACCAGCCGACCCTGGCCGACGAGATGGGCGAGCTCCAGGAGCGGATCACCTCCGTCCGGGGTCAGGCCATCACCTCGATGCAGGCGATCTACGTGCCCGCCGACGACTACACCGACCCGGCGCCGGCCACCACGTTCGCCCACCTCGACGCGACCACCAACCTGGAGCGGTCGATCTCCGACAAGGGCATCTACCCGGCGGTGGACCCGCTGGCGTCCTCGTCCCGGATCCTCGCCCCGGAGTTCGTCGGCGAGGACCACTTCGCCGTCGCCACCGAGGTGAAGCGGATCCTGCAGCGCTACAAGGACCTGCAGGACATCATCGCGATCCTCGGCATCGAGGAGCTCTCCGAGGAGGACAAGCTCACCGTCGGCCGCGCCCGCCGGATCGAGCGGTTCCTCTCGCAGAACACGTACGCGGCCGAGCAGTTCACCGGCGTCCCCGGCTCGACGGTCCCGATTTCGGAGACCATCGACGCCTTCCGCCGGATCAGCGAGGGGGAGTTCGACCACTTCCCGGAGCAGGCGTTCTTCATGTGCGGCGGCCTGGAGGACCTCAAGGCCAAGGCCGAGGAGCTGATGGGTGAGGAGGGCTGAGAGCCCGCTCACACCACGGAGGCCGCCCCGACATTTCGTCTGGGCGGCCTTCGCCTGTTCCAGGCCGTTCACCTACCCGAGGTCCGGATCGCGGGCGGGCGGTTCGCGGGAGGGCGCGGTACCGTTCGTGACACGAATTCGCATCACGGTCGTTGATCTCTGCAACGAAACGGACCCCCGCGCCCGTCTTCTCTTCGTGGGCGCGACGATTGGAGATGCTCGTGGGTAAGGGCGGCGCGGATCGCGGCAGGCGGTCCCTGTGGCGTGGCGTGCCGCGATGGGCCCGACTGTGCACGATCATCGGGATCGTCATGATGGTGCTCAGCGGCTCGGTGCTCGTGGGCTACAACACACTCGTGGCGCGCTACGAGGGAGCGGTCGGCAAGGGCGACCTCTTCGGCGAGCAGGCCGCCGGCGCCACCGAGAAGAAGAGCGACATCAAGGGCCCGCTCAACATCCTGCTTGTCGGCATCGACCCCCGCAATCCGAGGACCCGGCCGCTCTCCGACTCGATCATGGTCCTGCACGTGCCGGCCGGCATGGACCGGGGCTATCTCTTCTCCCTCCCGCGTGACCTGCGGGTGGACATCCCGGCCTTCGCGAAGGCCGACTACCGCGGTGGCAACGACCGGATCAACGCCGCCATGTCGCACGGCAGCAACGTGCCGGGCAAGGACCCGAGCGCCGCGCAGGGCTTCGAGCTGCTCGCCAAGACCGTCCAGGAGGTCACCGGCATCAAGCGGTTCGACGCCGGCGCGATCATCAACTTCAGCGGGTTCAAGAAGATCGTCGACGCCATGGGCGGCGTCGACATGTACATCGAACGCGACGTCAAGTCCGAACACCTCCAGCCGGACGGCTCGCCCCGCCAGCTCAAGCCCGGTGGCGGCGGCTACCTCGGCCCGCAGGCGCGGTACGAGAAGGGCAACGCCCACCTCAACGGCTGGCAGGCGCTGGACTACGTCCGGCAGCGCTACCCGAAGAACGGCGTGCCGGACGCGGACTACGGCCGGCAGCGGCACCAGCAGCAGTTCGTCAAGGCGATGGTGAGCCAGGCGTTCGGCGCCGACGTGGTGGCCAACCCGATCAAGCTGGACCGGGTGCTCCGCGCGGCCGGGCAGTCGCTGATCTTCAACGGCCGGGGCAACAGCGTCGTCGACTTCGGCCTCGCCCTGAAGGACATCCGCTCCGACTCGATCGAGACGATCAAGCTGCCCGGCGCCCCGATCGGAAGCGGCAGCGCCTACCGGGGTGAGCAGCTGTTGGACCCGGCCGACGACTTCTTCGCCGCCCTGCGCGCCGACCAGCTCGACGCGTTCCTGCTGGAGCACCCCGACTTCAAGCAGAAGAGCAATTAGCCTGAGCGGGTGCGGTACGACGTGGTCCGGCTCTCACCACCCGCCGTGGGCGGGCGGTGAGCCCGCGACTAGACTTTCGGCAATCCGCCGCCGCAGCAAGGAGACAGCGTGGCACAGCAGCTTCACGTCGAGCTCGTAGCCGTCGAGGAGAAGGTCTGGACCGGTGAGGCCGAGATGGTCGTCGCCCGGACGACCGAGGGTGAGCTCGGTGTGCTGCCGGGGCACGCGCCGTTGCTCGGCCAGCTCGCGGAGCCCAGCCAGGTCCGCATCAAGCAGGCCGGCGGCCAGCAGGTCGCGTACGACGTCGCCGGCGGCTTCCTGTCGGTGACCGGTGAGGGCGTGACAGTCCTCGCCGAGAGTGCCACCCCGGCCACCCCGGCCCGCTGAGCCGACCCGCCGATGGAGATCGTGGAAGGGATCGGAGTCGGCGTCGCGATAGTCGTCGTCGCGCTCCTGATCCTCTTCATTCGGCGGGCCCTGTTCACCCGTAGCGGGGGCATCATCCGGCTGAGCGTCCGGGTCACCACCATGCTCGACGGTCGCGGTTGGTCGCCCGGCTTCGGTCGCTTCGTCGGTGACCAGCTCCGGTGGTACCGCATGTTCAGCTTCGCGCTGCGCCCGAAACGGGTGCTCTCCCGCAAGGGGCTGGCGGTGGAGCGACGCCGGCTGCCGGAGGGGCAGGAGCGCCTCTCGATGCCGTCGGACTGGGTGATCCTGCGCTGTACCAGTCACCACGCCCCGGTCGAGATCGCCATGGCGCGATCCACGGTCACCGGCTTCCTCTCCTGGCTCGAGGCCGCCCCTCCGGGGGCGGTCTCGCCGCGTATGGCCTCGCAGGACTGGCCCGCCGCCTGACGCCCGGTCGGGTTGTCAGCACGCTCTGTCGCCTTCGGGTGGAAACGGCTTGGCGATGACGCGAGTGATGTGTGGTCGCCCCCCCGAACACACCCATAGCACCCCACTCCGCCGTCTGCGGCGCCACACCCATCATCGGCCGAGCGGGGGCGCGAGTGGAGCGCTGTGGACGTCTCGGGGGGCCGGAGACGTCCACAGCGCTCCAGTCGTGGGCCGAGTGGGGCGTGGGTGGAGCGTTATGGACGTCTGCGGCGTGTGGGTGGGTCGGTGGTGTGCGACCGGTTGGGTGAAGTGTCCGGTTCGGGGGTGGTGGGCGCGGGGGGCGGGGCGTTGTATCCGGTGACCGACCGAGGAGGGCTGGCGCAGCGTCGCCGTCCTGCCCCCGCGCATTCTTCCCGCGCCCGCGGTGAGGCACCGCCCCCGCGGAGCAGCCGGATCCCCGCGAGGACTTCTCTGAGCGCCTGTCGGTGCTTGCACACCCTCGTGTTAAGCGGGGCCCCTTCCTCTACCGGAGGCGTTAAGCGGGGGCCCCTCCTTAACCGACCGAGGCGACCAGCTCGACCTCGTACCCCTGGTTGTCGGTGAGGTAGGCGGCGTAGCTGTCCGGGCCGCCGGCGTGCGGATGCCGGTCCGGGAAGAGCAACGCCCAGCCGTGCTCGGGGGCGGCGGCGACCAGACGGTCGACGGCGGCCGGCGGGCCGGCGTGGAAGGCCAAATGGTTGAGGCCCGGCGCGAGCCGGTCGTGGACGCGGCCGGCGAGCGCCGGCGACTCCTCCAGCACCAGGTAGGTGGGCCCGTGCCGCCAGGACCGGCCGGCCGGCCAGTCCTGGTACGGCGTCCAGCCCAGCTCGCCGAGAAGCCAGCCCCAGGCACGTCTGGCCGCCGCCAGGTCGGGTACCCAGACCTCCACGTGGTGCAGGCCGCCGGCGGTCAGCGTTTCCCGCCCGGCACCCATAGCACGTCTCCGCCCGGATTGGCCGTTCTTGACAGGATGAAAAGCAGATCGGAGAGCCGGTTGAGATACTTTGCCGGGAGGGTGCTGGTCCGGTCGGGGTCGACCGTGACGAGCGCCCATGCCGCACGCTCGGCGCGCCGGGCGGTCGTCCGTGCCACGTGCAGCAGTGCCGCGCCCGCGGTGCCGCCGGGGAGGATGAAGGAGTCGAGCTTGCTCAGGCGCGCGTTGTACTCGTCGCACCAGCCTTCGAGGCGCTCGACGTACTCCTCGGTGACCCGCAGCGGCGGGTACGCCGGGTCCGGCTCCACCGGCGTCGCCAGGTCCGCTCCGACGTCGAACATGTCGTTCTGCACGGTTTCCAGCACGGTACGCAGGTCGTCGGGGAGCTGCCCGAGGGCGAGGGCGACGCCGATGGAGGCGTTGCACTCGTCGACGTCCGCGTACGCGACGATCCGTGGATCGGTCTTCGGCACCTGCTCGTTGTTGCTCAGCCTGGTCATGCCGGCGTCGCCGGCCTTGGTGTAGATGCGCGTGAGGTGGACGGCCATGACGCACAGCCTACGGATACCGGACCTGACCATCCCGGTGCGGCCGGACCGGCCGACCGCGGTGGGGCCGGGTGACGCCGGCGACCCGGCGGTCAGCGACGTCGACGTCATCCGGGTACGGGGGGAGGCCCGGCTGGCCGGCACCGTGCACGTGGTGGGCGCGAAGAACTCGGCGTTGAAGCTGATGGCCGCCGCGCTGCTCGCGCCCGGCCGCAGCGTGATCACCAACGTGCCCCGGATCACCGACATCGCGATCATGGGTGAGGTGCTGCGGCGGCTCGGCTGCGGCGTACGCTTCGGCCCGGACGACCCGGTCGACCCGATGGTGGCCCGCGGCGGCAAGGAACGGTCCCGCTCGGTCGTCATCGACGTGCCGGAGCGGCCCGGCGCGGAGGCCGACTACGAGTTGGTCCGCCGGCTGCGTGCCTCGATCTGTGTGCTCGGCCCGTTGCTGGCCCGCCGCGGGCACGTGCGGGTGGCCCACCCCGGCGGCGACGCCATCGGCTCGCGCGGCCTGGACATGCACATCGCCGGGCTGGCCCGGATGGGCGCGGAGATCTCCGGCGAGCACGGGTTCGTCATCGCCGAGGCGCCGGACGGGCTGCACGGCGCGGACATCGTGCTGGACTTCCCGAGCGTCGGCGCGACCGAGAACCTGGTGATGGCGGCCGTGCTGGCCCGGGGCGGCACGACGATCGACAACGCGGCCCGGGAGCCGGAGATCGTCGACATCTGCACCATGCTGAGCCGGATGGGCGCCCGGATCGAAGGGGCCGGCACGTCGACGCTGCGCATCGTCGGCGTGCCCGGCCTGCGCCCGGTGCGGCACGCCACGGTGGGGGACCGGATCGTCGCCGGCACCTGGGCGTTCGCCGCGGCGATGACCCGGGGCGACGTCACCGTGACCGGCCTGGACCCGGCGTACCTGGCGGTCGCGCTGGACAAGCTGGTCGCGGCCGGCGGCCTGGTGGAGACGCGCGGTGACACCTTCCGGGTACGGATGGACGACCGGCCGGCGGCGGTGGACGTGGTCACGTTGCCCTTCCCGGGGTTCGCCACCGACCTGTTGCCGATGGCGATCGGGCTGGCCGCGGTCAGCGAGGGTGGCTCCCTGATCACGGAGAACATCTTCGACGGCCGGTTCATGTTCGCCAACGAGATGATGCGGCTCGGCGCGGAGATCCGTACCGATGGTCACCACGCCCTGGTGTGCGGCCGGGAGCGGCTCTCCGGCGCGCCGGTGCGCGCCACCGACATCCGGGCCGGCGCCGGCCTGATCATCGCCGGGCTCTGCGCGGACGGGGTCACCGAGGTGTCGCACGTGCACCACGTCGACCGGGGTTACCCGGACTTCGTGGCGGACCTGCGTGCGCTCGGCGTCGAGGTGGAGCGGGGCACCGCGCCGGAGGAACCGGACCTGGCCATCTGACGCTCCTTATCCCTCGTTAAGTAGGGTTCTCCAGGACAGTGGAGAACCACGGGCGAGGGAGAAGCAGATGGCGGGTCGACTGGCGGTCGTCGGTGCCGGGCTGATGGGCTCGGGCATCGCCCAGGTCGCGGCGCAGGCGGGCTGGCAGGTGACGCTGCGCGACGTGGACGACGCGGCCACGGAGCGGGGCGTCGACGGCATCCGGAAGTCGCTGGCGAAGTTCGCCGAGAAGGGCAAGATCGAGGCGTCCGACGTCGAGGCGACGCTGAGCCGGATCACCCCGACCACCGAACTGGAGGCGGCGGCCGACGCGGACATCGTGGTCGAGGCCGTGTTCGAGAAGATCGAGATCAAGCACGAGGTGTTCCGCGCGCTGGACAAGATCTGCAAGGCGGACGCGGTGCTTGCCACCAACACCTCGGCCATCCCGGTCACCCAGATCGCCACCGCCACGCAGCGTCCGGAGTCGGTGGTCGGCACCCACTTCTTCTCCCCGGTGCCGATGATGAAGCTCTGCGAGCTGGTCCGGGGCTACAAGACGAGCGACGCGACGATGGACGCCGCCCGGGGTTTCGCCGAGGAGATCGGCAAGACCGTCGTGGTGGTCAACCGGGACATCGCCGGCTTCGTCACCACCCGGCTGATCTGCGCCCTGGCGATGGAGGCGGTCAAGCTCGTCGAGTCCGGCGTGATCTCCGCCGAGGACCTGGACACCGCCTGCAAGCTCGGCTTCGGGCACGCCATGGGCCCGCTGGCCACGGTCGACCTGACCGGCGTGGACGTGCTGCTCAACGCCACCCGCAACATCTACACCGACACCGCCGACGAGAAGTTCTTCCCGCCGGAGCTGCTCCAGCGCATGGCCACCGCCGGTGACCTGGGCCGCAAGACCGGGCAGGGCTTCTACCCGTACTGAGCGCGGCTACCGCCCCGGACGACTCACGTCCGGGGCGGGGTGAGCGCGGCGCCGAGCAGCGCGAACGCGTCGGGGATGACGGTGCCCCAGTAGCCGAAGTTGTGCCGCCCATCGGCCCAGGCTGCGCGCACCGGCTTCTCGGGCAGTTCCCGGGCGAGCGCGCGGACGTCGGCGAGGAAGTTGTCCTGCCGGCCGCACCAGAGCCCGACCGGGGTGCCGCGTAGCTTGTCGACGCCGGTGAAGACCGCGTCGCCGGGGCGCACCGCGGGGGAGAAGGCCGCGGCCATCCGCAGCCATTTCGGGTACGCCTCGGCGAGCAGCAGCGCCCCGAAGCCCCCCATCGACCAGCCCCAGACGGCCATCCGGCTGGTGTCGAAGCCGCGTCGGGCGCACCAGGCGGGCACCTCCTCGCGCACCATCCGCTGCGGGTCGTCGTCGCCGCTGCGGCGCCAGGAGAGCCGGCCACCTGTCGCGCCGGCGAGCGCGAACGGCGGGGTGCCACGGCGTACCGCGTCGGTGAGGAAGCGGGCCAGGCCGAACCGGCCGTAGTCGCGCGGGGTGGCCGAGGCGCCGTGCAGCACCAGGCAGACGGGCAGGCCGCGGCCGTCGCCGTACCCCTCGGGCACGGCGGTCCAGAGGTCCACCTCCCGGCCGCGGGCGCCGGAGGCGATGCGGATCAGCCGCTCGTCGCCGGCCGGCGCGTCCGGCAGGGCGGGCCCCGGCCCGGGGCGGGGCTCGGACAGTTGCCGGGCGGCCAGCCCGCCGACCAGCCCGGCGCCGGCGACCCCTCCGGCGGCGGTGAGCAGCGTCCGCCGGCTCAGCGTGCGTCCCATGCCGGGCAGTGTGCCACCCCGGGTGTTAAGCGGGGCCCCTTCCTCTACGCCAGGCGTTAAGAAGGGGCCCCGCCTTACCACCTCAACCGTCGCGGCGCGTCGTCCAGCGGAAGGTGGTCAGGCACAGCAGCAGGCCGATCACGCACCATGCGCCCAGCACCAGCGCCACCCGGCCCAGCTCGAACGAGCCGCCCGGCTCCTGGCCGCCGAAGCTGTCCGGCAGGAACACCGAGCGCAGCCCCTGGCACATCCACTTGAGCGGGAAGAGCGCGGCGACCTGCTGCATCCAGGTCGGCAGGCTGGTGAAGACGAAGAACACGCCGGAGATGAACTGGAGGACCAGCGCGACCGGGGTGACCACGGCCGAGCCGCTGCGGGCGGTGCGGGCCAGCGACGAGATGGCGATGCCGCACAGCGTGCAGGCGGTGACGCCGAGGACGGCGACCCAGCCGAACGTCAGCCACTTGGCGGCGGTCTGCGGCAGGTCGAGGTCGAACAGCGCCACCGACACGGCGAGCAGCAGTGCGGTCTCGGCGATGCCGATCGCCACCACCATGAGCACCTTGCCGGCGAACCAGACCCACTTCGGCATCGGCGTGCCCCGGTAGCGCTTGAGCACGCCCCGGTCCCGCTCGATCGGGATCCAGATGCCGAGGTTCTGGAAGCTCACCGTCATCAGGCCGGTCGCGATCATGCCGGTGATGAAGTATTGCGTGTAGCTGACGCCCGGGGCGATCTCGTCACTGAAGATCGCCGCGAAGATCAGGATCATGATGATCGGGAAGCCCATCGTGAAGACGACGGACTCCCGGCTGCGCAGGAACTGGGTGATCTCCAGCCGGCCCTGGCGCAGCGCCAGCGCGCCCGCGCCGGGCCGCCGGGTCGGCGCGGCGGCGACCGGGGCCGCCGGCTTCGTCGTGGTGGTCATCAGTGTCCGATCATCCGCAGGTAGACGTCTTCCAGGGTGGGCCGGCGCACGGCCAGGCCGGGCACCTCGCCGCCGAACCGCGCGGCCAGCTCGGCCACCAGCGCCGTCGGCGTCGCGGTCTCCGCCGACTCGGCCAGCCCGTCCGGGGTACGCCAGGAGACGGTCGCCAGCGACTCCTGCCGATTGCCCAGCGCGTTCGGCGGCGCGACCTCGATCACCCGCCCGGCGGCGATCACGCCGACCCGGTCGGCGAGCGCCTCGGCCTCGTCCAGGTAGTGCGTGGTGAGCACGATCGTGGTGCCGGCGGCGGAGAGGTCCCGGATCAGCTCCCAGAACTCGCGCCGGGCCTCCGGGTCGAAGCCGGTGGTCGGCTCGTCGAGGAAGAGCAGCTCGGGGCGGCCGACGATGCCCAAAGCCACGTCCAGGCGGCGCTTCTGCCCGCCGGAGAGCGTGTGCGTACGGGCCTTGGCCTTGGCGCCCAGCCCGACCCGCTCGACCACCTTGGCCGGGTCGTCGGCGTCCGGATAGAAGCCGGAGAAGTGCCGGACCACCTCGCCGACGGTCAGCTCGTCGAACTCGCCGGTGCCCTGGAGCACGATGCCGACCTTCGCGCGCCAGGTGGCGTCCGGTGAAGCCGGGTCGACGCCGAGCACCCGGACCTCGCCGGCGTCGCGGTGCCGGTAGCCCTCCAGGATCTCCACCGTGGTGGTCTTGCCCGCGCCGTTCGGGCCGAGCAGGGCGAACACCTCTCCCCGGTGGACGTCCAGGTCCACCCCGGCCACCGCGACGTTGTCGCCGTACGTCTTGCGCAGTCCCCGTACGGAGATCGCGAGCTGCTGGTCCATGCCTCAAGTGTGCGTCCTGCCGCCACCCGCCGCGGTCCCGGGTTCACTATATACGCGGGGTATACACCCGGTGTAGTCTCGGCCCATGACGGTGCCCCTGACCCTGCTCGGCCTGCTCGAACGCGAGCCCAGCCACGGCTACGACCTGAAACGCGACTACGACACCTTCTTCGGGCGCGGCAAGCCGTTGCCCTACGGGCAGGTCTACTCGACGCTCAGCCGGCTGGCCCGGGACGGAAAGGTGGTGGTCAGCGACGTCGAGCCCGGCTCCGGCCCCGACCGCAAGCGCTACGTCATCACCGACCGGGGCGCCACCGAGGTGGAGCACTGGCTGACCGAGCCGGTCGAACCGGAACCACACCTCCAGACCGTGCTGTTCGCCAAGGTCGTGCTCGCCCTCATGCTGGGCCGCCCGGCCGAGGAATACCTCGACACCCAGCGCGCCGCGCACCTGCGCCGGATGCGCGAGCTGACCGAGGTCAAGCGGGCCGGCGGGCTCGTCGACGTGATGCTCGCCGACCACGGCCTCTACCACCTGGAGGCCGACCTGCGATGGATCGAGACGGCCGGCGCCCGACTGGACGCGCTACGGAAGGCGGTACGGCGATGACCGTGACCATCGAGGCCCGGGACGTCACGTTCTCGTTCGGCGACACCCCGGCCCTGCGCGGCGCGAGCCTCGCCGTCGAGGCCGGTGAGATCGTCGCCGTGATGGGCCCCAGCGGCTCCGGCAAGTCGACGCTGCTGCACTGCCTGGCCGGCATCCTGGTGCCCGACTCCGGCGAGGTCCGGATCGGTGACGTGCGACTCGACGCGCTCGGCGAGGCGGAGCGGAGCGCGTTGCGCCGCGACCGCTTCGGGTTCGTCTTCCAGTTCGGCCAGCTCGTCCCGGAACTCACCGCGGCGGAGAACGTCGCGTTGCCGCTGCTGCTCGGCGGCGTCCGACGCGCCCCGGCGCTACGGTCCGCCCGCGCCTGGTTCGAGCGGCTCGGGCTGGGCGGCCTGGAGCACCGGCGCTCCGGCGAACTCTCCGGTGGGCAGGCCCAACGCGTGGCGCTGGCCCGTGGCCTGGTCGCCCGGCCGCAGGTGCTCTTCGCCGACGAGCCCACCGGCGCGCTCGACTCGCTCACCGGCGAGGAGGTGATGGACCTGCTCGTCGACACCGCCCGGGACCAGGGCACCACCGTCGTCCTGGTCACCCACGAACCGCGGGTCGCCGCGTACGCCGACCGGGAGGTCGTGGTGCGCGACGGCCGGATCAACGCGCCGGCCGGGGTCGCCTCGTGATCGCGCTCGCGCTGCGCCTGGCCGTCGCGGGCGGCCGGGAGGCGCTCGTCCGGCTGGCCGCCGTCGCCGCCGCCGTCGCGATCGGCACTGGGCTGCTGCTCACCACCGTGGCCGGCGTGCACGCCACGAACGCCCAGCTCGGCCGGTACGCCGCGATGTATCCGCAGGAGACGGCGGGCGGCGCCGCCGACCCGCTGCTCTGGTCGACCCGGACCGACTACTTCCACGGCGCGCAGATCGCCCGCGTCGACGTCGCCGCGACCGGTCCGACCGCGCCCACCCCGGTCGGCGTCCCCCGGGTGCCCGGCCCCGGCGAGTGGTACGCCTCCCCGGCGCTGCGGAAGCTGCTGGCCACCACCCCGGCGGACCAGCTCGCCGACCGCTATCCCGGCCGCGATCTCGGAACCGTCGGTCCGGCGGCGCTCACCTCGCCGGACACGCTGCTCATCCTCGTCGGCGGCACCCCGGAGCAGGTGGGCGCGCTGGACCGGGTCCGGAAGGTCACCCGGGTGGACGGCAACGAGGCGCCGTTACCGGAGACCGCGATCGACCTCATCCTCGGTGTGGTGGTCGGTGGGCTGCTCTTCCCCGTCCTCATCTTCATCGGCACCGCGACCCGGCTCGGCGCTGCCCGCCGGGAGCAGCGCTTCGCCGCGATGCGCCTGGTCGGCGCCACCCCACGACAGATCTCGGTGGTCGCGGCCGTGGAGGCCACCCTCGCGGCGGCGGCAGGCGTCGCGGTCGGCTTCGCGCTCTTCCTCGCGTTCCGCCGGCAGCTCGCCGGGATCCCGTTCACCGGCATGCCGTACTTTCCCGACGACCTCGCCCTCGGCGCGCCGGACGTGCTGCTGGTGGCGCTCGGCGTGCCGGTGGGCGCGGCGGTCGCCGCCCGGGTGGCGTTGCGCCGGGTGCGGATCTCCCCGCTCGGCGTCACCCGGCGGGTCACACCGAGGCCGCCGCGGGCGTACCGGTTGATCCCGCTCGTGCTCGGTTTCGCCGGGCTGGGCCTCGGCCTGCTCTACCGGCCCGAGACCGGCGACGGCCAGACCGCGCTCTTCCTGCCCGCCCTGCTGCTGGTGATGACCGGGCTGGTCACCGGCGGGCCCTGGCTGACCATGGTCGGCGCGCGGGCGATGGCCGCCCGGGCGCGCCGGCCGGCGGCGCTGATCGCCGCCCGCCGGCTCGCCGACAACCCGGCCGCCGGTTTCCGGGCGGTCAGCGGGGTGATGCTCGCGCTCTTCGTGACGACCGTGGCGGTCGGTGTGATGGGCACGATCGCCGCCGAGCGCGGCCCGGCCCCCCGAGGTTCGCTGGAGGCCGGTCGGCTGTCGTTCAATCTGGTGAACGACGCGCCGGTGCCCGCCGCGCTGCTGACCGACCTGGCCACGGTTCCCGGCGTGCACAATCCGGTGGTGGTCCGGCAGAACCCGGTGCGCGACCTCGGACACGAGCCCGGCGTGATCGCTTGCGCGGACATCCCACCCGCCTACGGGCGCTGTGCGCCGGGGGTGGCCGTGGCCGAGGTGGCACCGGGCCTGATCCCCTGGCGGGAGTCCGCCTCGGCGGACCGGATCTGGCCGGCGTCCACTGTCGACCCGGCCGCCCTGTCGGGGCTGCCGGCGGATTCGGTGGCGGTGGACGCGGACGGCGCGGCGGCCGTCGAGCGGGCCCGGACCGTCATCGAACGCGCGGTCCCCGCCTTCGTGGTGGCCCCGAACGTACCGGGCGACTTCGAGGCCGACTTCGCCGACACCATGCGGGGCTGGCAGCGGTTGGCCGACGTGGTCGTGGTGTCCAGCCTGGCGCTCGCCGGGTGCAGCCTGGCGGTCGCCGTGGCGGCCGGTCTCAGCGAGCGGAAGCGGCCGTTCAGCCTGCTGCGGCTCAGCGGCGCGCCGGTGCGGCTGCTGCGCCGGGTGGTGGTGCTGGAGAGCGCGGTGCCGATGCTGACCGTCGCCGCGGTCGCGGTCGGGATGGGACTGATCGCCGCGCACCTGTTCCTGCGCGCGCAGATGCACTACGAACTGCGCCTGCCCGGGGTCGGGTTCGCCGCCGTGGTGGCCGTCGGGCTGCTCGGCTGCCTCGCCGTCATCGCCGCCACGCTGCCGCTGCTGCAACGCGTCACCGGTCCGCAGACCGCCCGGAGCGAGTGATCCGCCAGGTTGGCCGACCACACCCGGAGCCCCGGTCGGCCCACCGGTGCAGCCATCCAACTGTGTGGTTTTGCACAGCCTCTTTTACTGAACGGTAACTTAGACTCCGGCCATGGACGACGTGATGCCGGGACGCCTGCCGGAGCGGGACCGCCCGTGGGTGATGCGCACGTACGCCGGGCACTCCTCCGCCGCGGCCTCCAACGCGCTCTTCCGCCGCAACCTGGCGAAGGGGCAGACCGGGCTGTCGGTCGCGTTCGACCTGCCCACCCAGACCGGATACGACCCCGACCACGAGCTGGCCGCCGGCGAGGTGGGCCGGGTCGGTGTGCCGGTGGCGCACCTCGGCGACATGCGTGCGCTCGTCGACGGCATCCCGCTGGCCGAGATGAACACCTCGATGACGATCAACGCGCCGGCCATGTGGATGCTTGCCCTCTACGGCACGGCCGCCGCCGAGCAGGGCGCCGACCTGCGCCGCTGCGCCGGCACCACGCAGAACGACATCATCAAGGAATACCTGTCCCGGGGGACCTACATCTTCCCGCCGGCCGCGTCGCTGCGGCTGACCGCCGACGTGGTCGCGTACACGCTGCGGGAGATGCCGCGGTGGAACCCGGTGAACATCTGCTCGTACCACCTCCAGGAGGCCGGCGCGACGCCGGTGCAGGAGGTCGGGTTCGCGCTCGCCACCGCCGTCGCCGTGCTGGACACCGTGCGCGACTCCGGCCAGGTGCCGGCCGAGCGGATGGGTGACGTGGTCCAGCGGATCTCCTTCTTCGTCAACGCCGGGGTGCGCTTCGTCGAGGAGATCGCCAAGATGCGCGCGTTCGGCGCGCTCTGGGACGAGATCACCCGCGACCGGTACGGCGTGACCGAGGCGAAGCAGCGCCGGTTCCGTTACGGCGTGCAGGTCAACTCGCTGGGCCTGACCGAGGCGCAGCCGGAGAACAACATCCAGCGGATCGTGCTGGAGATGCTCGGCGTCACGCTCTCCCGGGACGCCCGGGCCCGCGCCGTGCAACTGCCCGCCTGGAACGAGGCGCTCGGCCTGCCCCGCCCGTGGGACCAGCAGTGGTCGCTGCGCATGCAGCAGGTCCTGGCGTACGAGTCGGACCTGCTCGACTATCCCGACCTGTTCGACGGCTCGCACGTGATGACCGCGCTCGTCGACGACATCGTGACCGGCGCCCGGGTCGAGCTGGACAAGGTACTGGAGATGGGCGGCGTGGTGACCGCCGTGGAGTCCGGCTACCTCAAGAGCGCACTCGTCGCCTCGCTCGCCGACCGCCGCCGGCGGATGGAGTCCGGCGCGGACGTGGTGATCGGCGTCAACCGGTTCACCGAGACCGAGCCGTCCCCGCTGACCGCGGCCGGCGCCGAGGCGATCGAGCAGGTGGACCCGGCCGTCGAGGCGACCGCCGCGGCCGGCGTACGCGAGTGGCGGATCCGCCGGGACGCGGTGGCCGTGGACGCCGCGCTGGACCGGCTGCGCGCGGACGCCGCGACCACGACGAACCTGATGCCGGCGACGCTCGCCTGCGTGGCCGCGGGAGTGACCACGGGGGAGTGGGCGGGCGCGCTGCGCCGGGTCTTCGGCGAGTACCGGGCGCCGACCGGGCTGGCCGGCGCGGCCGGGGCGGGCGGCGACCCGGGCCTCGCCGCGGTCCGCGAGCGGGTCGCCGCCACCGCCCGCGAACTGGGCACCGGCCGGCTGCGCCTGCTGGTCGGCAAGCCGGGGCTGGACGGGCACTCCAACGGCGCCGAGCAGATCGCGGTACGCGCCCGCGACGCCGGCTTCGAGGTGGTCTACCAGGGCATCCGGCTGACCGCCGGGCAGATCGTGGCCGCCGCCGTGGAAGAGGACGTCGACCTGGTCGGCCTCTCCGTGCTCTCCGGCTCGCACCTGGCCGCCGTGCCGGCGGTGCTGGCCGGGCTGCGCGCCGCCGGGCGGGGTGACCTGCCGGTGGTGGTGGGCGGCATCATCCCGCCGGCCGACGCGCGGGCGCTGCTCGCCGCCGGGGTGGCGCGGGTGTTCACGCCGAAGGACTTCGCGCTCACCGGCATCATCGACGAGCTGGTCACCGTCATCCGCGACCGGATGTAAGGAGGGGGCCCCGCTTAACGCATTCGGTAGAGGCGGGGCCCCCGCTTAACACCGGATCCGCCCCGGCAGCGCGTGCAAAAGCCTAAAGTGGGGGCAAGAAACCACGAAAGGGCGGAAAGATGACCGCGTCGATGGAGATGCCCCGGGTCCAGGAGTGCGCCGTCCGGTCCTGCGCCTACAACCACACGAACGACTGCCACGCCTTCGCCATCACGATCGGCAGCAGCGACCACGCGCACTGCCACACCTACGTGGACATGCCGGTGCGCGGCGGCATCGAGCAGCTGACCGCCCAGGTGGGCGCCTGCTCACGTGCCGACTGCCAGCACAACTCCGACCTGGAGTGCCACGCCCCCGCCATCACCGTCGGCCCGGACATGGACATGGCCGACTGCATGACCTACCGCAGTCGCTGAAGCCGGGGCAGGCTCAGACGCGGAACCCGGCGGCGCGGGCCGCGGCGCGTTCCCGACGCCGGTCGGAGCGGCGGCGGAACAACCACGCCACGAAGGCCACCAGGCCGACCGCGAACACCAGCACCAGCACCGGCAGCAGGATCGCCGCCACCGACATGACCACGCTCGTGGCGTCCTCGGCGGTGCTGGCCACAGGTGCGCCGAAGCCGGCCGTGGCCGCGTTGACGACCGGCCGGGCGGCGGCCTTGAGCAGGTGCACGCCGAGCGCGATGAGCACGCCGACGACCACCGGCACCCACTGGTGGGTGGAGAAGAACGTGTCCGGGTCGCTGACCGTGACCGTCTCCGCGCCGGAGCCGGCGCCGAAGGCCAGGCCGCCCGCGGTCGGCCGGACCACCGTCTGCACCACGTCGTTCACATGGTCCACCACCGGCACCTTGTCGGCGACCACCTCGACCGCGAGCAGGACGGCGAGGATCAGCAGCACCCAGCCGTTGCCGAGCCACTGCCAGCCGCTCGGCAGCTCGATCAGGTCGGTGTAGCGGGCCAGCAGGCCCATCAGCATCAGCGGGATGTAGGCGTTGAGGCCCGCCGAGGCGGCCAGGCCGGAACCGGTGAGGACTTCGAGCACGATCTCAATATGGCACCGGTACGCCAGTGGCGCTCGTCGGCGCCGGCCGAGGGCTCGGCTACCCTCGTCGGGTGCGGTTGGTCATTGCGAAGTGCTCGGTGGACTATGTCGGACGACTCTCGGCCCACCTGCCGCCGGCCACCCGGCTGCTCATGGTGAAGGCGGACGGCTCGGTGTCGATCCACGCGGACGACCGGGCCTACAAGCCGTTGAACTGGATGAGCCCGCCGTGCCGGCTGGAGGAGGCCCCCGGCGTGTGGCGGGTGGTCAACAAGGCCGGCGAGGAGCTGCGCATCACCCTGGAGGAGATCTTCCAGGACACCTCGTACGAGCTGGGCCTCGACCCCGGCCTGCGCAAGGACGGCGTGGAGGCGCACCTCCAGGAGTTGCTCGCCGCCAACCCGACGACGCTGGGGGAGGGCTTCACCCTGGTCCGGCGGGAGTACATGACCGCGATCGGCCCGGTCGACCTGCTCTGCCGGGACGCCAACGCCGGCGCGGTCGCGGTCGAGGTGAAGCGGCGCGGCGAGATCGACGGCGTGGAGCAGCTCACCCGCTATCTGGAGCTGATGAACCGCGATCCGCTGCTCGCGCCGGTCACCGGCGTGTTCGCGGCGCAGGAGATCAAGCCGCAGGCGCGGGTGCTCGCCACCGACCGCGGCATCCGCTGCGTGGTGGTCGACTACGACAAGCTGCGTGGCATCGAACGCGACGAGCTGACGCTGTTCTGAGCCGGGGCCGCTCGGCGTCGCCGGTGACCCGACCGGTCAGCGCCCCCGGCCGTACATCAGCTTGGCCACCCTGACCAGGCGCGCGACGTCGGCCGGGGTGCGCTCGAACGTCATGGCCGGCAGCAGCGAGCGCGCCCGACGTCGGGTGACCGCCTTGGCCCGGCCGAACTCGCGCAACCCGTCCTCACCGTGGATCCGGCCGAAGCCGGACTCGCCGGTCCCGCCGAACGGCAGCGTCGACATGCCGGCGAAGGTGAGCGCCGAGTTGACCGAGGCCATCCCGGAGCGCAGCCGCCGCGCCACGGCCACCGCCCGCGCCCGGCCGAAGACCGAACCCCCGAGGCCGTACGGCAGCGCGTTGGCGCGCTCGACGGCCTCGTCGACGTCGCGGACCCGGTTGACGGTGAGCGTCGGGCCGAACGTCTCCTCGCGTACGGCGGTCGAGTCCTCCGGCACGTCGACGAGCACGGTCGGGTGCACGTACGGCGGTTGGACCGCCTCCGGGCCGCCGAGCACCGCCCGGCCGCCCCGGGCGACCGCGTCGTCGATGTGCCGGCGGATGACGTCGATCTGGGCCGGCATGGTGATCGGGCCGAGGTCGGCCCCGTCGGCGCCGACGGTCAACCGGCCGGCCCGCGCCGTCACCCTGTCGACGAAGGCGTCGAAGACCTGGTCGACCGCGTAGACCCGCTCGATGCCGATGCAGGTCTGCCCGGCGTTGGTCAGCCCGCCCCACACGGCCGCGTCGGCGGCGGCGTCCAGGTCGGCGTCCGCGTCCACGATCATGGCGTCCTTGCCGCCGGCCTCCAGCAGCACCGGGGTGAGCGTCTCGGCGCAGGCCGCCATGACCTTCTTCGCGGTGGCGGTCGAGCCGGTGAAGGCCACCTTCGCCACCCCGGAGCGGCACAGCGCCGCGCCGACGTCGCCCAGCCCGTGCACCGCCTGGAACACCTGCTGCTCCGGCACCACCTCGGCGAACCGGTCGACAAGCCACTGGCCCACGGCCGGGGTGTACTCGCTCGGCTTGAACACCACCGCGTTGCCGGCGGCCAGCGCGTACGCGGCGGAGCCGATCGGGGTGAACACCGGATAGTTCCACGGGCCGATCACGCCGACCACCCCGTACGGCTGGTATTCGAGGTGGCCGGTGAACTCGGCGAGGATCAGCCGGGAGCGGACCCGCCGGGGCCCGAGCACCCGCCGCGCGTTGCGGGCGGCCCAGTCGATGTGCTCCAGCGCGGTGAGGACCTCCACCACCGCGTCGCCGACCGGTTTGCCGCTCTCAAGGTGCATCAGGTCGGCCAGCTCCTCGATGCGCCGGGCCAGCACGCCGCGCCAGCGCTGGAGCCGGTCCCGGCGGCCGGTGAAGCCGAGCCCGGCCCACCAGTCGGCGGCGGCGCGGGCCCGGTCGACGGTGGCGCGCACGTCCGCCTCGGTCGCCACCGGGAGCCGCCCGGCCTCCGCGCCGGTCGCCGGGCTGGTCGACACCAGTCGACCGGCCTCGATGAGCGGGGTTCCGGGGACATGCACACTGGTCATGGCCGCAGTGTAAACCCGAACGTTACTCACTGGTAGGTGTCGCGGGCCGCGCAAGCAGGTCGTACCGACGGTCGTCATATCGACGCATGTGATAGCCGATCGCGCCCTTCCCGCCCACCCGAACGGCGAACGGGAGATGACCGGCCGGGGTCACGGGGGTGACCACGCGGTGGTGGGGAGCCACTACGGTGACGTGGCAGGCTGACCGCGGGGCGATGTGGGGTGGAGGTCGACTTGTCGATGGAGGAGCATCCTGAGCTGATGCCGTTGCTGACGGTGTCCGGCGGGGCGATGCGTGGGCTGAGTTTCCGGATCGGCCGGGGCGTGCAGGTGATCGGCCGCGCGCCGGAAGCCGACGTCGTGCTCGCCGACGCGCACCTGAGCCGGCGGCACGCAAGCGTCCAGGCCACCGGCGAGGGGGTGCTGCTCACCGACCTCGGCTCGACGAACGGCACCTGGCTCAACGACACCCGGGTCGTCGGCAGCGTGCCGGTCTCCGACGGGGACGTGATCCGGCTCGGCCGGACCGACCTGCGTCTCTACGACCCGGGCGTGGCCCGGACCGACCCGGTCGGGATGAACTTCGGCCGCCCGCGCCGCGACCAGCGGCCCACGCTGCCGCTGCCGGTCCCGGCACCCAGGCATCCGATCGAGGCGCGCACCCCGCAGCCCGCCGACGCGAGCTGACCGCACGCGCCCCGCGCGCTCGCTTTCCCGTGAAACAGGGGAGTGGGGCGGGGTGTGTGGGGTGGGGACATGGAACTCGGCGGGGGTGGTGTGTCAGTGTGCGCGGATGCGGAGCGCACGGCACATGGTCCAGGCGAACGGCATCACCCAGGCGGTCCGGGTGGCCGGGCCGCCGGACGGCGTGCCGGTGCTGCTCGTGCACGGCAACGTCTCGTCGTCGGCGTTCTGGGAGCCGCTGCTGTCCCGGCTGCCGGAGACGCTCCGGGTGGTCGCCCCCGACCTGCGCGGATACGGCGAGACCGACACCGCCCCGGTCGACGCCACCCGAGGGCTGAGGGACTTCGCCGACGACGTGGCCGCCCTGCTCGACGGCCCCGGGCTGTTCGCGCCCGGGGCCCGGCCGGTGGTGGTCGGGCACTCCCTCGGCGGCGGGGTGGCGATGCGGCTGCTCGTCGACCAGCCGGAGCGGGTGGCCGCCCTGTTGCTGGAGGCGCCGGTCTCCCCGTACGGCTTCGGCGGCACCCGGGATCTCGACGGCACCCCCACCACGCCCGACTTCGCCGGCACCGGCGCGGGCGGCGCGAACCCCGACTTCGTGGCCCGGCTCGCCGCCGGTGACCGGGGCGCGGACGGCCCGACCAGCCCGCGCACCGTGCTGCGCACCGCCTACGTGGCCGATCCGGTGTCCCTCGGCGAGCACGAGGACCTGCTGCTGGAGAGCATGCTGACCACCGCCACCGGGGACGACAACTACCCGGGCACGGCGGTCGCCTCGGCCCACTGGCCGGGGACCGCCGCCGGGCCGCGCGGTGTGCTCAACACCCTGGCCCCGGCCCACTTCCGGCTCGCCGACGAGTTGGTCGCCGTCCCGGTCAAGCCGCCGGTGACCTGGGTACGCGGTGACGCCGACGTGATCGTGTCGGACACCTCGCTGTTCGACCTGGCGTACCTCGGTCAGCTCGGGATCGTGCCCGGCTGGCCGGGCGCGGACGAGTGCCCGCCGCAGCCGATGGTGGGGCAGACCCGCGCGGTGCTGGACCGCTACGCGGCGGCCGGCGGGGCGTACCGGGAGGTGGCGCTGCCGGGCTGCGGGCACAGCCCGCACCTGGAACAGCCGACCGAGTTCGTCGCCGAACTGCTGGCGCTCGCCGGGGTGCCCACGCCCGGCTGAGGCGTGGTGCGTGAAATATCCCACGGCGTCTCGACAACGCAGCGTCACATGGCAGACTCCGGCGCATAACCTTAGCGGCCGTTCAAGTCGGTAACGGCGGAGGCAACCGAGGGAGGCCGGTCGTGGCGCGCGAGTTCACCAGGGTGGGCGTGGTGGGTCTGGGCACCATGGGTGCCGGCATCGTCGAGGTGTTCGCCCGCAACGGACTCGACGTGACCGCCGTGGAGATCTCCGAGACCGCGCTGGAGCGGGGCCGGGTCACCCTGACCGGCTCCACCGACCGCGCCGTGGCCAAGGGCAAGCTCGCCGAGACCGACCGGGACGCCCTGATGGCGCGGGTCGACTTCCGGGTCGGGCTGGACGCCCTGCACGACGTGGACCTGGTGATCGAGGCGGTGCCCGAGCACCTCGACCTGAAGCAGCGGATCTTCGCCGAGCTGGACCGGGTCTGCAAGCCCGAGGCCATCCTCGCCACCAACACGTCGTCGCTGAGCGTAACCGAAATCTCCGTCGCCACCAGCCGGCCGAACCAGGTCATCGGCATCCACTTCTTCAACCCGGCGCCGGTGATGAAGCTGGTCGAGGTGGTCCGCACGGTGGTCACCTCGGCCGACGTGGTGGCCGACGTGGAGGGGCTGTGCGCGCGGCTCGGCAAGGTCGACGTGACGATCAGCGACCGGGCCGGCTTCATCGCCAACGCGCTGCTGTTCGGCTACCTGAACCACGCCGTCGGCATGTTCGAGGCCCGCTACGCCACCCGCGAGGACATCGACGCCGCCATGAAGCTCGGCTGCGGCCTGCCGATGGGCCCGCTGGCGCTGATGGACCTGATCGGCCTGGACACCGCGTACGAGATCCTCGACACGATGTACCGGCGCGGCGGCCGGGACCGCCGGCACGCCCCGGCCCCGCTGCTCAAGCAGATGGTCACCGCCGGGCTGCTCGGCCGGAAGTCCGGGCGCGGCTTCTACACCTACGAGCGGCCGGGCTCACCGAAGGT
Organism: Micromonospora sp. WMMD1128; assembly: GCF_027497235.1. Classification (NCBI taxonomy): domain Bacteria; kingdom Bacillati; phylum Actinomycetota; class Actinomycetes; order Micromonosporales; family Micromonosporaceae; genus Micromonospora; species Micromonospora sp. WMMD1128. The sequence goes on from NZ_CP114902.1 coordinate 894,915, forward strand.
CGTACCCGACGAGCACACGCCGGTGGCCGCGGACGCCGCGCCCGCCGACGGCGCCCGTGCCGTCGCGAAGGTCGGTGTCGTCGGCTCCGGCACCATGGCCACCGGCATCATCGAGGTCTTCGCCAAGGCCGGCTACGAGGTCGTCTCGGTGACCCGGGGCGCGGAGAAGTCCGCCACGGTCTGCGAGGCGGTCAAGACGTCGCTCAACAAGGGCGTGGTCCGGGGCCGGCTCGCCGAGACCGACCGGGACGCCGCGCTCGGCCGGGTCACCTGGTCCGCCACGCTCGAACACCTCGCCGACGTCGACCTGGTGGTCGAGGCCGTGGTCGAGGAGTTGAGCGTCAAGAAGGCGCTGTTCGCCAGCCTGGACGAGATCTGCAAGCCGGGCGTCGTGCTCGCCACCACCACCTCGTCGCTGCCGGTCATCGACGTGGCGATGGCCACCCAGCGCCCGGCCGACGTGGTCGGCCTGCACTTCTTCAACCCGGCGCCGGTGATGCCGCTGGTGGAGGTCGTGCGGACTATCCGCACCTCCGGCGAGACCTCGGCCACCGCCCGCGCGGTCTGCGCGGCGCTCGGCAAGACCGCCGTGGTCTGCGGCGACCGGTCCGGCTTCATCGTCAACGCGCTGCTCTTCCCGTACCTGAACGACGCGGTGAAGATGCTGGAGGCCAGCTACTCCACCGCCGACGACATCGACCACGCGATGAAGCTCGGCTGCGGCTACCCGATGGGCCCGTTCGAGCTGCTCGACGTGGTCGGCCTGGACGTCTCGCTGGCCATCCAGCGGGAGCTGTACCTGGAGCTGCGCGAGCCCGGCTTCGCGCCGGCGCCGCTGCTGGAGCACCTGGTCACCGCCGGCTACCTGGGGCGTAAGACCGGCCGCGGGTTCCGCGACCACACCAACCGCTGAGCGGGTCAAACGGCCCGCGCCGCTGACGGCGTCCTGCCCCCGGAGGGGCGCGCCCGTACCAGGATCGCCCGGAGGTCGGCCGTACGCTGGTAACCGTGAGCCCTCGTCGCAATCGGCCCCGCCGGGATGACAGCACCGGCCTGGACGCCGAACGAGCCCGACACGGCGTGTCGACCGTGCAGCAGTGGCGCGACGGCGACTGGCAGGTGCGCGCGGTCAGCGGCGGGGCGTCCGCCAAGACGTACCGCTGTCCCGGTTGTGACCAGGAGATCCGGCCCGGCGTGGCGCACCTGGTGGCCTGGCCGGCGGACGACCGGGGTGACCTGACCGACCGCCGGCACTGGCACAGTGGCTGCTGGCGGGCCCGGGACCGGCGCCTGCCGAACCTCCAGCGCGGTCGCGGCGCCCCCCGCCACGGCTGAGCGATCTGGATCACCAGGTTCCCGCCCCGGCGGGCGGCGCGACCGGCGACGCGGGAGACTGGGGCGGTGAGCACTCCGATCCGCGCCTCGTCGATCCTGCCCGGCCGCCGGGAAGACATCGAGCTGCACACCGCCGACGGGCTGACGCTCGTCGGCGAGCTGGCCCGGCCGCTGGAACGTACGCCGGTCGGCACCCTGGTCTGCCTGCACCCGCTGCCCACCCACGGCGGGATGATGGACAGCCACGTGTTCCGCAAGGCGGCCTGGCGGCTGCCCGCGTTGGCCGATCTGGCCGTGCTCCGGTTCAACACCCGGGGCACCAGCAGCGTCCGCGGCACCAGCGAAGGCACGTTCGACAACGCCGTCGACGAGCGGTTCGACGTGGCCGCCGCGATCGAGTACGCCGAATTCCACGAGCTGCCGAACATCTGGCTGGTGGGCTGGTCCTTCGGCACCGACCTGGCGTTGAAGCACGGCTGCGACCCGGCGGTGGCCGGCGCGATCCTGCTCTCCCCGCCGCTGCGCTACTCCGCCCCGGAAGACCTCCAGGTGTGGGCCGACTCGGGTCGGCCGCTCACCGCCCTGGTGCCGGAGTTCGACGACTACCTGCGCCCCGAGGAGGCCCGGCGGCGGTTCGCCGCGATTCCACAGGCCGAGGTGGTCGGCGTGGACGGCGCCAAGCACCTCTGGGTCGGCGACGCGGAGAAGGTCCTCGACGAGATCGTCCGGCGGGTCGCCCCGGCCGTGCCGTTGCCGCTGCCGACCACCTGGGACGGCCCGATGGAGACCGGCGACGTCAGCGCCTACGCCGACCGCACGGTGGCCGCGTTCGCCGACACCCCGGTCCCCGGGCCGGAGCAGCGGAACGCCGGGTAACGCTCAGCGCGCGTCCTGCCGGGGCAGCACCACCTCGCGGAGGATCAGCTGCAACGCGGCCACCGTGGGGATCGCGATCAGCGCGCCCACCACGCCCAGCAGCGACACCCCGAGCAGCGCGGCGAGCAGTGCGGCCACCTCGTTCACCGACACCGCGCGGCGCATGATCTTCGGGTAGATCAGGTAGTTCTCCACCTGCTGGTAGACCACGAAGAACACGAGGCAGGCGATGCCCACCGGCAGGTCGGTGGCGAGGCCGACGAGCGTCACCACCACCGCGCCCAGGGTCGCCCCGATCTGCGGGATCAGGTCGGTCACCGCGACCACCACGGCCAGGGCGAACGGGTACGGCAGATCGATCACCATCGCGAAGACGAACGTGCTCGCCCCGGCCAGCACCGCGATGGCAAGCGCGCCGACCATGTACGCGCCGACCCGGGCCAGGATCTCGTCGCCGATCAGCCGCACCCGTTCCCGGCGGGAGCGCGGCACCAGCGCGTAGCCGAGGTTGCGCAGCTTGTCGAAGTAGGCCAGGAAGTAGATCGTCAGCACCAGCACGGTCAGCACCCGGAAGAGCGTGCCGAAGATCAACTGTGCGCCGCCCAGCACGCCGCCGAGCGCCCGGCCGATCGTGTCGGCGTTCGCCGCCGACCGGACCCGCTCCATCACGTCGTACCGGACCACGAGATCGTTCACCGTGGGATTGCGCCGCAGGTCCTCGACGTAGCCGGGCAGCTGTTGGATGAACTGCCCGGACTGGGTCACCACCGGGGGCACCAGCGCCAGCAGGCCGCCGACGATGAGCAACACCACGGTCAGCGACACCACCGCCACGGCCAGCCCGTGCGGCAAGCCCCAACCGCGCAGCCGGACCACCGCCGGGTGCAGGCCCACCGCGAGGAAGAGCGCGATCACCACGAGCACCAGGATGCCGGCCGCGTTCCGCACGCCCAGGAACAACGCGTACGCCAGCAGCACGCCGAGCGCGCCGGTGAAGCCGACCAGGAAGCTGTTGCGTCGCAGTGGCCGCCCGGGCACCCCGAACCGCCCCGACGGTTCGAACTCACTCGGCTCGATGTCGGTGGCCGCGCTGCCCGCGCTGCCCGCGCTGGCCGCGCTGGCCGCGCTGGCCGCGCTGCCGGCGCTGCCCGCGCTGCCGGCGCTGCCCGCGGCGTCACCGGTGGGCGCGCTCGCGGACCTGCCGCTGTGCTTGAGGTAGGTGCTGTCGGTGTCGGTGTCGGTGCCCGTGTCGCTGCCGGTGCCGGTGTCCGAGGTGTCGGTGCTTCCGGCCTCGGCGACCGGGCCGGGTCCGGCGTGGGCGTCGCGGGTTGTGCCGGAACCCGGAGGTCGGGCGGGAGCGCCGTCCCCCAGGGCGGCGGTGCCGGGCGGTGCCGGGCTGTCGTCCTGGCCGGTGAACTCCGGCTCCGGGCGTAGCGCCTCGAACGGGTCGTCGTCCGGGGCTGCGGATCCCTCCTGCGACACCCGTGCCCTCCCGGCTACCCGTTGCCCCGCTCGGCGCGGCGGAGCGACTCGTGACGGGCCGCGTGTCGCCGACGCCGCTGCCCTCTGCCCGCAGGGTAGCCGCCTCCGCCTGCGCCGACCATCCCTCCACCACCTCCCGCCGTCCGGCTGTCCGGTGAGCGCCCGCGGGCCGTCTCCATCGCCTCAACGAACGTGGCGGACGTGGCGGACGTGGTGGCCGGTCGGCGGTACCAGTTCGGTCCAGGGCACGCCAGATGCCGCAGTTCCCCCGACCTGGCGTGGACGTGCCGGGATGGGGAGTGGGCCTCCGGCCGAAGCCGATCCACGGGTCCGCATCCCGTCCACGGGTCCGCCGGTCTGGGTGCCATCCCGCTCTGCGACGACGCGCCCCGCCGCCCCGTATCCGCCCGACCCGCCCGACCCGCCCCCCCGCGACGCCCACCGTCCCTCCCGTCAACCGAGACCGATCTCCCATCATGCGGAACAGCCGAGATCTTGGTACGAAACGGCCCCTCTGGGGGCCGTTTCGTACCAAGATCTCGGAGCGGCAGGGCACTTCGCCGGGTGGTCCAGGAGTTGGCGACGCGGATCGGCGGTGGTGGCGTCGGTTCGGTGAGGTGGTGTGGTCGGGGAGCGTCGGATACCGCCGTCTCGGCGAGCTGGCGTTTGATCTTGGCGCGGCGGAACCTGGCCGGTGGCCGGTGGCCGGTGGCCGGTGGCCGGTGGCCGGTGGCGGGTGGCCGGTGGCGGGTGACTTGTGGCGGGGTCAGTCCTTGTCGACGGTGACCGCGCTGGGCTTGGCGCTGCGCTCGTCCGTGGTGGGCTTGGTCGGGCGTTTGCCGTTCTCACCGGTGCTGGTGATCTTCGTGGGGGTGGCGCCCCGACCGCCCTCGCCCGGTACGGCGGCCACGGTGGGTTCCCCGTCGACGCCCGCGCCGGCGGCCGAGTCCATCGTGGTCACCGGCTCGGCGATCGGCTTCGCCTGCCCGCCCTCCGCCGGCTCACCATTCGTCCGGCTTCCGCCCTGGTCCGGCCCGGCGCCGTTGACGGTCACCGCGGCCGTGCCCTTCGCCGTGCCGCTGCCCACCAGGGCGCCGTCGCCGGCCGGGAGCGCACCGTCATCAGCCCGCCGTCCGCCGTCATCTCCCGGTCGGCTGCCGTTGGCGGCGGTGGCGAGGTCGCCCGGGTCGACCGGGGTGGCCGAGATGCCCGCCGACTCGGCGTCCCGACGCAGCGTCGTGAGCCGGTCCTGCAGGTCGTCGGACTCCTGCCGGGACTTCCACGTCTCGGTGCGCAGGTCGGCCAGCTCCTGCTGCGCCTTGGCGATCTCCAGCATCACCCCGGCGAGCTGTTGCCGGCCCGCGGCCACCTCCTGCTGGGTGGCGGCGAGGTGCTGCTGGGTGGTGGCCAGGTGCTGCTGGGTCGTGGCCGCGTACTCCTCGAACTGGCGGCGCGAGGCCGCGACGTGCTCGTCGGCCCGGCGGCGCTGCTCGGCGGCGTCCGCCTCGGCGCGGCGCAGCAGCTCGGCGGCCTCCAGCTCGGCCTGCTGCCGCATGGTGAGCGCGTCGGCCTCGGCGGCCTGCCGGATGCTCGCGGCGTTCTGCTCGATCTCGTCCCGCCGGGTCGCGTACGCCTGCTCCAGCTCCTGTTGCCGGCCGGTGTGCTGCTTCTCCAACTCGTCGCGGCGCTTGGCGAACTCCTGCTCGGCGGCGGCGTGGCGCTGGGCCAGCTCCTTCTCCGCCTTCTCCCGCTGCCCGGCGACCTCCTTCTCCACCCCGGCCCGCCACGCGCCCAGCTCCTGCTGGGTCTGGGCGCGGGACTGCTGCACGTACGCCTCGGTCTCGGTGCGCATCCGCTGCACGTACGCGTCGACCTCGGCGCGGTTGCGCTTGCCGGCCTCGGCGGCGTCGGTGGTGAGGCGGCTGGCTTCGGTGCGGGCCCGGCCGCGGGTGGCCTTGGCGGCCTCCTCCGCGTCGTCCACGATCTTCTTGGCCTCGGCCAGCGCCTTGGCGTGGGTGGCCCGGCCGGCCTCGGCGGCGGCGTCGGTGAGCCGCTTCGCCTCCTGCTGACCCTTGGCGTGCACCTCCTTGGCCGCCTCGCGCAGTTGATTCGCCTCCTGTTGCGCCTTGGCCACCGCCTCCTTGGCGGCCTCGCGCAACCGGGCGGCCTCCTGCTGGGCCCGGGAATGGATCTCCTTGGCGGTGTCCCGGAGCTGGGTGGCTTCCTGCTGGGCCTTGGCCAGCGCGTCCTGGGCGGTCCGGCGCAGCTTCTCGGCCTCGTCCTGGGCGGCCGTACGCAGCTTCGTGGACTCGTCCTTGGCGGCTTTCAGGGTGGCCTCCGCCTCGGCCTTACGGGCGGCGGTGTGCCGCTCCTCCTCGGCCCGGCGGGCGGCGAGCGCGATCTCGAAGTCCTTGAAGGCGTGCGCGGCCTGCTCCCGCGCCTCCTCGACGATGTGCTCGGCGGCGGCCCGGCGGGCCTCGATCTCCTCGTTGGCGGCGGCGAGGATGTCGTCGGCCTGCTCCTCGGCCATGGTGAGGATCTGCTCGACCCGGGGCCCGAGGTGCCGGAACGAGGCGCGGTCGACCACGCCCACCTGCTTGCGCACCTGGGCGAGGTCGCGTTGGAGCACCTCCACCTGACCCGCCAGCTTGTGGATCTGGGTGTACGCCTGCTCCCGCTCGGTGGTCAGCGCCGCGATCTCGTGTTCCGCGCGGGCGACGTAGCGGTCGACCTGTCGTTTCTCATATCCCCGCAGCGCGGACTCGAAGCTGGGTTCCGTAGTCACGTCCCCGCCGAGCGCGAACAGTTCCTCGCCGTGCGACATGCCTCCATCCTCACACGCATCCGGCTCTGCGGGGGCGATACGGACGCCCCTTCTGGGACCTACTTCACCCTCGTGGCGAAACGGGCCGGAGAAAGCATGACGGCGCGGGGTGGCACCGGTAACCCGGTGTCACCCCGCGCCGTGGCTCATGCCCCGTCAGCGGTTGGTGGCTCAGCCGGCCGACTCGGCCGTCACCTTCTGGCCGGAGGCGTCGGCCTTCGGCGTCTCGCCCTTGTTGCCGCCCGCCGGCACGCCCGGCACGATGCCGGCCAGACCGGAGAGCATCTGCCCGAGCTGCGAGGTGACCGCGTCCTTCTGGCGGGTCAGGTCCTCGACCTCGCGGCGGGCCGCCTGCGTGGTCAGCTCCGCCTCGGTGCGGGCCTCGTTGAGCACCCGCTGCGACTCGGCCCGCGCCTCGTTCAGCGTCTTGTCGGCAAGCGCCTTGGCCTTGTCGACCGTGTCGTTGGCGGTGCGCTCGGACTCGACCCGACGGGCCTCGGCCCGCTGCTCGATCTCCTTCGCCCGCTCCTGGGCGGCCCGGGCCCGCTGCTCGGCCTCGTTGACCATCTTCTGGGTCTGGGAGACCTGCGCGGCGTGTCGCGCCGACTCCTCGCGCTCGGCCTTCTCGCGCCGCTCGGCGAGCTGGAGCTCCAGGGCCTGGAGGTCCTTGTCGCGCTTGTCGCGCGCGTCGGTGAGCAGCTTGGTCGCCTCGGCCCGCTTCTCCTCGGCCTCCCGGGCGGCCTTGGCACGCTGCTGGGTGATCTCCCGCTCGGCGGTGGCGCGCAGGGTGGCGACCTCCCGCTCGACCGTCGACTTCAGCTCGGCCACCTCGTGCGCGGTGACCGTACGCAGCTGCTTGGTCTCCCGGTCCGCGTCGGCGCGCAGGGTGTCCGCCTCCCGGCGGGCCTGGACGCGGACCTCGGCGGCCTCACGCTCGGCGGCGGTGCGGACGCTGCCGGCCTCGCGCTCGGCGGTGGCCTTCATGGCGGCGGCCTCGGCGCGCGCCTTGTCCGTGATCTCCCGGGCCTCGAGGCGGGCGGCGGAGAGAATGCCCTCCGACTCGCGCTTGGCCTCGTTGCGGTGGTCGTTCGCCTGTTCCTCGGCCAGCCGGAGGATCTGCTCGACGCGGGTGCCCAGACCGGAGAGGGTCGGCCGGCTGTTCTCCTCGAGCTGCTTGTTGGTCTCGGTGAGCTTCTGCTCGAGCGCGCCCTGGCGCTGCTCGGCCTGCCGGAGACGGCGCTGGGCGTCGTTCATCCGCTGCTCGGCCTCGGCGCGGGCCTGCTCGGACTGGCTCAGTGCGGCGGTCAGCCGGCCGATGAAGTCGTCGACCTGGTTGGTGTTGTATCCGCGCAGGCCAACAGTGAAATCGGGCTGTGAGTTCGCGTTATCGAAGAACGCAAGAGGGGAGGACTGCTGCTGGGGCATTGGGACATACTCGCAGACGCCCCAGGGTGGTTCGCAAGAGTGGTCGGCACCTTTCGCGTCCTCTTTACATGGTCAACTCCTTCGACCGGGCGGACCGGGCCGAACGGCGATCTTGGCAGCTCCCGGGCGGGGCGGGCGGCGGCGGGACGGTGACGGGAAAGGGCCACGGGTCGACGCCCGTGGCCCTTTGTCATCACGTCTGTCTTCGCGACTGTCCCGGCGACAGTCGAATGGCGTCACGGTCGGCCGGAAAGGCAATCCGACACCACCGTACGGTCAGTGCCCGCGGAACCGGTTGATCGCGTTTTCGTGCCGCGACCGCAGCGCGGTGTCCCGGACGCCGAGCCCGTCGGTCGGGGCCAGGCAGCGCACGCCCACCTTGCCCTGGTGCGCGTTGCGGTGCACCTCGTACGCGGCCTGGCCGGTCTGCTCCAGCGGATAGGTCCGCGACACGGTCGGATGCACCTTGCCGAGCGCCACCAGCCGGTTGGCCTGCCACGCCTCGTGGTAGTTGGCGAAGTGGCTGCCGACGATGCGCTTGAGGTGCATCCACAGGTAGCGGTTGTCGTACTGGTGCAGATATCCGCTGGTGGAGGCGCAGGTGACAATCGTGCCGCCCTTCTTGGCGACGTAGACGCTGGCGCCGAAGGTCTCCCGGCCCGGGTGCTCGAACACGATGTCCGGGTCCTCGCCGCCGGTCAGCTCGCGGATCCGCTCGCCGAAGCGACGCCACTCGTCCTGGTCCTGCGTCTGCTCGTCGGACCAGAACCGGAAGCCCTCGGCGGTGCGGTCGATGACCAGCTCGGCGCCCATCCTCCGGCACAGCTCGGCCTTCTCCGGCGAGGAGACCACGCAGACCGGGATCGCCCCGCCACCGAGCGCCATCTGGGTGGCGTACCCGCCCAGGCCGCCGGAGGCGCCCCAGATCAGCACCACGTCGCCCTGCTTCATGTTGGCTCCGTGGTGTGAGACGAGCTGCCGGTAGGCGGTGGAGTTGACCAGCCCGGGGCTGGCCGCCTCCTCCCAGCTCAGGTGGCGCGGCTTCGGCATCAGCTGGTTGGCCTTGACCACGGCCAGTTCGGCGAGGCCGCCGAAGTTGGTCTCGAAGCCCCAGATCCGTTGCTGCGGGTCGAGCATCGTGTCGTCGTGGCCGGCCGCGTCCTCCAGCTCGACCGACAGGCAGTGCGCCACCACCTCGTCGCCGACCTTCCACTTCGTCACCCCGGGCCCGGTCCGCAGCACCACGCCGGCCGCGTCCGACCCGACCACGTGGTACGGCAGGTCGTGCCGGCGGGTCAGCTCGGAGAGCCGGCCGTAGCGCTTGAGGAACGTGAACGTGGGCAGCGGCTCGAAGATGCTCGTCCACACCGTGTTGTAGTTGATCGCGCTGGCCATCACCGCGACAAGCGCCTCACCCGGGCCCAGCTCGGGGGTGGGCACCTCCTGGACGTGCAGCGCCTTGCGCGGGTCCTTGTCCCGGGTGGCCAGGCCGTCGAACATGTGGGTGTCCTCGGCGCGGACCACCACGCCGCGGTAGCTCTCCGGCACCGGCAGGCCGGCGAGGCCGGCGAGGTCCCGCTCCGGCTGCGCCGAGCCCTCCGCCGTCATGATCGCTTCAAGGATGTCCTGCACGGTGACCTCCCGTTCGTCAGCACCCGCACCGGGGCAGGGGTGCTGCCATCGTCGGCGCGGTGCGACGGGACCGCCATGTCGGCGGTCGACACATCCGGCACCGGTCGCGCTCCTGTGCGGCGGGACGTTACTAAACGGTAGCTAAGGTCGGAAGTCCAGTGTGAAAAACTGCATCGGCCGATGCGTCGAGATGTCCGTGGGAACGCGCAACCACGCATGGCCGCGCGTCTTCCCACGTGTTAGGAGGGGGCCCCGGTTAACAGACGTCTGTTAACCGGGGCCCCCTCCTAACACCTCAGGCGGGCTGGACCAACTCGATCAGCACACCGCCGCCGTCCTTCGGGTGCACGAAGTTGACCCGGGAGTCCGACGTCCCGCGCCGCGGGGTCTCGTAGAGCAGCCGGACCCCACGCTCCCGCAACGCCGCACAGGTCGCGTCGATGTCGGCAACGGTGTACGCGACCTGCTGGATGCCGGGACCGCGCTTGTCGAGGAACTTGCCGATCGTCGAGTCGGGCGAGAGCGGGGCGAGCAACTGCACCATGCCGCCGGAGGTGTCCGGGCCGACCGCCAGCATCGCCTCGCGTACGCCCTGTTCCTCGTTCGTCTCGGTGTGCACGCAGCGCATGCCGAAGGTGCGCTGGTAGAAGTCGATCGCGGCGTCCAGGTCCGCGACAGCGATCCCGACGTGGTCGATGCGGCGCAGACCGATGTCTGTGACAAACTCGGCAGCGGGCTCGACGGAGGAGTTCTCAGCCATGACGCTAGTCTGACCGAACAATCGTTAAGGCGTACAGGTCGGCACCCCCCTCGGAGGCAGGCATGGCTTCGGTGATCGTCAGCGGCGCGCGGACCCCGATGGGCCGCCTGCTGGGCAACCTCAAGGATCTTCCGGCGACCAGGCTCGGCGGCATCGCGATCAAGGCCGCGCTGGAGCGCGCCGGCGTGGCACCCGACCAGGTGCAGTACGTGATCATGGGCCAGGTGCTCCAGGCGGGCGCCGGGCAGATCCCGGCCCGGCAGGCCGCCGTCGACGCGGGCATCCCGATGTCCACCCCGGCGTTGACCATCAACAAGGTCTGCCTCTCCGGCCTGGACGCCATCGCGCTTGCCGACCAGCTCATCCGGGCCGGCGAGTTCGACATCGTGGTGGCGGGCGGCATGGAGTCCATGACCAACGCCCCGCATCTGCTGCTCGGGCAGCGTGCCGGCTACAAGTACGGCGACGTCACGATCAAGGACCACATGGCCCTCGACGGGCTCACCGACGTCTGGGACTGCTGCTCGATGGGCGAGTCCACCGAGCGCCACGGCGCGAGGCACGGCATCACCCGCGAGGAGCAGGACGCCTTCGCCGCGGCCAGCCACCAGCGCGCCGCCGCCGCCCAGAAGAACGGCCACTTCGCCGAGGAGATCACCCCGGTGATCATTCCGCAGCGCAAGGGCGACCCGCTGGTGATCGACGAGGACGAGGGCATCCGGCCGGACACCACGGTCGAGTCGCTGGGCCGACTGCGCCCCGCCTTCAGCAAGGACGGGACGATCACCGCGGGCAGCGCCTCGCCGATCTCCGACGGCGCCGCCGCGGTGGTCGTGATGAGCAAGGCCAAGGCGACCGAGCTGGGGCTCACCTGGTTGGCCGAGGTCGGCGCGCACGGCAACGTGGCCGGGCCGGACAACTCCCTGCACTCGCAGCCGTCCAACGCGATCAACCACGCCCTGAAGAAGGGCGGCCTGGGCCTCGACGACCTCGACCTCATCGAGATCAACGAGGCGTTCGCGGCGGTCGGCATCCAGTCCACCCGTGACCTCGGGATCAGCGCCGACAAGGTCAACGTCAACGGCGGGGCCATCGCGCTCGGCCACCCGATCGGCATGTCCGGCGCCCGGCTGGTGCTCACGCTGGCGCTGGAGCTGAAGCGGCGGGGCGGCGGCACCGGCGCGGCTGCGCTCTGCGGCGGTGGCGGCCAGGGCGACGCGCTGATCATCCACGTGCCGACGGGCGGCGAGTCCCACGCGTGAGTGACGTGAACATCGCGGCCACCGGCCCGGTGCGCCGCAGCCGGGACGTACCCCTGCTGGTCGAACGGGCCCGCGCGGGCGACCCCCGCGCGGTGGCCCGGCTGATCACCCTGGTCGAGTCCGGCGACGAGACGCTGCCCCAGGTCGCGGCGGCGCTGGCACCCTATTCCGGGCACGCCCAGGTGGTCGGCCTGACCGGTTCGCCGGGCGTGGGCAAGTCGACCACCACGAACGAGCTGGTACGCGCGCTGCGCGCCCGCGGCCACCGGGTCGGTGTGCTGGCCATCGACCCGTCCAGCCCGTTCACCGGCGGCGCGATCCTCGGCGACCGGGTCCGGATGCAGGACCACGCCACCGACCCCGGCGTCTACATCCGCTCCATGTCCAGCCGGGGCCACCTCGGCGGGCTCTCCGCCGCCACCCCCCAGGCGGTACGCGTGCTGGAGGGCGCCGGCTGCGACGTGGTCCTCGTCGAGACCGTCGGGGTCGGGCAGGCCGAGGTGGAGGTGGCCTCGCTCGCGGACACCACGCTTGTGCTGCTCGCCCCCGGCATGGGTGACGCGATCCAGGCGGTCAAGGCCGGCATCCTGGAGATCGCCGACGTCTTCGTGGTCAACAAGGCCGACCGGGACGGCGTGGACGCCACCGTCCGCGACATCCAGGGCATGATCGCGCTCGGCGAACGCGGGCCGGGTGAGTGGCGCCCGCAGGTGGTGCGCGCGATCGCCGCCCGCGCCGAGGGCATCGACGACATCGCCGCCGCGATCGACAAGCACCGCGGCTGGCTGGAGCAGCACGACGAGCTGCGCCGCCGCCGGGAGGCGCGGGCCGCCGCCGAGATCGAGGCCATCGCGCTGGGCGCGCTGCGCGCCCGGATCGGCTCACTGCGCGACGGTACGCAGCTCCCGACGCTCGCCGCCAAGGTGGCCGAGGGCGCCCTCGACCCGTACGCGGCGGCGGACGAGTTGTTGGCCCAACTCGGCACCTGACTCCATGATCGACGGTCGGGGGGTGGGGCTTGTACGCTCCCGGGGTCGGGTTGGGCGAGGGTGATGGGGAGCAGGCGTGGAGCACGAGGCTACGCAGGAGCTGTCGATGACGCCGGACGCGACGGCGGGCGGGACGACGCACGTCGCCGACGAGGTGGTGGAGAAGATCGCGGTGGCCGCCGCGAAGTCGGTCCCCGGCGTGGCCGAGTTGGGCGGTGACGTGGCCCGCTTCTTCAACGCCGTGTTCGACCGGGTCGGACTGGATCAGCTCGGCGACGCCCGGCGCGGCTGCTCGGCCCACGTCACCAACGGCGCGGCCGTGGTCAACCTGGTCATCGTGATCGACAGCGGTCACCCGGTGCCGCAGGTCACCGACGCGGTGCGGACCGCGGTCACGTCAGCCGTCGAGGCGTACGGACTGCGCGTCGACGAGATCAACATCCGGGTGGACGACGTGGCGATCGGTGATCCCGGCGCATCCGTGCGCTGAGCGCGAGTGGGTGCACGTCGCCGGCAAACCTGATGGCCGGCCGGGATACCGCCACTTCGGCGTCATGCCGGGCGGGTGCTCGGCGGAAGCCATCACTTCGGCGAACTGGCGTCGCCGGTGGCGTTCCGATCGCGTGACTCGGGTACGTGCCGCACGGATGCCAGCCGGATCGGCCCGTCCACGCCCGCGCTTCGCGTCGGAGCCGGCCCCGGCTGTTGTGGACGCTCGCCGGTCCGCTCGGACCACGTCGTTCGGGTGCACCTGATGTCGCTCCGGCACCACAGATGCCCCCAACCCTCGCCCCCTTCCCCCCTCCGTGGGCCACGGGGGTGCAGTGCGAGCGGTGGGTGGAACGGTATGGACGTCAAACGGGCGCGGAGACGTCCATACCGTTCCACCCACCCGGCCGGAGCGCCACGAGTGGAACGGCATGGACGTCAAACGCCCGGCCCGTCGCCGGCATCGGACCCGCCCCGCCCTGACGAGCCGGGATCCTGGCATACGCCCTGACCCACCCGAGACACGCCGCCGCTCGACCGCCTGCGCGGGCCGGCGGGGAAGCGCGCCCGGCCCCGGCGTCGGCGGAGGACGTGACCTGTGCGCGCACGCCGGAGCGGACTGCCGGATCGGGTCAGGCGTTCGGCGGGCGGGTCAGCTCGACCTCGTCGCCCGGTAGCAGCTCCACGTCGCCCGTCGGGCCGTGGACCTCCAGGATCGGTACGCCCTCGTCGAGCTGCATCGTCCGGCGCTCGTTGCCGGTCGGCATCCGGGCGATGACCGAGCTGCCGGCCTCGAGCTCGACCTGCCGACGCTGAGGCGCCTCCCGCACCCGCGTGCCGAAGGGCCTGCTGGTGGTGACCAGCCCTTCCGACCGCAGCAACGAGATTGCCATGCGGACGGCGTCGCGACCGATCTGGTGCTCCTGGCTGAGCCGCGTCTCGCTTCCGACGTTCGCTCCGGCCGCGAGTGCGCCCGACTCGATCTGCTCTCGGAGCAGGTCGGCGAGCTGCACATAGACCGGCGTGTGCGACCGGGGATCGATAACCATGCCGTAAGCCTTGTGCCTTCGTGGATGCGACCCAACAAGGCTTTATTGCTTTGATGGATTGTTGCTACGTTGCCCTCTTGCTATGGTCGCAGTAGCAAGGCGTGCTCGGGCGGTCGCCGGTGAACGTGACCCGTTCGTGGGCGCTTGCGGCTGAGTTGCCCTGGTGCCGTGCTGCGGACTGACGCCGCGGTGGCAGGGCGGGCGGGTCCGTCCGTGCGGGGCGGACGGGTGGACCCGCCCTTCCAGTCCACTCCACGCGAGAGGTGGCAGTGATGCGGGAACGGTTCGTCATCCATCTGCCCGTCGTCGCCGGTGACCTGGCCGGCGCGGTGCGCCTGGCCCGGGTGGTGGCCCGCTGGTCGGGGGTGCTCGCCTCGGCCGACCCGGGCGAGACCACCGTGTCGGCCGAGGACGAGCAGGGCGTACGCCATCGGGTGTTCTGTGATCGTCGGATGGTCGGCGGGCGGCGCTGCCGGCTCCGGGTCGACCACGACGGACCCTGCTCCCGGATTACCGGTCGGTACGCGTCTCCTTAGCGATCGTTCAGGATGGCGTTCTACACTCGGTGTCCGGACCAGGACCGCAGGACCCGAGGAGGAGCTCCGCGCATGGACGCTGACGAGATCGCCGCCGGTCGGGCCCGCTGGCAGGCCCGCTACGACGCCGCCCGCAAGCGCGACGCGGACTTCACCACGCTGTCCGGGCTGCCGGTCGACCCGGTTTACGGGCCGCCGGAGGGAACGGCGTACCCGGGGTTCGAGCGGATCGGCTGGCCGGGCGAGTTCCCGTACACCCGGGGGTTGCACCCGACCGGCTATCGCGGACGGGCCTGGACCATCCGGCAGTTCGCCGGCTTCGGCAACGCCCGGCAGACCAACGAGCGCTACAAGATGATCCTCGGCGCCGGAGGCGGCGGGCTCTCCGTCGCCTTCGACATGCCGACGCTGATGGGCCGCGACTCGGACGACCCGCAGTCGCTCGGTGAGGTCGGGCACTGCGGCGTGGCGGTCGACTCCGCCGCCGACATGGAGGTGCTCTTCGACGGCATCGACCTGGCCGGCGTCACCACCTCGATGACCATCTCCGGCCCGGCCGTGCCGGTCTTCTGCATGTACCTGGTGGCCGCCGAGCGGCAGGGCGCCGACCTGTCCACGCTCGACGGGACGCTTCAGACGGACATCTTCAAGGAGTACATCGCGCAGAAGGAGTGGCTCTTCGACCCCGAGCCGCACCTGCGCCTGATCGGCGACCTGATGGAATACTGCGCCGCCGAGATCCCGCGTTACAAGCCGCTCTCGGTCTCCGGCTACCACATCCGCGAGGCCGGCTCGACCGCCGCGCAGGAGTTGGCGTACACGCTCGCCGACGGGTTCGGCTACGTCGAGCTGGGCCTGTCGCGCGGGCTCGACGTCAACGTCTTCGCCCCCGGGCTCAGCTTCTTCTTCGACTCCCACCTCGACTTCTTCGAGGAGATCGCCAAGTTCCGGGCGGCCCGCCGGATCTGGGCCCGTTGGCTGCGCGACGTCTACGGCGCCACCAGCGAGAAGGCGCAGTGGCTGCGGTTCCACACCCAGACCGCCGGGGTGTCGCTGACCGCCCAGCAGCCGGTCAACAACGTGGTACGCACCGCGGTCGAGGCCCTCGCGGCGGTGCTCGGCGGCACCAACTCGCTGCACACCAACGCGCTCGACGAGACGCTCGCCCTGCCCACCGACGAGTCGGCCGAGATCGCCCTGCGGACCCAGCAGGTGCTGATGGAGGAGACCGGGGTGACGAACGTGGCCGACCCGCTCGGCGGCGCCTGGTACGTCGAGGCGCTCACCGACCGGATCGAGGCCGAGGCGGAGGAGATCTTCGCCCGGATCCGGCAGCTCGGCGGCGACGGCCCGCACCGGATCGGGCCGATGACCTCCGGCATCCTGCGTGGCATCGAGGACGGCTGGTTCACCGGGCACATCGCCGAGTCGGCGTTCGTCTACCAGCAGGCGCTGGAGAAGGGCGACAAGAAGATCGTCGGCGTGAACTGCCACACCGGCACGGTCGCCAAGGAGCTGGAGATCCTGCGCATCTCGCACGAGGTGGAGCTGGAGCAGCGCCGGGTGCTGGCCGAGCGGAAGTCGGGCCGTGACGACGCGGCGGTCACCGCCGCCGTACGCCGGATGGTGGAGGTCGGCCGGACCGGCGCGAACATGATCCCGGCGATGCTGGACGCGGTCCGCGCCGAGGCCACGCTCGGCGAGATCTGCGACGCGCTGCGCGCCGAGTGGGGCGTCTACCGCGAGCCCGCCCGCTTCTAGGTGGTTAGGCGGGGGCCCTTCTTAACACACGTGTGTTAAGAAGGGCCCCCGCCTTACACCTCTGAGCAGGGGTGAGAGTCGCAACGTCGACCTCGCGGGTGAACGGTCTTCGGTGCGACACGTGCGAGACTAGACAACCATGAGCGACCCACGGATCACCTCGTCGATCTTCACCCGCGGCGCGGTCGACCTCAGCGCGCTGCGCACCCCCGCACCGGCCGACACCCCTCCCGCCACACCGACACCGGGCGGTCCGCCCGCCGGGCTGCCGGGCAGCCCCGCCGGCTCGGCCGCCGTGCTCGACGTGACAGAGGCGAACATCCAGTCCGAGGTGCTCGAACGCTCGCTCAGCACACCGGTCGTGGTCTTCTTCGGCGCCGCCGGCTACCCGGAGAGCGACCAGTTCGCCCCGGTGCTGGAGCGGCTGGCCGCCGAGGGCGACGGGGCGTGGCTCCTGGCCCGGGTCGACGTGCAGCAGCAGCCCCGGCTCGCGCAGATGTTCCAGCTCCAGACGCTGCCGACGACCTACGCCATCGTCGGCGGGCGGCCGGTCGACGCCTTCCCGGGCGTGGTGCCCGAACCGCAGCTGCGGCAGTGGATCCAGGCCGTGCTCAAGGCCGCCGGCGTCACGGTCGCCGAGCCGGAGGACCCGCGACTCGACGCCGCCGACGACGCGTTGATGAGCGGTGACCTCGACGCCGCCGAGGCGGCGTACCGGAAGATCCTCGCCGAGTCACCGGCGGACGCGGCGGCGGAAGCCGGCCTTGCCCAGGTCGGGCTGGCCCGGCGGGTGGCCGGCGCCGACCCCCAGGGTGCGCTCGACGCCGCGGCGGCCGACCCCGACGACGTGGACGCGCAACTGCTGGCCGCCGACATCGAGGTGCTCAGCGGCCTGGCCGAGCAGGCATACAAGCGACTTGTCGCCACCGTCCGCCGGACCGCCGGCGAGGAGCGGGACCGGGTACGCCAGCACCTGATCGGCCTGTTCACCATCGCCGGCCCGGACGACCCCGCTGTGGCCTCCGCCCGACGAGCCCTGGCCAGCGCCTTGTTCTGAACCCGACGTACGCCCGCGCGGGCCGGCGCGCCGCCGGCCCGCCCGACCACCGAGGACGGGAGCCCATGATGCGCCGGATCGCCGTCCTCGACGCGCCGACGAACCTCGGGCTGCGCCCGCCCACGGCCAGCTCCGTCCCCGGCTGCGGCAAGGCGCCCGGCGCGCTGCGCGACCACGGGCTGCTCGCCCGGCTGCGCGCCCGCGACGCCGGCTGTCTCACCCCGCCCCGGTACGATCCGGGCGACTGGCGCCCGGGCGACGGCGTCTGCCACGCGCCGGAGATCTCCGCGTACTCGGCGGCGCTCGCCGACCGGATCGGCGCGATCATCGACCGCGGTGAGTTCCCGCTGGTGCTCGGCGGGGACTGTTCGGTGCTGCTCGGCTCGGCGCTCGCCATGCACCGCCTCGGCGAGGCGGTCGGTGGGCGGATCGGGTTGGTCTTCGTCGACGGCCACTCCGACTTTCGGCACCCCGGCAACGCCTCGTACGTCGGCGCGGCGGCGGGGGAGGACCTGGCCCTGGTCACCGGGCGGGGCCAGTCCGACCTGGCCGCCATCGAGGGGCGACGACCCTACTTCCGGGACATCGACGTGGTGGTGCTCGGCATCCGCGCGCAGGACGAATACCGCCTCGACCTCCAGGCCGCCGGCATCACCACCCGGCCGGTGCCGGCGCTGCGTGCCGAGGGCGCGGCCCGGACCGCCCAGTGGGCGCACGAGCAGCTCGTCGACTGCGCCGGCTACTGGGTGCACATCGACGTCGACGTGCTCGACCCGGCGGTGATGCCCGCCGTCGACGCGCCCGACCCGGGCGGCATCGCCTTCGCCGAGCTGGAGATCCTGCTCGCCGGGCTGGTCGACACCCCGCACTGCCTCGGCGTCGAGTTGACCGTCTTCGACCCCGACTACGACCCGGAGGGGGCGTACGCGGCGGAGATCGTGAACACGGTGGTGGCCGGGCTCGCCCCGGTGGCCGCCCCGGGCGCCGCGCCGCCCCGGCTGCTGCCGGCCGACCCGGTCGCCCCCACGGCCCCGACGCCCCGCACGGGCAACGGCCGCCGCGCGGAGCGTGGACCGGCGGCCGTGCCCGCGCCGGCCGTCGCGACGGACCCGATCGGTCCGCCGGCGGCCCCGCCCGGGGAGGGCGACCCCACGCCGGCTCCGGCCGCCGACACCTCAGTCTGAGCGCGCCCGGGTCGTTTGGGTGCACCTGATGTCGCTGTCAGCGGGCGAGGCTGCGTTCGTCCGGCGGGCGTTGCCGCGTTCGGTCGGCGGGCGAGGCTGCGTCGTCCGGCGGGCGTCGCCGTGTGCCCGGTCAGCGGGCGAGGCCGCGCAGGAAACGCTCGGCGATCGGCACCGCGCTCGTCGTGCTGGAGCCGCCCTGCTCGACGAAGACCGCGAAGGCCACGTCGCCCTGCCAGCCGACGAACCAGGCATGGGTGTGCGCCGGGTTGTCGTCGTATTCCGCGGTGCCGGTCTTGCCGTGCACCGGCTCGCCCGGCACGTCCGCCAGCGCGGCGGCGGTGCCGCCGGTGACCACGCCGCGCATCATCGTCTTGAGCGCGGCGACGGACTCCGGCTTGAGCGGCGGGCCGGCCGGCGCGAGCTTGCCCGGCGCCGGATCGACAAGCAGTTGCGGCTGCTGGAAGTTGCCCCGCGCCACGGCCGCGGTGGCGCCGGCCATGGCCAGCGGGCTGACCACAGTGGTGCCCTGGCCGATGGCGGCGGCGGCCTGCTCGGTGGGGCCGCCGTTCGCGGAGATCTTGCCGGTGAACACGTCCGCGCCGAGGTTCCAGTCGGCCTCCAGGCCGAGCGTACGGCCGGCCTGGGCGAGCCCGTCCGCGCCGAGCTGCGGGGCGAGCGAGGTGAAGGCGGTGTTGCAGGACTTGGCGAAGTCGGTGGCGAACGGCACCTTGCCCAGCGCGAAGTTGTCCGAGTTCTTGAAGATCCGGCCGTCGACCTCGGCGGTCTTCGGGCAGTCGACGGTGGTCTGCGGCGTCACCGCGCCCCGGTCGAGCAGGCCGAGCGCGCTGACCATCTTGAACGTCGAGCCGGGCGGCACCTGCGCGGTGAAGGCCAGGTTCTCGCCGGCGGCGCCGGGGCCGTTGGCGGCCGCCAGCACCGTCCCGTCGCTGATCCGCACCGCGACCAGGGCCGAGCGCCGCTTCTGGCCCCGCAACGCGGTGTCGGCGGCGTTCTGGGTGGCCACGTCCAGCGTGGTCTTCACCGGCTGCCCGGGCTTCGACGGGCTGCGGAACACCTCGGTGCCGGTGGGCTCGGTGGCGCCCTCCGCCGCCGGCCGTTCGGTGATCACGGTGACGCCGGGCGTGCCGCGCAGCCGTTCGTCGTAGCGGCCCTGCAGACCGCCGTGGCCGACCAGGTCGCCGCGCGCGTACCGGTCGGGGTGGGCCTCAAGGTCGTCGGCCTGCGCCGGGTCGACGGAGCCGAGCAGCGCCCGGGCGAACTCCCGGGTCGGGGCCAGCATGAGCGTGTCGGTGGGGAACCGGGTGCCGGGCAGATCGTAGATGCGGGGCTTGATCTGCCGGTACGCCTCGTCGCGCAGGGTGACCACCTCGACGAGCGCGTCCCGGTCCGCCTCCTTGAGGCGTTTGGGCAGGTCGCTGACGTCGACCGGAGGATCGAGCGCGGGCCGGATCGCCTTGAAGGCGGCGTCGAGCTTACGCGCCAGCCCGGGCGCGTCGGTGACCTCGCCGGCCGCGACCTGCACCCGGACCACCGGTCGGGGCGCGACGATCGGCTCGCCGGCGGCGTCCAGCACCGCGGCGCGCCCCGCCGACTCCCGGCGCAACGCGAGGTGGTCGCCGTCGGTCAGCTTCTCGTGCACCACGGCCGGCTCCCAGATCACCTGCCACTGGTCACCGCCGCCCTTGAGGCGTACCGGATTCTCGTAGGCCCAGCGGGCGCCGCCCGGCAGCGCCCAGGTCAGCCGGACGCGGGCGGTGGCGATGTCGCCGGCGACCTTGATGTCGCCGGTGCGTTCCAGGTCGGGCGGGGCGGCGGCCAGATCGCCGGAGAGCGCCTTGATCCGCTTGGTCACCTCGGCCGCCGACAGCCGTGCGCCGGTCGGCTCGATGAAGCCGACCGGTTGCAGGTCGCCCGACCGCCAGCCGCTCAGGAACGCGTCGACGACGCGCTCCGGCCCGTCCCCGTCGGAGCACCCGGTCACCGCGCCTCCGGCCAGCAGGGCGGCGACGAGCGCCGCGAGCAGCCGACGGCGGGATTTGCGGCGGGGGCGTACGGGGTACGACAGGGGCATGAAGCGGTCCCTCCGGTGCGTGCTTGACCTGCACGCTAGTACGGCGTGCGGCTCCCCACCGCCCCGCCGCCGCCTCCGCGCGGCGAGAAGGGCGGTGTGACAGTGTGATGAACATCGCCAGCCGGGTATTCCGCGACCGGCCGACCACGCACCCGCAACAGGTGAAAGGGCACAGTCCCGATCCGGACGTCCGGCCAGTGGTCCGCCGACGGAAGGGCACAACGGCAGGGCCTAGGCTGGGCGGCAGAGTGACCCACAACGCGGTGGGTCGAGGGGAGTGGCACCGATGGACCGGCGTCCGGCGATCAAACCGGGACCCGACCTCCGGCAGGCTGACACCAGCCGGGACGATGACGGCTTCGATTCGGAGACCGACGGGGATGGTTTCGGCCACCTCGACACAGGAGTGACCGGGATGACCGGTTCCAGCATCGACACCCTCTACGACCTGGGCCTGCCCACGCAGGCGCTCGTCGACGAGTCGGAGGACGCCGAGCTGGACGAGCCGGTGCCCAACGCGGAGCGGCTGGTCGCCCAGGCGGTCGTGCTGGCCGGCGACGACCACGACGCGGCCACGCTCGTGGACCGTTTCTGGCGGTTCGCGCCGGACGAGGAGCTGATCGGCTTCACCGCCGAGGAGATGCTGGAGGCGGCCCGGGCGCACCGGGACCTGGCCCAGCAGCGGGTCCCGGGCGAGCTGAAGCTGCGCATCCACGAGCCGGACGCCGAGCAGCACCACACCGTGGTCGAGATCGTCACCGACGACATGCCGTTCCTGGTCGACTCCGTCACCGCGCTGCTGAACTCCCGCCACCTCGACGTACACCTGCTGGTGCACCCGCTCGTGGTGGTCCGGCGCGAGCCGCTGGGCCGGCTCACCGAGGTCTCCGCGGACGTGGAGCCGGACGACGCGATCGCCGGCGACCTGGTCGAGAGCTGGATGCGGATCGAGATCGACCCGGTCCGCGACCCGGCCGAGCGGGAGGCGCTGCGCCGCGAGCTGCAACGGGTGCTCACCGACGTGCGCGAGGCCGTCGAGGACTGGCCCAAGATGCGGCAGCGGGCGATGGCGCTCGCCGACGAGTTGGCCGCCGCGCGGACCTCGGACAACCGCCCACCGGTGCCGGAGAAGGACATCACCGACTCGGTGGAGCTGCTGCGCTGGCTCGCGCACGACCACTTCACGTTCCTCGGCTACCGGGAGTACCGCCTGGTCGACACCGACGGGGTGGACGGCGGGCAGGCCCTCGAGGCGGTCCTCGGCACCGGGCTGGGCATCCTGCGGTCCGACTCGCCGGAGGCCCGGTCGCTGGCGTCGATGACCCCGGAGGCGCACGAGCGGGTGCTGGAGAAGCGCCTGCTCATCATCACCAAGGCCAACTCGCGGGCCACCGTGCACCGGTCGGCCTACCTCGACTACATCGGTTTCAAGATCTTTGACGATGCCGGCGAGGTGGTCGGCGAGCGGCGCTTCCTGGGCCTGTTCTCCACCGCCGCCTACCGGACCAGCGTGCAGGAGCTGCCGGTGGTCCGGCGGAAGGTCGCCGAGGTGCTGGACCGCTCCGGCCTGAGCCTGCGCAGCCACTCCGGCAAGGACCTGCTCCAGATCCTGGAGACCTATCCGCGCGACGAGCTGTTCCAGATCAAGACCGACGACCTCTACCACGCGGTGATCGGCGTGCTGCGGATGGCCGGTCGCCGGCAGCTACGCGTGTTTTTGCGGCGCGACGCGTACGGGCGGTTCATCTCCTGCCTGATCTACCTGCCGCGGGACCGGTTCACCACCCAGAACCGGCTCCGCATGCAGGACATCCTGCTGCGGGAGCTGAACGGCGTCGGCGTCGACTACACCACCCGGGTCACCGAGTCGATGCTGGCGCGGGTGCACTTCATCGTCCGCACCGACCCGAACAGCCCGCCCGGGGAGATCGACGCCGACCTGCTCGCCGAGGAACTGGCCGACGCCACCCGGCTCTGGGACGACGACTACCGGCTGGTGCTGGAGCGCAAGCTCGGCGACGAGCAGGCCAAGCACCTGTTCAGCCGCTACGCCGACGCGTTCCCGGAGGGCTACAAGGACGGGCACACGCCGTACGAGGCGATGAAGGACCTGGCCAAGCTGGAACTGCTGGAGGAGCCCGGCCAGCTCGAGATGCACCTGTTCCGCAAGCAGTTGGCGCCCCGCGCCCACGCGGGCCGGGCGAACGACGCCGACGAGACGATGGACGTGCGGTTCAAGGTCTACCGGTACGGCGAGCCGATGATGCTCTCCGCCGTGCTGCCGGTGCTGCACTCACTCGGCGTGAAGGTGGTCGACGAGCACCCGTACGAGGTGGAGCGCGTCGACGGCCGGATCTGGCTCTACGACTTCGGGCTGGAGCTGCCCGAACGGCACCAGGACCTGGCCGAGGTACGCCCGCACGTGGAGAACGCCTTCGCCGCCGCCTGGCGGGGCGAGGCCGAGGTGGACGGCTTCAACGAGCTGGTGCTGCGCACCGGGCTCACCTGGCGGCAGGTGGTGGTGCTGCGGGCGTACGCGAAGTACCTGCGGCAGGCCGGCACCGTGTTCTCCCAGGAGTACATGGAACAGACGTTCATCGCGTACCCGCGCGTCGCCGGGCTGCTGGTGCAGCTCTTCGAGACCCGGTTCGCGCCCGGCGCGGCCACGCTCGACGAGCGCCGGCAGCGCAGCGGCGACCTCGTCGACGCGATCGGCGAGGCGCTGGACGAGGTGGCAAGCCTCGACCAGGACCGGATCCTGCGCGCCTACCTGACGCTGATCCAGGCCACGCTGCGTACCAGCTTCTACCAGAGGCCGGTGGGCGGGCGGCCCAAGCCGTACGTCGCGTTCAAACTGGACCCGCAGGCCATCCCGGACCTGCCGGCGCCCCGGCCCAAGTTCGAGATCTTCGTCTACTCGCCCCGGTTCGAGGGCGTGCACCTGCGGTTCGGGCCGGTGGCCCGGGGCGGCCTGCGCTGGTCCGACCGGCGCGAGGACTTCCGTACCGAGGTGCTGGGCCTGGTCAAGGCGCAGATGGTGAAGAACGCGGTGATCGTGCCGGTCGGCGCCAAGGGCGGCTTCGTGCTCAAGCAGAAGCCGGGCGACCGGGACGAGGCGGTGGTCTGCTACAAGGAGTTCATCTCCGCGCTGCTCGACGTCACCGACAACATCGTCAGCGGCGAGATCGTGCCGCCCGAGGACGTGGTCCGGCACGACGCCGACGACCCCTACCTGGTGGTGGCGGCGGACAAGGGCACCGCGACGTTCTCCGACATCGCCAACGAGATCTCCACCGCGCACCGGTTCTGGCTCGGTGACGCGTTCGCCTCCGGCGGCTCGGCCGGCTACGACCACAAGAAGATGGGCATCACCGCTCGGGGCGCCTGGGAGTCGGTGAAGCGGCACTTCCGGGAGTTGGGGCACGACACCCAGACCCAGGACTTCACCGTGGTCGGCGTCGGCGACATGTCCGGCGACGTGTTCGGCAACGGCATGCTGCTGTCGGAGCACATCCGGTTGGTGGCCGCCTTCGACCACCGGCACATCTTCCTCGACCCGGACCCGGACGCCGCCACCTCCTACCGGGAACGCAAGCGGCTGTTCGACATGCCCCGGTCGTCGTGGGAGGACTACGACCCGGAGCTGATCTCGGACGGCGGCGGCATCTTCCCGCGTACCGCGAAGTCGGTGCCGATCACGCCGCAGGTGCGCGCGGTGCTCGGCCTCGACGACGGCGTCACGCAGCTCAGCCCGCAGGAGCTGATGAAGTCGATCGTCACCGCGCCGGTGGACCTGTTCTGGAACGGCGGCATCGGCACCTACGTCAAGGCGTCGACGCAGACCAACGCCGAGGTCGGGGACAAGTCCAACGACGCCATCCGGGTGGACGGCAAGGGCCTGCGCTGCCGGGTGGTCGGCGAGGGCGGCAACCTGGGCTTCACCCAGCAGGGCCGGATCGAGTACGCCGCGGGCGGCGGTCGCATCTACACCGACTTCATCGACAACGCGGCCGGGGTGGACTGCTCCGACCACGAGGTGAACATCAAGATCCTGCTGAACACGGCGGTCGCCGACGGCGAGCTGGACCGGCCCGAGCGCGACGAGCTGCTGGCCCAGATGACCGACGAGGTCGCCGAGCTGGTGCTGCGGGACAACTACGACCAGGCCCGGGCGATCAACAACGCCCAGGCCCAGGCCGCCTCGCTGCTGCCGGTGCACCGACGGATGATCAACGAGCTGGAGCGCTCCGGCGCGCTGGACCGGGCGCTGGAGGCGCTGCCGCCGGACGAGGAACTGGCGGTACGCACCGAGAGCGGACTGTCCGCGCCGGAGTTCGCGGTGCTGCTCGCGTACGTGAAGATCGTGCTGGAACGGGAGATCGTCAGCGAGGGGCTGGCGGACGAGGAGTGGACGACAGACGTCCTGGTCAACTATTTCCCGACCCCGCTGCGGCAGCGTTTCGCCGACCGGATGGGCCGGCACCGGCTGCGCCGGGACATCGTCACCACGGTGCTGGTGAACGAGGCGATCAACCGGGGCGGCATCTCGTTCGTGTTCCGGGTGGTCGAGGAGACGGCCGCCTCGGCGGCGGACGTGCTGCGCGCGTACGTGGTGGTCCGCGAGGTGTTCGAACTGGGCGACCTGTGGAACGCGGTCGAAGCGCTCGACAACAAGGTGTCGCCCGAGTTGCAGACCGCCGTCTACCTGGACACCCGACGGCTGCTCGACCGCGCGGTGCGCTGGCTGGTCACCAACCGGCGCTCCCCGATCGACGTGCCGGCGGAGATCGCCCGGCTGCGCGACGGAGTGACCCAGCTCATGCCGGACCTGGAACACCTGTTCTGGGGCACCGAGCGGGAGGCGATCGCGGCGCACATCGGGTCGCTCACCGACCGGGGACTGCCGCGCGAACTGGCCGTGCGGGCGACCCGCCTGATGTACAGCTTCGGCCTGCTCGACATCGTCGAGACGGCGCAGACGACCGGCCGGGAGGTGAGCGAGGTGGCGTCGGTCTACTTCGTGCTCTCCGACCGGTTCCGGGTGGACGCCCTGCTGTCGAAGATCTCCCTGCTGCCCCGGGAGGACCGCTGGCAGACACTGGCCCGGATGGCGCTGCGCTACGACCTGTACGCCGCGCTGGCCGCGCTCACCGCGGAGGTGCTCGGCTCCACCTCGGAGAGCCTCCCGCCGGTGGAGCGGGTGCAGGAGTGGGAACAGGCCAACGCGACCTCGATCCACCGCGCGCACCGGGCGATGGGAGAGTTCGACGAGTCCCGCGCCGACCTGTCCGCGCTGTCCGTCCTGCTGCGCCAGATCCGCACCCTGGTCCGGACGTCCGCGGCGGCCTGAGGTGTAAGGCGGGGCCCCCGCTTAACGCATTCGGTAGAGGCGGGGGCCCCGCTTAACACCCGACGCGCCGGCGCCGGGTCATGCGGTCATGTGTGCGTAGACGACGATGTTGTTCAGGTAGCTGCCGGCGGCCTGGTCGAACACCCCGCCGCACGTCACCACCCGCAGGCCGGGCACGGCGGACGGGCCGTAGACCTGCTCCGCCGGGAAGGCTGTCTTCGGGTACGACCGGACGTCGTCCACGGTGAAGGTGGCGGTCGAGCCGTCCTGCCGGGACACCGCGATGATGTCGCCTCGCACCAGGGCCCCGAGGCTGAAGAAGACCGCTGGGCCGAGCTTGGCGGAGTCGACGTGCCCGACGACGACGGCGTTGCCGACCTCACCGGGGCTGGCGCCGGGGGAGTACCAGGCCGCCTTCATCGCCTGGTCCAGCGGGGGCACCTGAACCGTGCCGTCCGGGTTGGTGCCGAGCGGCATGATCTCGGCGCGTACCCCGATCCGGGGTATCACGATGGTGGTGGGCACCGACCGCGCCAGTCCGGCCGGCACGCCGCCGGGCCTGCCCGGTGCGCCCGTGAGCGTCGCCGTCGGCGCAGGTCTGCCCGGCGCCGCCGCTGGTCCGCTCGGTCCCGCTGGTCGGATCGGTCCTGCGGGTCCCGTCGTGCCGTCCGGTCCTGCCGGTCCTGCCGGTCCCGTTGTCCCGCCCGGTGCCGCCGGTCCGCCCGGTGCCGCCGGTCCGCCCGGTGCCGCCGGTCCGGTTGGTCCCTGTGTTCCGGTCGCTCCGGTTGTTCCGGTCGCTCCTGCTGTTCCGGTCGTTCCCGGTAGCCCCGTTGGCTCCGTCGGATCCGGGGGGATCGACTCCGGCGCGGGGGCGTACCACGGTTTGTCGGCCTGGAGGATCCCATCGGTCGCCGGCTCGGCGGGGTCCGTCGTGCCGGCCTGCGCGATCGGCTGCGGCGGGGCGGGCGGCGGGACGGTGCGCACGGACGCGCCGATCAGGCCGGAGCCCACCATGGCGAGCAGGACGACGAGCGCCGTGCCGGCGGCACGCCACGGTCTCCCGTGACGGCCGCCGGCCCGGGTCGTCGTCCGATCAGACCAGGTCACTGGCCCGCCGCCGACGCAGCAGCACCAGGCCACCAAGCGCGGCGGCACCGATCATTCCGGCACCTCCGGTGGCGAGACCGCGGTTCATGCCGGTGGTGGCCATGCCGCCGTCACCGCCGTCGACCCCGCCGCGGGGCAGGACCACGAGTTCGCCTTCGCCGCAGGAGCCCGACAACTCATACCGGCCCGGGTGGGCGTCCTCGGAGACGTGGGCCTCGCCGTAGTAGACGAAGTCCTTCCCGCGCTCCCAGCCGGCCTCGTCCCCGCCGTGCCCGTACTCGTCGCCCCCGTGTTCGTCCTTTCCGTCCTTGCCGTGTTCGTCCTTGGCGTCTTCGCCGTGGCTGTCCTTGCCGTCCTTGCCGTCCTTACCGTCCTTGGCGTCCTTGCCGTGGTTGTCCTTGCCGTCTTCGCTGTGGCCGTCCTTGCCGTCCTTGCCGTCCTTGCCGTCCTTGGCGTCCTTGCCGTCCTTGCCGTGCTGGTCATCGGCCCAGAGGGCGGCGTCCCAGCCCGGCTCTGCGGCCTGGCCGTACTCCTCCGGGCCCTCGCCGGCGGCGGCGTCGGCCATGCCGGCCCCCACCCCGCCGGGCTTCGGGTCGGCCGGCGGTTCCGGCATTCCCGCCTCGCCCGGGCCGTGCCCGTCCTTGCCCTTGTCGTCCTTGCCCTCGGGGGCCTTGCCCTTGTCGTCCTTGCCTTCGGGAGCCTTGCCCTCGGGGGCCTTGCCTTCGGGGGCCTTGCCTTCGAGGGCCTTGCCCTTGTCGTCCTTGCCTTCGGGGCCCTTGCCGTGGTCGTCGCCGTGCCCGTCCTTGCCGTCGGGGCCCTGGTCGGCGTCCTCGGTCCAGTCGTCGCCCCGGCCAGCCCAGTCCCCGCCGTCGGCCCAGTCCCCGCCGTCGGCCCAGCCTCCGCCGTCGGCCCACTCGCCGCCGTGATCGGCCGAGTCGCCGCCGTCGGCCCACTCACCGTGCTCGCCGTCGCGGGCCGGGTGGAGGTCGACCTTGCCGGTCACCTTCGACCAGACGTAGGCGTGCTCCTGTGGTTCGGAGCAGATCTGGAGCAGGTCAACGGTGTCACCGGCCTTGACCACGTGCGGCTTGGCGATGACCTTGCCCTCGTTGTCGTGCCCGCCCGCGTTGGCCATGCCTGGGGTGAACGCGAGAAGGCCGGCACCGCCGAGGGCGGCACCCGCAACGACCTTCCCGAGCATCTTCTTAGCCATGAGCAGCGTCACTCCATCCCTGTTCGTCCTGAGCCCGACGTCAGTCGAGCTAAGGCCGACGTTAGACTCTTTCGCGACATATTCGGGGAAAGATTCGTTTTTAGAAGTTTGCCAATGATGCGGCTTTAGCGCATCAGAGGCCGCCCCGCACCCAACTACGCCTCCTGTGCCGCCTTGTCTCGCCTGTCGACATCAATGGGCCGAAAGGTGGGAACCTGGCCGATCCAGGTGCGAATGCGGCCCGGTGGCGCGCGGCGCGCTGGGCGTGGCGGGGGCGGAGGGACGGGGTGGGGGTAAGGTCGAGGGGCGCATCGAGGCATTGCCATGGAAGCGCTCCCATGCAAGAATCGCTGCACGCGGTTCGGGGAGCCACACCGCGAGCTCAGACGTCGAGGGCAGCCGGTCTCACCGGAACGACGTCCGGCTCCCCACGGCCGGTCCTGCGGACCGGTCGGCACCACCACCCTCACGCCCGTCCGGGTCGGGCGTCCCCGAAGTGACCCGTGGCGTGCACGGTCGTTCCCGCAGGGCGACCGCCGCCGCCATTCCGCCGGGCCGTACGCGGATCCGGTCTCGCCCAAGGAGATCACTGGTATGAATCTGTGGAGAAGGCTGTCCGGCCGGAGCCGGACGTTGGCGCTCACCGGCGCCGGCGTCCTCGTGGCCGGCGGGCTGGTGACCCTCCCGGTCACCGCGGCGCAGGCCGCAACGCAGTGCAGCGTGGACTACACCACCAACGACTGGGCCGGCGGCTTCA
This sequence comes from Micromonospora sp. WMMD1128, assembly GCF_027497235.1. Classification (NCBI taxonomy): domain Bacteria; kingdom Bacillati; phylum Actinomycetota; class Actinomycetes; order Micromonosporales; family Micromonosporaceae; genus Micromonospora; species Micromonospora sp. WMMD1128. The sequence continues at coordinate 924,095 of NZ_CP114902.1, forward strand.
CCGCCAACGTGGTCATCAAGAACCTCGGTGACCCGGTCAGCTCGTGGAACCTCGGCTTCACCTTTGGAAACAGCAGCCAGCGCGTGCAGCAGGGCTGGTCGGCGAAGTGGTCCCAGAGCGGCCAGAACGTCACCGCGCAGAACGAGTCCTACAACGGCTCGCTGGGCACCGGCGCCAGCACCAACATCGGCTTCAACGGCGCGTGGAGCGGCAGCAACCCGAAGCCGACCCGGTTCACGCTGAACGGCACGGTCTGCAACGGCGGTACGCCGCCCACCAGCACGCCGCCCACCAGCACGCCGCCGACGAGCACCCCGCCCACCAGCACGCCGCCGACGAGCACCCCGCCGACGAGCACGCCGCCCACCAGCACCCCGCCCGGGCAGAAGGTGGACAACCCCTACGTCGGGGTCAAGGGGTACGTGAACCCGGAGTGGAAGGCCAAGGCCGAGTCGGTCTCCGGCGGTAGCCGGGTGTCGAACAACCCGACCGCGGTGTGGCTGGACCGGATCGCCGCCATCGAGGGCACCCCGGACAGCAGCTCCAACGGCGCGATGGGCGTCCGTGACCACCTGGACGCCGCGCTCGCCCAGGGCGCCGGCTACATCCAGTTCGTCATCTACAACCTGCCCGGCCGGGACTGCTCCGCGCTCGCCTCGAACGGTGAGCTGGGCCCGGACGAGCTGCCGCGCTACAAGTCCGAGTACATCGACCCGATCGCCGCGATCCAGAACGACGCGAAGTACAAGAGCCTGCGCATCGTCAACATCATCGAGATCGACTCGCTGCCGAACCTGGTGACCAACACCTCGGGCAACCCGGGCGGCACCGTGATGTGTGACACCGTCAAGGCCAACGGCGCGTACGTCAACGGCGTCGGCTACGCGCTGGCCAAGCTGGGCGCGATCGGCAACGTCTACAACTACATCGACGCCGGTCACCACGGCTGGCTCGGCTGGGACAGCAACTTCGGCCCGGTCGCCGACCAGCTGAAGGCCGCCGCCGTCGCGTCCGGCAGCACCGTGCACAACGTGCAGGGCTTCATCACCAACACGGCGAACTACTCCGCGCTCCGCGAGCCGTACATCAAGGTCACCGACTCGGTGAACGGCCAGACCGTGCGGCAGTCCAAGTGGATCGACTGGAACCAGTACGTGGACGAGCTCTCGTTCGCCCAGGCGTTCCGGCAGAAGCTGGTCTCGATCGGCTTCGACAGCAACATCGGCATGCTGATCGACACCTCCCGCAACGGCTGGGGCGGCTCCGCCCGGCCCACCGGCCCGGGCCCGTCGACCAGCGTGGACGCCTACGTCGACGGCGGTCGGGTCGACCGTCGCTTCCACGCCGGTAACTGGTGCAACCAGGCTGGTGCGGGTCTCGGCGAGCGGCCGAAGGCGGCGCCGGAGTCCGGCATCGACGCCTACGTCTGGGTGAAGCCCCCGGGCGAGTCGGACGGCTCCAGCAAGGAGATCCCGAACAACGAGGGCAAGGGCTTCGACCGGATGTGCGACCCGACGTACACCGGCAACGCCCGCAACGGGAACAGCATGTCCGGTGCCCTGCCGGACGCGCCGATCTCCGGCGCCTGGTTCGCGGCCCAGTTCGCGCAGCTGATGCAGAACGCCTACCCGGCTCTCTGAGCCACGGCGGACCACCCGCGGCGGCGGGAGTGAGGCACCGCCGCGCGGGTTCCCCGGGCCCCTGGTCGACGCCCACGTCGACCAGGGGCCCTCGGCTGTCCCCGGGTTCAGGTCAGGGCACCGTCTTCTCGATCGCCGCCCGACCCAGCTCGGCCAGGTCGCGGCGCGCCCGTTCCAGGTTTTCCGGGGTGACGTCCTGACCGCGCGCCCGTACCAGGTCCGCCGGCTCCCACGGCTGCTCGGCGCCGGTGCGGACGTTGTCCCCGCCGGCTCCGGTGCCGGTGCCGGTCGCGCCGGTCCCGGCCGCGTACGGGTCACCGAGGACGTCCGGCGACCCGGTGTCGGCCACCGCGCCGTCCGGCTCGGTGAACGTGGGGTTGTCCGGGTCGGCGCCGCCGGCACGCAACTGCGGCACCGTGCTGTCGTCGTCCACCGCCGAGGCCACCTCGGGGGTCTCCTCCAGCGGGCGCTCGCCACCGGGGTCACGATCGGTCATGCTGCTGCCTCCTGTCCCCATCGCTGATCCCCCCGGCGTACCCCGTGGCGGGCCGGCCATGCCGACCGGCCGGGGATACGCGCGGCCGGGTCAGGACTCGTCGGACCGGCCCTCCTGCACCTCGGTCGGGCTGAGCCGCTGCCAGAGCAGCATGAGCAGCCCGAACACGAGCATCACCGCGCCGGCCCACAGGTTGATCCGGACGCCCTGCGCCTTGTCGATCTCGGCCGACGAGTCGAAGAGCCCCATCAGCCCGACGATCAGCCCGTACACGACGAACAGCCCACCGATCACCCGGCGGATGTCGAACAGCCGGGCCGCCGCCGAGCTTGCCTCCCGGGCGTCCTCGGTCTCGTCGACGAGTGGGTCGTGGGCCTCGCCGTCCTGGTAGCGGTCCGCGTTGTCTGCCATGACGTGGGTCCCTTCCTCAGAAGACCGGGATGTAGAAGAGGGCGGCGAGGATCACGGCGACGACGCCGAGCAGCACCGGGGAGCGGTACCAGGCCGCGTCGCCGGCCAGCGAGTCGTCGGCGAGCGTGGTGTTGCTCATGCCGTACACCAGGCCGGTCAGCTCGTCGTCGGTCTTCGGCCGGGTCAGCGGGGTGATGATCGCGGCCACCACCGCGACCGTGACGAAGGCCAGGCCCGCGCCCCAGAAGCTCTCCTCCAGATCGGAGTTGAAGCTGATCACGCCGGTCTTGTAGAGCAGGTAGGTGGCGATCGCCACCACGGTGCCGGCGAGCAGTGACCAGAAGCCGGCGAGCGCGCTCATCCGACGCCAGAACATGCCGATGATGAAGGTGCCGAAGAGCGGGGCGTTGAAGACCGAGAAGAGCGCCTGGATGTAGTTCATGATGTTGCTGAAGCCGGCCGCGATGAACGCGGTGCCGATACCGACCACCACCGCGACCACGGTGGCGATCCGGCCCACCTTCACGTAGTAGTCGTCCGGGCGGTCCCGCCGGAAGTACGCCTGCCAGATGTCGTACGTGAAGACGGTGTTGAAGCCGCTGACGTTCGCCGCCATGCCGGCCATGAACGACGCGACCAGGCCGGTGACCGCGATGCCGAGCACGCCGTTGGGCAGCAGGTCGCGCATGAGCAGCGGGATGGCGTTGTTGTAGACCAGGTCGCCCTGGTCGGCGCCCAGGCCCTTGACCGTGATCAGGGCGATCAGTCCGGGGATCACGGTGACGACCGGGATGAGTAGCTTCGGGTACGCCCCGATGATCGGGGTACGCCGGGCGGCGCTCATGTTCCGCGCCGACAGCGCGCGCTGCACCTCGGCGAAGTTGGTGGTCCAGTAGCCGAAGGAGAGCACGAAGCCGAGGCCGAAGACGATGCCCAGCCAGTGCGCGCCGAGCGGGTTGTCGGTGCCGCCGGTGCCCTGCCAGGCGTGCAGGCCGGCCTCGCCGAGCTTGGAGCCCCGCACCGCGTCCATCAGTCCGTTCACGCCGCCGACCTTGACCAGGCCGATCACCGTGATCGGCACCAGCCCGGCGATGATCACGAAGAACTGGAGCACCTCGTTGTAGATGGCGCCGGACAGCCCGCCGACCGTGATGTACGCCAGCACGATCAGCGCGCCGATGACGATCGCGACCCAGAGCGGCCAGCCCAGCAGCGCCTGCATGATCAGCGCCAGCGCGTAGAGGTTCACGCCCGCGATCAGCACCTGGGCGACCGCGAAACTGATCGCGTTGAGCAGGTGGGTGGGGCGGTTGAAGCGCAGCCGCAGGTATTCCGGCACGCTGCGGACCTTGGAACCGTAGTAGAAGGGCATCATCACGATGCCGAGGAAGACCATCGCCGGCACGGCGCCGATCCAGTAGTAGTGGACCGTCATGATGCCGTACTGGGCGCCGTTGGCGGCCATGCCGATGATCTCCAGCGCGCCCAGGTTCGCCGAGACGAACGCCAGGCCGGTGACCCAGGCGGGCAGGGAGCGCCCGGAGAGGAAGAAGTCGACGCTGGTCTTGATGGCGCGCCGGGCGGCGAAGCCGACCCCCAGCACCGTGACGAAATAGAGCGCCAGGATCAGATAGTCCAAGGCGTTCATGTTCAACCGTAGGCCGCCGCCCATGCCTGTGGCTCCCCTCATCCGGGTGGGTGCTGCGCCCGCAGTTACCCCGATCGCGAGGTTTCATGCCTGCTGTGCGGTGTAAGGAGGGGCCCCTTCTTAACGCCTGGCGTCGAGAAGGGGCCCCTTCTCACACGTTGGCCGTGTGAGGTGGCGGGTGGGGGAGGTCAGCGACCCAGCACGCGGTCCAGGAAGTCGCGGTAGCCGCGCACGGCCACCCGGAGCTGCTCGGTGTCGGACGAGCCGGACTCCTGCCAGGCGCCGAGTCGGCTGCGTTGCTCCCGCAGCGCCGTGGACAGCGCCTCGATCGCCTCCTCGACCAGCGACTCCGCCTCGCCGACCGCAGCCTGCGGGTCGTCCACGAAGCGCAGCTGGACGTCGCGCCAGCGGTCCCGGAAGCCCTGCGCGGCGTCCGGGGCGAACAGCGTCGCCGCGTCGCCGGGCACGGCCCCGGACGCGGGCCGCTCCGCGCCGGCAAGCGTCCCGGCCGCCGCGCCGCCGCCGGCAGTGCTCGCCGCCGCGGTGGCGGTTTCCGGGTCGACGGTGTCGTGGTGCCGTCCGGTGGTGTCGGCGACCGGCTCGGCGTCGGGGTCGACCAGGCCCGGCTCGGGGCTGCCGTAGCCGACCGCGCCGGCGGCCACCGCGTCGTCGCGGCTCGATCCCGGTACGCCGTCCCGGTCCGCGTCGGCTACCGCGGTGTCGTCCCGGTCGGCCTGGGCGACGACGGTGTCGTCCCGGTCGGCGTGGGCGACGACGGTGTCGTCCCGGTCGGTGTCGTCGACGACCGTGTCGTCCCGGTCGGTGTCGGCGTGCTCGGCGTCCCACTGGTCCCGGTCGTGCAGCCGGTCACCGGCGGTCGGGTCGGCCCGCTCGTCGTCGAGCGGCTCGGTGCGTCCCGGTGCGCCGTCGCCCGGGACGGCGGTGTCCTCGCCGCGCGCGTCCCGCTCGTCCTCCGGACGGCCGCCGGCCAGCGCCGAGGCGGCCACCGCGTCGCCGACCGTGGCCGCGCCGAACGCCGTCGGCAGCGGCGCCGGCTCGTGGAAGGCGGGCCGACCGTCGTCGTCGACCCGGTCGGCCGCGCCGGGCTCGTCGGCGTCATGCGTCCGCGCCGCGTCGGGCTCGTCGGCGTCATGCGCCCGCGTCGCGTCGGGCTCGTCGGCGTCGTACGCCCGCGTCGCGTCGGGCTCCGCGTCCCGCGCGCCACCCGCGGCCGGGTCGTCGAACGTGCCCCGGTCGTCGAGCGCGTCCTCGGGCACGTCGGCCCGGCCGGCGCGATCGGCGTCGGCGTGGCCGTCCGGTGGCGGGACCGGTACCGGTGCGGACCGTACTGCCTCGGGGTGGTCCTGCGTGACCTGCTGCTCTTCCTGGCGCATGGCGGCGGCTCCTCAGCGGCTCGTGGCGTCGTGCTCGGGGTCGGGGTGGCGCTGTTCCGGCGGCTGCTGGGCGACCGGGTCCTCGCCGAGCAGGTCGGCGAAGAGGGCCCGGTAGTGCACAAGCGCCTGGCGGAGGTCCTCGGTGCCGGCCTCACCGCGCTCGTTGCGCTGCCGGATCTCGTGGGCGTCGCGGTAGTGGGTGAGCGTGCGGGCGTGCTCGACGGAGAGGTGGGCGATCTGGTCGGAGAAGTCCCCGGTGGGGTATCCGCGCTCAGCGATCAGGCGACTGACCAGCTCGTCGGCCTCGCCTACGGTTTCCGCCGGCGAGTCGACGAAGCGCACCTGGACCTCCTCCCAGGCGGCGGCGTAGCGGGCCCGGGACTCCGGGCTGAGCGGGGTCAGCTCCAGCTCGGCGTGCCGACGCTCGCGTTCCCGCAGCTCGCGTTCGGCGGCGCCCCGGCTGTCCTGCTCGGCGACGACCCGGTCGTACTCCGGGCCGAAACGCTGCCGCAGCGCCCGGCGACGATTCGCGACCACGGCGAACGCGGCGAGCGCGGCGACGACGATGACGACGATGACTATGACGACTACCTGGGTGGACGACATGGCTCCTCCTTCGGAGGCTGGTATTCCCTGGTGCGGGTGATCGCCAATCCCGTTCCGGGGCACTTTCCCGGTGGGGTGAAGAAACGCCCGTCCGGCGACGAGTCGGGCTCCGACGGCGTCCACCAGGCTCGTCTCGGACGGTAGCGAGCGTCGAGACGGCCGGTAGTGCATCCGCCGGGGATTACGTATCCTGCCCAAGGCGTCCGGGTCGGGCTCCGGCGTCGTGGCCGGTGACCTGCCGGCCGCTGCCGGAGCCACCCAGCGAACCTTCCCGGGCGAGGTCTGATTGAACACCCGCGACTGGCCGATCCGCGCCAAGTTGACCGCGCTGGTCATCGGCCCGGTGACCGGGCTGCTGGCGCTGTGGATCTTCGCCACCACGCTCACCTTCGGGCCCGCGCTCGATCTGCTCGCCGCCCGTACCCTCCTCTACGACCTGGGTCGGCCGGGCGAGAGCGTGGTCGCCGAGCTGCAACGGGAACGACGGCTCTCGGTGGTCCAGCTCGCCGGGGACGGCGTCCTGCCGGAGCTGGCCGGGCAACGCGGGCGCACCGATCGGGCCGTATCCGAGCTGCGCCGCCGGATCGACGGCGAGGAGTTGCGCGACGCGGCCGACGACCACCTCGACGCCCGGCTCGACCAACTGGGCGCGGCGCTTGACGCGTTGCCCGCGGGGCGGGTCTTCATCGACGACCGGAAGGTGGACCGGGCCGGCGCGGTCGGGCTCTACAGCGGGATGATCGGCTCGGCCTTCCAGGCGTTCTCCGCCATGGCCGCGACGCCCGACGTCCAGATCAACCGGGAGGCGTCCGCGCTCACCGCGCTGGGGCGCTCCCGTGAGCTGCTCGGCCAGGCCGACGCGCTGCTGGCCGGCGCAGTCACCGCCGGCCGGTACGCCGAGGGCGAGCACGAACAGCTGGTGCGGACGGTGGAGAACCAGCGGTTCCTGACCGAGAACGCGGTCGCCGATCTGCCGCCCGACGAGCGGGCCGACTACCAGCGACTGACCGAGGGCGGTGCGTTCCTCCGGCTGCGCGCCCTCCAGGACGCCCTGATCCGCTCTCCCGACCTGCCCGCCCGCTTCGACGTGCGTGCCTGGGAGACCAGCCACGCCGAGGTCTGGGCGGGCCTGCGTGACTTCGAGTTGCGCGGGGCGGACGGTCTCACCGAACGTTCGGTGCCGATTGCGGCGCGGATCCTGATCCAGCTCGCCGTCGCCGGAGTGCTCGGCCTGGTCGCGATCGTGGTCTGCGTGCTCGTGGCGTTGCGGGTCGGCCGGTCGCTGGCGCAGCGGCTGACGAGCGTGCGCACCGCCGCGACCGAGGTGGCCGAGCAGCGGCTGCCCGACGTCGTCGCCCGGCTGCGCCGGGGCGAGGAGGTCGACGTCGCCCGCGAGGCCCCCGAGCTGGACCACGGCGGGGACGAGATCGGCCAGGTGGCGCGCGCGTTCAACGAGGTGCGCCGGACCGCCGTACGCGCCGCGGCCGACGAGGTCACCCTGCGCCGCGGGTTCAACGAGGTCATCCTCAACCTGGCCCGGCGCAGCCAGGGGCTGGTCCACCGTCAACTGGCGTTGCTGGACCGGCTGGAACGGCGCACCGAGGACCCGGACGAGCTGGCCGGACTGTTCCAGGTCGATCACCTCGCCACCCGGCTCCGCCGGCACGCCGAGGACCTGGTCATCCTGGCCGGGGCCGCGCCGGGGCGGGGGTGGCGTCGGCCGGTCGCGGCGGTGGACGTGATGCGCGGGGCGATCTCCGAGGTCGAGGCGTACGACCGGGTCGACGTGGGCGACGCGCAACCGGCCGGGGTGCTCGGCCGGGCCGTCGGTGACGTGATCCACCTGCTCGCCGAGCTGATCGAGAACGCGACCGCCTTCTCCCCGCCCGGGACCCGGGTGGACGTCACCGGTCGTACCCTGCCGGGCGGCTATCTGATCGAGATCACCGACCGAGGGCTCGGCATGTCCCCGCCGGCGATGGCGGCGGCCAACCGCAAGCTGGCCGTCCCGCCGGAGTTCGACCCGACCGACAGCGCCCGGCTGGGCCTGTTCGTGGTGGCCCGGTTGGCCGCGCGGCACGGCGTGGGGGTGGAGCTCCGACCGGGGCGTCCGGCCGGGACGACTGCGGCGGTGTTCCTCCCGTCGGACCTGATCACCGACGAGCCGCCGGTCGGCTCGGATGCCGCCGCCGGCCCGGAGCGGCGGCGGATGGCGAAGGTGAGCCGGTTGACCACGGTGCCCCGCGGCCGGTCGACCCGGCCGGGCCGGGAGCGCCCGGAGTCCACCGTGATCCCGTTGGCGGCGGCCCGCGCCTCGACCGTGGAACCGCCCGCCGACGACGACGGCCTGCCCCGCCGGGTGCGGCGGCGTGGCCCGGCGGCGCGTCCCCGCGCGGTCGCCGCCGACACCCCGGCCCTCCGCCCGCCGGAGGAGGCCCGCCGGGCCATGTCCGCGTTGCAGGCCGGCACCGCGCGCGGGCGCCGGGACGGCACGCGTGCCGCCGGTGGTCCGACGGTCGCACGGATCGGGGAAGCCGGTCCGGTCAAGCCCACCGGCGCGCCGGGTGACACCGGTACGCCGTCCACCGCGCCGGAGCCGGCCACGGAGCCCTCCCCGCCGGCGCCGGACCAACGAACCGTGACAGAGAGGGACGCCTAGTGGTGCACACGACGCGGCAGAACGCCGATCTCGACTGGCTGCTCGACGACCTGGTGGAGCGCGTACCGGGGGCCCGGCGGGCGGTGGTCCTCTCGGCGGACGGGTTGCTCCTCGGCGCCTCCGCCGACCAGGACCGCACCGACGCGGAGCACCTCTGCGCGCTGGCCTCCGGCTTCTCCGGCCTGGCGAAGGGGGCCACCCGGCACCTGGACGGCGGCGCGGTCCGGCAGACGGTGGTGGAGATGGAGTCGGCGTACCTGTTCGTCACGGCCGCCGGGCAGGGTGCCTGCCTGGCCGTGGCAAGCGACGCCGAGGCCGACATCGGCCTGGTGGCGTACGAGATGGCGATGCTTGTGATCCGCGTCGGCGAGAACCTGGCCGCGCCGGCCCGGATCGTGGAGCCGACCGATGCGAGCTGAGCCACCGGTGCCGGCGCACGAGTGGCTGGACGCCGACGCCGGTCCGGTGGTGCGCCCGTACACACTCACCGGCGGGCGGGTGCGTCCGCCGGTCGACGGCTTCGACCTGCTGGCCTTCGTGTTGACCACGTCGGCGGCCGAGCCGGCCGGCATACCCGGTCTCCAGCCGGAGCACCGCCGCCTGGTCGAGCTGGCCCGGCGGCCGAAGGCCGTCGCCGACCTCGCCGCCGACCTGGATCTCGCCGTGGGTGTGATCCGGGTGCTGCTCGGCGATCTTCTCGCCCATGGGTTCGTCGCGGTGCACCGGCCTCCGGCCGCCGCGTACCTGCCCGACGACAACATCCTCAAGGCGGTGGTCAATGGACTCCGTGCGCTTTGATCGGGAGCCGGCCGTGCCGCTGGCTTTGAAGATCCTCATCGCGGGTGGCTTCGGCGCCGGCAAGACGACGCTTGTCAGCGCGTTGAGCGAGGTCCGCCCGTTGCAGACCGAGGAGGTGCTGACCGGGGCGGGTCTCGGCACCGACGACGTCTCCGGCGTGGAGCAGAAGTCGACCACCACGGTGGCGATGGACTTCGGCCGGATCACCATCAACGACGATCTCCAGGTCTACCTGTTCGGCACCCCGGGGCAGGACCGGTTCTGGTTCCTCTGGGACGAGTTGGCCTTCGGCGCGCTCGGCGCGGTGGTGCTCGCCGACACCCGCCGGCTGGCCGACTGCTTCCCCTCGATCGACTACTTCGAGCAGCGGGGCATTCCCTTCGTGGTCGGGGTGAACTGCTTCGAGGGGTCCCGGCGGTTCGGGCTGGAGGCGGTCCGCGACGCGCTGGACCTCGATCCGGAGGTCCCGCTGGTGTTGTGCGACGCCCGGGACCGGCAGTCCGGCAAACTGGTGTTGATCTCGCTGGTCGAGCACGTGGCCCGGCAGCGGGGCGAACCGGTGCCGGTGGGCTGACCTCCGGCCGCGCGGGCAGCCGGATGGGATCGCAGCAGCAACGGCGGAAGGTGGGAACGTTGACCGGGCAGCACGAGATCGTCCACATCGGCGGTTACACGGCGGAGTCGGACGGGCGGGCGGACGGGATCGTGGCGGCGCGGCGCGACCCGGCGACCGGTGCGTTGACGCCGCTCGGGACCGTGGCGGCCACCCCGTCGCCGTCGTTCCTCGCCCGGCATCCGGTGCGGCCCGTGGTGTACGCCGTCAACGAACTCTCCGAGGGCCGGGTGAGCGCGTTCCGGGTGGCGCCGGACGGCGACCTCGCGCCGCTTGGCGTACGCCCGACCGGTGGGGCCGAGCCGTGCCATCTCGCGGTCGCGCCGGACGGGCGGCACCTGTTCGTGGCCAACTACGGCGGCGGCAGCCTGGCGGTGTTCCCGCTGGACGCCGACGGCGTGCCGGGGGAGCGCACCGACCTGGTCCGGCACGAGGGGCACGGCGCCGATCCGCAGCGGCAGGAGCGGGCGCACTGCCACATGGTGTCGCCCGCCCCGGACGGTGGGCCGCTGCTCGCCGTGGACCTGGGCACCGACTCGGTCTACCGGTACGACCTGGACGCCGACTCGGGGCGGCTGGTGCCCCGGGCGCCCCGGTTGCGGACGCCTGCCGGCACCGGGCCCCGGCACCTGGCCCGGCACCCGGACGGGCGGCGCTGCTGGCTGGTCGGTGAGCTGGACGGCACGGTCACCGCGTACGACCTGACACCGGACGGGCTGCACCAGCGGGCCCGGGTCGACGCCAGCGGCCGGACCGGGCACGTCCAGCCCTCCGAGGTGGCGGTCGGGCCGGACGGGCGCTTTCTCTACGTGGCCAACCGCGGCGTGGGCACGGTGGCGGTCTTCGCGCTGGGCGGCGCGGCGCCGGAGCTGGTGGCGGAGGTGGACGCCGGCGGCGGGTGGCCCCGGCACTTCGCGCTGGCCGGGGCGCACCTGTACGTGGCCGACGAGCGGGCCGACCTGATCCGGGTCTTCCGGGTGGATTCCGGCACCGGGGTGCCGGAGCCGGTCGGGGAGCCGGTGCCGGCCAGCAGCCCGACCTGCGTTTTGATGTGACGAAATGGTGACCGTATGCGCTGTCCGTAATGGAAGGTGATCACCTAAGTTACTGATCCATAACTCAGCGTATCATTTAAGTGATCAAGTATTGCTCCTGCGTAACTTTCGTCCGAACGGTTGTGGCAGTAACCCCACGAGATACGCAAGATGGTCACCGTGTCTGGCCGCCATCGCATGCGTTCCAACCTCCGTGGGGCAGGTGCCGCCGCGGCGGCAACCGCTCTCGTCGCCGTCGTAGCCGGTTCCTGGTTCGGCTACCAGCAGCTGGCCGGCCCGAACTGTTCGGGCCGGATCGAGCTGTCGGTGGCGGCTGCCTCGGAGATCGCCCCGGCGGTACGCGGCGCCGCCGACGACTGGGTCGCCAACGGCGCCCGCGTCGGCGAGACCTGCATCGCGGTGAACGTCACGGCGGCCGAGTCGGTGGACGTGGCCGCCGCCGTGGCGAGCAAGCACGGCGCCACCCTGGCCGGCGTCGGGCAGGCCAGTGGCACCGCGGTCACCCCCGACGTCTGGGTGCCGGACTCCTCGACCTGGTTGGTGCGGCTCAAGGCCGGCGGCGCCAGCGCCTTCGCGCCGGCCAACGGCGCGTCGATCGCGCGCAGCCCGGTGGTGGTCGCGCTGCCCGAGCCGGTGGCCGCGCGGATCGGCTGGCCGGACAAGGAGTTCCGCTGGTCCGACATGCTCCAGCAGGTGACCTCCAGCAAGCCGCTCCGGGCCGGGATCGTGGAGCCGACCCAGGACGCGGCCGGCCTGTCCGGCCTGCTCTCGTTGACCGCGGCGGCCAGCTCCACCGGTGAGGCCGGATCCCCGAAGGCCCAGGAGGCGATGGTCGGGGCCCTGCGCGCGCTTGCCACCAACCGCTCCTCGCTCCGGCAGGACCTGCTCGCGCGGTTCCCGCGCTCGTCCGACCCGACGGCCATCGCCAACGGACTGGGCGCGGCGGCGCTGTCCGAGGAAGACGTGATCGCGTACAACAACACCAAGCCGCCGATCAAGCTGGCCGCGCTCTACCTGGATCCGGCGCCGATCCCGCTCGACTTCCCGTTCGCGGTGCTGCCCGGCATCGAGCCGAGCAAGGCCTCGGCCGCGCGGGTGCTCTTCGAGGCGCTGCGGTCCGCGGACTTCAAGGACCGGCTCGCCGCCCAGTCGCTGCGCGCGCCGGACGGCAACTGGGGGCGTGGCTTCCAGGCGCCGACGGGCGCGCCGAGCCCGGCCAACGGCGGCGAGAAGCAGGTCCCGCCGTCCGGTCAGGGCGGTGCGGCCGACCTCGACCCGGTCGCCATCTCGACCGCGACCACCACCTGGTCGGTGGCCACCCAGTCCGGCCGCATGCTCTGCGTCATCGACGTCTCCGGTTCGATGAAGAAGCCGGTGGCCACCGCCAACGGCGCCAGCCGGGAGCAGGTCACGGTGGCAGCCGCGGGTCAGGGCCTCGGGCTCTTCGACGACTCCTGGTCGATCGGCCTGTGGACCTTCTCCACCAACCTCCAGGGCCCGCAGGACTGGCGGGAGCTGGTCCCGATCCGTCCGCTGTCGAGCAACCGGGGCGCGCTTCAGCGCGGCCTGGCCAACGTCCGGCCCTCCAACGGTGACACCGGCCTCTACGACACGATGCTGGCGGCGTACAAGAAGGTGCAGCAGGACTGGGAGCCCGGCAAGGTCAACTCGATCGTGCTCTTCACCGACGGCAAGAACGAGGACGACAACGGCATCTCGCAGAAGGGGCTGCTGGCCCAGCTCGAAAAGCTCAAGGACGACGAGCAGCCGGTGCAGGTGATCATCATCGGTATCGGCAACGAGGTGAACCGGGCCGAGCTCAAGTCGATCACGGACACGGTCGGCGGTGGCGCGTTCGTGACCACCGACCCGAGCAAGATCGGTGAAATCTTCCTCCAGGCGATCGCGTTGCGCCCGCCCGCACCGCGCTGACCTGCGGGTCAGCGACCTCCTTCCGCCGTACCGGGGTTTCCGGTACGGCGAAAGGCTTCCCGGGTCAAGACACGGGAAGTGAACTGACGGTAATGTGTCCGAATCAATTGGTAACCATAATTGTCCTGGCATGATGTCCTGGTGCCTCGACCGCGGGTCCTCTCCGGGACCGGGCGGGGACGGGGCGATAGGCAAGTAAGTGGGGAGGGCCGGTGACCTCGGCGACGCTGTTGACCCCTGCCAGGACGTCGCGACCCGGGGGCGAGCGACCCGGGGCGACGACACGAGCCGCGGAGCGGGCCTACATCCGGTTCCTGGTGGTGCTCGACACCGCCGTGCTCGCCGTGGCCATCCTGGCCGGCTACCTGGCCCGATTCGGCGACGAACAACCGAGCGGCTCCGAGATCTCCTACGTGGTGGTCGCGCCGGTGCTCCTGCTGGTCTGGTTGGTGTCGCTGAAGGCGATGCGCTGCTATGACGACCAGGTGCTCGGCTACGGCGCGGACGAATACCGCCGGGTCAGCGCGGCGAGCCTGCGGCTGGCCGGCGCCATCGCCATCGCCGGCTACATCGCCGACGTCGGAGTGTCCCGGGGCTTCCTGGCCATCACCTTCGCGGTCGGCACGATCGGGCTGGAGGTGGCGCGGTTCGCGGCCCGCAAGCGGCTGCACCGGGCCCGCGACCGGGGCGCCGGCTGGTCCCGCAAGGTGCTCGTGGTCGGCGACACCGCGCACGTGCTGGAGCTGGTGCACACCCTGCGCCGGGAGCCGTACGCCGGCTACCAGGTGGTCGGCGCCTGCATCCCGGACGCGCTGCTCGCCCCGGTGCCGCAGCGGCTGGGCGACGTGCCGGTGGTCGGGTCGTTCCGCGGCATCCCGGACGCGGCCACCGCGATCGGGGCGGACACGGTGGCGGTCACCGCCTCCGGTGAGCTGACCGCGGCCCGGCTGCGCCGCCTCGGCTGGCAACTCGAGGGCACCGGGGTCGACCTGGTGGTGGCCCCGGCGCTCACCGACGTCGCCGGCCCGCGCATCCACACCCGCCCGGTCGCCGGCCTGCCCCTGATCCACGTCGAGGCGCCCGAGTTCCGTGGCGCCCGCAAGCTGGTCAAGGGATTCGTCGACCGCTCGCTGTCGCTGATCGCCCTGCTCCTGCTCTCGCCGCTGCTGCTGGTGCTCGCGCTCGCCATCAAGCTGGACAGCCGTGGCCCGGTATTGTTCCGACAGACCCGGGTCGGCCAGGGCGGCAAGGAGTTCGGCGTCTTCAAGTTCCGCACCATGGTGGTCAACGCCGACGCCCTGCTCGCCGAGCTGGCCGCCCGCAACGAGACCGACGGCCTGATGTTCAAGATGCGCGACGACCCACGGGTGACCCGGACCGGCCGGCTGCTGCGCCGGTGGTCGCTGGACGAGCTGCCCCAGCTCGCCAACGTGCTGCTCGGTCAGATGAGCCTGGTCGGTCCACGCCCCCCGCTGCCCTCCGAGGTGGCCCGCTACGACGGCGACGTGGCCCGCCGGCTGCTCGTCAAGCCCGGCATGACCGGCCTCTGGCAGGTCAGCGGCCGGTCGGACCTGAGCTGGGAGGACGGCATCCGGCTCGACCTCTACTACGTGGAGAACTGGTCCCTGGCGGCCGACCTGACCATCCTCTGGAAGACGTTCGGCGCGGTGCTCGGCAGTCGCGGCGCCTACTGATCCGGCCCGTTCTCCGGCTGCGGCCCCAACCAGTCCAGGCAGACCACCACCGCGTCGTCCACCAGGTCACCGGCGACGAAGGCCCGCAGGTCGCCGATCAGCGACCGGACCGCGTCCAGCGGCTCCAGCGGGCCGGTGTGGCGCAGGAACCGGTCCAGGGCCGACTCGCCGTAACGGATCCGGCCGGCGGCGGCGTCGACCACCCCGTCGCTCACCACGAAGAGCCGGTCCCCGCGCGCCAACTGGAACCGCTGCTCCCGGTAGTCGGTGCCCTCGAACATGCCGAGCGGGAACTGCTTGTCCAGCACCTGCTGGGTCACCGCACCGGCGCGCAGCCGGATCAGGTGGGGCGAGCCGGCGTCGACCGCGGTGAGCGCCCCGGTGGCCAGGTCCACCTCCATCAGCAGCACGGCCAGGTGCTGCCGGCCCCGGTGCTGCGCATAGATCGCCTGGTCGGCCAGGGCGGCCTGGTCGGCCAGGGACAGCCCGGCCCGGCGCGCGTTGCGCAGTGCGAAGGTGGCAAGTGAGGTGAGCAGCGCCGCCGCCACCCCCTCGCCGAAGCCGTTGAGCACCGCGAGCCAGAGCCGGTGGCCGTCGTCGGACCAGTCGAAGCTGTCCCCGCGCACCGCGTACGCCGGCTCCAACTGCCCGGCCAGGGCGAACGACGGACGGATCCGGCTGCGCCCGGGCAGCAGCTCCCACTGCATCTCGGCGGCCAGGGTGAGGCGCCGACTGCGCCGGGCCGTCAGGTAGACATCGGTGGTCGAGGTCACGGCGGCCAACTCGTGCCCGAGCACGGCGGCGATGGTGGCCAGTTCCGCGCGGGCGGCCGGATCGGCCGGGGCCGGCGAGACCCGGAGCACCCCACGCCGTTCGCCGCGCATCCCCACCGGGAACCAGCCGGTGCCGTCGGCGACCATCGGCTCCTGGTGGTCGAAGGCGTACCAGGCCGGGTGGCCGGGGCCGGTGACGGACTCGCCGCCGCCCAGCGGCAGCAGTTCGGCGAGCCGGTAGTCGACCTGGAAGAGTTCGGTACGGGTGATCCCGTACGTCCGCAGCAGCTCGGCGGCGAGCCGGTCCACGATGAGATCCGTCGGCGCATCCGTCACGATCCGGCGGGCGCGTGCCTCGGCATCGCTCATCCTTTGCTCCTTTGCACAGGTCGTCGGCCTGGCCCGGGGGGTAGTGTCGGGCCCACCATGACCGATCAGCCCGGTCCCATGGGACCTGACGTGAGTATCTCCGCCGCCCTGGACGAGGCGGCGGGCACCCTGCTGGCCGTCTGGGAGGCGGCCCGGGAACGCGCCACCAGCCGGCTCTCCGAAGCCCAGTTACGTGCCGTCATGGTCGTCGAACAACACGACGGGATCAACCTTCGCCGGCTCGCCTCGCTCACCGACATGCTGCTCTCCTCCGCCAGCCGGCTCTGTGACCGGCTGGTGGCCGCCGGCATGCTGGAGCGGGAGCCGGGCCGTCACGACCGCCGGGAGATCTCGCTGCACCTCACCCCGGCGGCCACTCAACTCCTCGCCGAGCTGCGGGCCGACCGGCGGCGGCGGCTGGAGCGCATCCTGACCGGGATGAGCCCGGCAGGCCAGGCGGCGTTGCTGCGCGGGATGCGCGAGTTCGACGAGGTCGGCCGCCGTGGGGCGGCACCCGTGGCCGAGGGCTGGCCGGTGTTGCAACCCTCCGGGGAGCGGGTCGGCGACCCGCTGGCCGAGCTGGACGCACCCACCCGACCCGCCCGGGTGGCCCCGCAGCGCCCGGTCGGCGAGCCGGTCCCGCCTGACGAACCCCCCGTGATCCGCACCGCCTGACCTCGCGCCGATCTCCGCCGGCGGATCCACCGGGCCCAGCCCCGACCGGACCTGCTCCCGCCGGCGGATCCACCGCGCCCGGCCTCCACCGGACCTGCTCCCGCCGGCGGATCCACCGCGCCCGGCGCTGATTGGACCAGCTTCGCCGTCGGGTGCGGCGTCGCCGGCCCGATTCGGGCTCACGCGGCGGCCACGGCCAGCATGGCGATGTCGTCGTGTGGGTGCCCGCCGAGCCACTCGTCGACGAGTTGGAGCACCCGGTCGACGAGCGCGGCCGGTGGCAGCCCGGCAGCCGCGGCGAGCGCCTGCCGCAGCCGGTCGTCGCCGAACATGGCCGGCTCGGCGGGGCCGCCCCGAGCCTCGGTCACCCCGTCGGTGTAGGCCAGTAGCAGGTCGCCCGGGGCCAGCCGTACCTCCGCCTCGGCGAACCTCGCCGCGGTAAGCGCGCCCACCGGCATGCCGCCCACCCGGACCGTGTCGATCCCGCCGCCGGCGCGGACGACAAGCGGCGCGGGATGCCCGCCGCCGGCCACCCGGACCAGCAGCCCGCCGTCGGGTTCCCGGCTCAGGGTGCCGAGCAGGATCGTGGTGAACTGGGCCCGCTCGGCCGCGCCCGGCGCGTCCAGCAGCGCCCGGTTGAGCAGTTCCATCAGCTCCCGGGGGCGCTGCTCGACCAGGCGCAGGGTCTGCAACGACTGGCGTACCCGTCCGGTCAGTACGGCCGCACCGACACCCTTGCCGCAGACGTCGCCGAGCGCGAACAGGCCGCCGCCGGGGGTGGGGAACAGGTCGTAGAAGTCCCCGCCGATGCGCAGGCTGTCCCCGGCGGCGCGGTAACCGCCGGCCAGGGTCACGCCGGGCAGGCGCGGTAGTCGCGGCGGAAGCAGGCTGTTCTGGAGCACCCGGGCCAGGTGGGTCTGCTCGCCGTACAGCTCGGCGGCGGCAAGCGCGGCGCCGGCCCGCCCGGCGAACTCCCGGGCCAGTGCGATCTCCCGCTTGTCGAAACCAGTCCGGCCGGGACGGCGGGCCAGGATCAGCGCACCGGCCGGACCGCCGGCGCCGGGCATCGGGCTGATCAGCACGGCGCCCGACCGGCCGAAACCGGCCGGTAGCAGCTCGGCCAGGTCGGCCGGCTCGGCGTCGGGCCACGGGCTGGGCTCGGTGAGATCACCGTCCAGCGCCTCGACCAGAGCGGGGACGGACTTCACGGTCGGCCATCCGGCCACACCGGTGGCCGGTTCGGAGTCTCCGGCGGCGTACCGGACCCAGTGCGGCTCGTCCTCGGCCGGCGGCGGTGGTAGGTGCACCACCACGGCGGCGTCGGCCAGGTAGGGCACCGGCAGGGTGACGGCGGCGCGCAGCGTCTGCTCCCGGTGCAGGGAGAGCCCGAGCCGGCTGCCGGCCTGGGCGAGGAAGGCGGTGCGGGATCGTTCGGCGAGCAGCGCGTCGGTGCGTGCGCGCTCCTCGGTGACGTCCCGCACGTACCAGACGCGGCGCTCGCCGGCCAGCCCGCGCCGCAGGCCGTGCAGCCGCCGGCCGTGGTGCTCGGTCTCGAACGTGTCGGCGTCGTCGCGCGCCGCCTGCGCCAGCGCCGGCACCGCACAGGCGGCCAGGCCGACGCCGGGCACCAGTTCGGGCAGGAGCTCCGCCGCCGTGGCGTTGACGAGCGTCACCACGCCGGCCGGGTCGATCGCCACGACGGCCTCGGCCAGCCCGTCCAGCAGCTCGCGGGTGAGCCGCCCGTCGGCCGGTCGACCCGTATGCATGCTTTCGGTGCGCTCCTCGCTCGCGGACAGGTTGCCTGACTGCAAGCGTACCGAGCAGGTGCGACGCCACCCCACGCCCGGGGGAAAGGAGGGGGCCCCGCTTAACGCCTCCGGTATAGGAGGGGACCCCGCTTAACACCGGGCACGGCGCGCCGGGGGGTCGTGGTGCGCGCCGGGCACAAGCCTGGTTGGCTGCCGGCATGAGCAGCACCATGGTCTTCCGGCGCGGCAACGCGGCCCACCGGTTCTACAGCGTCGTGGTCTTCGTGGTGCTCGCCTCGCTCGACAACGTGGCGATCGGCCTGGTGCCGCCGCTCTACGGGCCGATCTCCGGCGCGCTCGGCGTACCCCAGCGGTTGCTCGGCCTGGTCACGGCCGTGAGCTTCCTGGTCAGCGCGGTGGCCGCGGTGGGCTGGGCGTACGTCGGCGACCGCACCAACCGCAAGCCGCTGCTCATGGTCGGCACGCTGATCTGGGCGGCCGGCACCGGCGGTAGCGCGCTGGCCGAGCGGTACCCGACGTTCCTGGTCGCCCAGCTCGTCGCCGCGATCGGGCTGGGGGCGGTCGGCTCGGTCGGGTTCTCCGTGGTCACCGACCTGATCTCGCCGCGCCGCCGCGGCCTGGTGATGAGCTTCTGGGGGCTGTCCCAGGGCGTCGGCACACTTGCCGGCACGCTGGCCGGCGGCCTGCTCGGCGCGACCGACTGGCGGCGGCCGTTCCTGCTGCTGACCGGCGTGGGCCTGGCCGCGACGGCGGCGTACCTGTTCACCTACGACATCGCGCGCGGGCAGAGCGAGCCCGAGCTGGCCGAGGCGCTGGACGCCGGCGGCGAGTACGACTACCGGATCAGTCGCGCCGACCTGCCCCGGATCCTGGCCCGGCGGACCAACCGCTGGCTGATCCTCCAGGGGCTCACCGCCCAGGCGGCCTTCGGCTCGCTGGTCTGGCTGCCGGTGCTGTTCAGCCAGCGGGCCGAGGCGCAGGGCTACTCGGCGGCCACCGCCGTCGTGGTGGGCAGCGTCTTCGCCACCCTGTTCCAGCTCGGTGGCGTGCTCTCCATCGTGGGCGGCCTGGTCGGCGACGCGCTGCAACGGCGTACGCCGAGCGGCCGGGCGCTTGTCGCGGCCGTGGGGATTCTCGCGGCCGTGCCGTTCTACCTGGTCCTGTTCTTCGTGCCGATCCGGATCGACGTGCCCGACGGCGGCGGTTCCGGCGCGGTGGTGGCGGCGGTGCTGTCAAGCGTCCTCACCGAGCCGACGATCGGGTTGAGCCTGCTCACCGCCGTGGTCGCGCTGGCGCTCACGTCGGCCAACTCACCGAACTGGTTCGCGCTGATCGCCGACGTCAACCCGCCCGAGCACCGGGGCACGGTCTACAGCCTGGGCAACCTGGTCAACGGCGTCGGTCGGGCGGCCGGCAACGGGCTGGTCGGGGTCGCGTTCGCCGCGCTGCGGGTGGCGTTCCCGCCGCCGCTGAACTACGCGGTCGGGCTGGCCGCGTTCCAGTTGTTCTTCGTGCCGACGGGGGTCATGTACTGGCTGGCGGCCCGTACGTCACCCCGGGACATCGCGCAGGTGCACGCGCTCCTGCACACCCGTGCCGACCGCCTGGAAGCCGAAGGCGGGGGCCCCGCTTAGGGACTGTGTCGAAGTCGGTCACAGCCACTCGTTGATCGCGGCGATGTGCACGGTGGCCTCGTAGCGGACGGCGAGTTTGTCGAAGCGGGTGGCCACGGCACGGTGGCGTTTGAGGCGGTTGATGCCGCACTCCACGGCGTGACGCTGCCGGTACCGCTGGGGGTCGAAGGCCGGTGGCCGGCCGCCCTTGGACCCCTTCTTACGCCGGTTCGCGTCCTGGTCGGCCTTCGACGGGATCGTCGCGGCGATCCCACGTCGACGCAGGTAGCGGCGGTTGGCCTTCGACGTGTACGCCTTGTCGGCCAGGACCCGGTCCGGGCGGGTCCGGGGCCGGCCACCGCCGAGGCGGGGCACCCGGATCCCGTCGAGCACCGGGATGAACTGCGGGCTGTCCCCGCGCTGCCCGGCGGTCAACACGATCGACAGCGGCTTCTGCCCCTGCTCACATGCCAGGTGCACCTTCGTGGTCAGCCCACCGCGCGAGCGACCGAGCGCGTGGTCGTCCGGTTCGACCGTGACCCCGCCCGGCGGCTCGACCTGCAGATCCCCCTTTTACGCGCCCCCGCAGCGTGCTGATGCGCCCGAGCGACCGTCGAGTCCACCGACACGTCCCACACGACGCGTCCACCCCCGTCAGCCAGGGCCTGCAACACGGTCAGGATCTTCGCCCAGGTCCCATCGCGCTGCCAACGCCGGAACAGCGCGTACACCGCCGCCCAGGACCCGTAACACTGCGGGACGTCCCGCCACGGGGCGCCAACCCGTACCCGCCACCGAATCCCATCAATGAGCTGCCGTTTCGTCCATGTCGACGGCCGACCTGGCCGACGCCCCGCAGGCAGCAACGGCTCCAGCGCCGCCCACTGTGCGTCGGTCAGGTCATGCCGCCTCGTCACCGCTAGGCTGTCCACGAGGTCTCCGGTGTTCGGGTTCTGCTTGGTCGCTGAACCAGATACCGGAGACCTCGCTACATCTCGAACACCGACACGCCAAGACCCTCACCCAACAACTCAAGCCCCGGGCACCGACTTCGACACAGGCCCTAACCGGTGGGTGTTAAGCGGGGCCCCCGCCTATGCAGAAAGCGTTAAGCGGGGCCCCCGCCTTACACCCACCACACGGTGACGTCGGTGGGGACGGCGGAGCCGTCCAGGGGGGCGCTGGACACCAGCACCGTCGCGCCGGCGGGCAGCGGCACCGGCGTCGCGCCGAAGTTGGTCAGCACGGTCAGGTCGCCGTTGGTGAACGTGAGCACCTCGTCGCCGGAGGAGAGGAAGCGCATCGGGCCCCGGGCCAGCGCGTGCTCGCGGCGCAACCGCAGCGCGGTCCGGTACAGCTCGTACGTCGAGCCGGGCACCCCGCGCTGCCGGTCCAGCGCGTACTCCGCCCACACCGGCGGCTGCGGCAGCCAGCTCGCGTCGGTCGGCCCGAAGCCGTACGACGGGGCGTCGGCCTCCCACGGGATCGGCACCCGGCAGCCGTCCCGGCCGCGCTGGGTGTGCCCGCTGCGCTCCCAGGTCGGGTCCTGCCGGGCCTCGTCGGGCAGCGTGGTGTGCTCCGGCAGCCCCAACTCCTCACCCTGGTAGAGGTAGGCGGAGCCGGGTAGCGCGAGCATCAGCAGGCTGGCCGCCCGCGCCCGGCGCAGGCCCAGCGCCACGTCCGGCTGCGGGTCGTCGACGCCGATGCCGTTCATCCGACCGCCGGCGGTGGTCAGCCCGAGGCGGGAGGCGTGCCGGACCACGTCGTGGTTCGACAGCACCCAGGTGGTGGGCGCGCCGACCGCGTCGGTGGCCTCCAACGAGCGGGTGATCACCGCGTACTGGGCCGGGGCGGTCCAGGCGGCCATCAGGTATTCGAAGTTGAACGCCTGGTGCATCTCGTCCGGCCGGACGTAGCGGGCCAGCCGCTCGGCCGGCTCCACCCACGCCTCGGCCACCAGGACCCGCTCCCCGGGGTACGAGTCGAGCAGCCGCCGCCACTCGCGGTAGACCTCGTGCACGCCGTCCTGGTCCCACATCGGCGGACGCGGCTTGTCCGCCTCCTGGCCGGAGAGAATCTCCTGCGGCTCCTGCCAGTCCGCCAGGTCGGCCTGCTTGATCAGGCCGTGCGCGACGTCCACCCGGAACCCGTCGACGCCCCGGTCCAGCCAGAAGCGCAGCACGTCGAGGAACTCCGCGCGCACCTCCGGGTTGTCCCAGTTGAGGTCCGGCTGGCCGGTGTCGAACAGGTGCAGGTACCACTGCCCGTCCGGCAGCCGGGTCCAGGCCGGGCCGCCGAACACGCTCTCCCAGTCGTTCGGTGGCTCGGCGCCGGCCGGGCCCCTGCCGTCGCGGATGACGTAGCGCTGCCGCTCCGGGCTACCCGGCGCGGCGGCCACGGCGGCGGTGAACCAGCGGTGCGCGGACGAGGTGTGGTTGGGCACCAGGTCGACGATCACCCGCAGGCCGCGGGCCTTCGCCTCGCTGATCATCCGATCGGCGTCGGCGAGCGTCCCGAAGAGCGGGTCGACGTCCCGGTAGTCGGCCACGTCGTAGCCGGCGTCGGCCTGCGGCGACGGATAGAACGGGGACAGCCAGATCGCGTCGACCCCCAGCTCGGCAAGGTGGTCGAGGCGGGCCGTGATGCCCGGCAGGTCGCCGATGCCGTCGCCGTTCGAGTCGGCGAACGAACGCGGGTAGACCTGGTAGATGACCGCCTCGGTCCACCAGCCGGTGGCCGGGGCCTGCTGCGTCGCGTCGGTGTTCAGCGCCTTCTCCCTCAGGTGGTGGTGCGGACGAACGGGTCCGTTCAGTGTGCCCGGGGCGGCGCGGTCGAGTCCCGCACCACAAGCCGAGTGGGGAGGATCACCGAGGCCGGTGTCCGCGGGGCGCCGCCAGCGGCGCGGGGCGCCGGCACCAGACCGGGGTACGGTTCGGTCACGCCCGTTCCCAGCGGGTCGAGCAGGATACGGGCGGCGAGCCGTCCCTGGTCGGCGGCGGGTTGGGCGATGGTGCTCAGCCCGAGCACGCCGGCCAGGTCGTGGTCGTCGATGCCGATCACGCTGACGTCCTGCGGCACCCGCAGCCCGGCGTCGCGAAGCGCGCTGATCGCGCCCATCGCCATCTCGTCGCAGGCGGCGAAGATGGCGGTCGGTGGCTCGCCGCGGGCGAGCAGTTCGGCGGTGGCGCGGGTGCCGCCGTCGATGGTGAACCGGGACTCGACGTCGAGGCTCGGGTCGGGCCGGAGACCGGCGGCGCGCAGGGCCTCCTGGTAGCCGCGCCGCCGGTCCAGGTGAGTGGTGAAGGCCAACTCGTCGTCCGGGTCGCCGGAGATGTGCGCGATCCGGGTGTGTCCGAGGTCGAGCAGGTGGCGGGTGGCGGTCCGGGCGGCGGCCACGTCGTCGATCCGTACGCAGGGCCAGCCGGGCACTCCGCTTCCGGAGCTGATCGTCACGCCGGGCAGGTCGAACTTGGTCAGCGCGTGCACGTCGGCGGCGCGCAGCGGGGTGGCGACCAGGATGATCGCGTCCACCCGCTTGTGCAGGTTGGCCGTGCGCAGCACCCGCTGGCGGGTCTGCTCCCGGCCACCGAGGTTGTAGAGCAGCAGGTCGTAGCCGTTCTGCTGGAGCGAGTCCTCGACCGTCTCGACCACCGTGCCGAAGAACCACCTGGTGATCCGGGGCACCACCACCGCGACCGTGCCGGTCTTTCCGCCGGCCAGCCGGGAGGCGCTCGGCGAGACCGCGTACTGGAGTTGCTCGGCGGCGGCCAGCACCCGGCGGCGGGTGGCGGCGGACACCGTCGGCAGGCCGCGCAGCGCGCGGGACACGGTGGCCGTCGAGACCCCGGCCAGGCGGGCGACGTCGTCAATCCTGGTCATCGCTGCTCCCCGTTGCGACCCGGTCCCGCCGCCGCCGGTGGCCCGGCGGCGGCGGGGCGCCGGGTCAACCCTTGACGCTGCCGGCGAGCAGGCCCCGCACGAAGTAGCGCTGGAGGGACAGGAACACGATCAGCGGTACGACGATCGACACGAACGCGCCGGAGGTCAACCGCTGCCACTCGTTCCCCTTGGTGCCGGCCAGCTCGGCGAGCCGGACGGTCAGCGGTGCGGTCTCGTCGCCGCCACCGGCGAAGATCAGCGCGACCAGCAGGTCGTTCCAGACCCAGAGGAACTGGAAGATGCCGAACGCCGCCAGCGCGGGCGTGATCAGCGGCAGCACGATGGTCCGGAAGATCTTCGGGTGGGTGGCCCCGTCGACCCGGGCCGCCTCCATCAGATCCTTGGGTAGCTGGCTGATGAAGTTGTGCAGCAGGAACACGGCCAGCGGCAGGGCGAAGCAGGTGTGCGCGAACCACACCTGCGCGAACCGCTGCTCGTCGACCAGGTCCCAGGCCGGCAGCACCTGGACGCCGGCGACGGTGACGCCGGTGGAGAAGAACTTCAGCAGCGGCACCAGGGCCATCTGCAGCGGCACGATCTGCAACGCGAAGATCGCGATGTAGACCCAGTCCCGCCCCTTGAAGTTGATCCAGGCCAGCGCGTACGCGGCGAGTGAGGCGAAGGCCAGCGGAAAGAGCACCGACGGAATGGTGATCGCCAGCGAGTTGATGAAGTAGCTGGCCAACTGGCCGGCCGAGGACGAGCTGCCGAACAGCACCTGCTCGTAGTTGTCGAGGGTGAACTGCGGATCGCTGAAGAAGGTCCACCAGCCGGTGGTCTTGATCTGGTTCTCCGGCCGGAACGAGGAGACGAACAGGCCGAAGGTCGGCACGGTCCAGACGATCGCGAGGACGATCGAGACCAGGGTCGCGGTCGGCGTGTTGAGGCGTCGGCGGACCCGACCGGCCCGGGTCTTCGGTGGGTCGTCGGTGCGCTGGGCGCCGGCGGGGACGGTGGGCGTGGCAGTGGTCATCTCAGCCCTCCCGCTGCTGCCGCAGGTTGCGGATCTGGTAGATCACGATCGGCACGACCAGGATGAAGAGCACGACGGCGAGCGCGGCGCCGTGCCCGTTCTGGCCGTACCGGAACGCCTGGTTGTACATCTCGTTCGCGATGACGCTCGTCTCGTAGTTGCCGTTGGTGGCGGTCCGGACGATGTCGAACACCTTCAGCGTGGCGATGGTGATGGTCACCACGACCACGATCAGCGCCGGTCGGATGCTCGGCAGGGTCACCCGCCAGAACATCTGCCAGGCCGTCACGCCGTCCAGGCGGGCGGCCTCGATGATGTCGCCCGGAATCGCCTTGATCGCGGCGGAGAGCACCACCATCGCGAAGCCGGCCTGGATCCAGACCATGATGACGATGAGCAGCAGGGTGTTCAGCGGCGAGTCGAGCAGCCACTGCTTGGGCTCTCCGCCGAACCACACCACGATCTGGTTGAGCAGGCCGATCTGGTCCTGTTCGGCGCCCCGGAAGGCGTAGACGAACTTCCAGATGATGCTCGCGCCGACGAACGAGATGGCCATCGGCATGAAGATCAGGGATTTGGCCAGCGCCTCGAGTCGGGCCCGGTCCACCATCACCGCGTAGAGCAGGCCGATCGTGGTGGCCGCCAGTGGCACCAGCAGCACCCAGACCAGCGTGTTGATCAGCACTCGGACGATGGAGTCGTCGGCGAGCATCCAGGCGTAGTTGTCCAGGCCGACGAAGTTCTCGCTCCGCCCGTCCATGAACGAGAGCAGCGTGGTGCGGATCGCCGGGACGACGAGGCCGATGAGCAGCAGCAGCACCGTCGGCAGCAGGAAGAAGAGCGCGAAGATCCCTTCCCCCTGCTTGCGCGGGCGGCCGGACAGCACGGCGCCGTTGGCCGTCGCGGCGACCAGGCGTGCCTCGCGTCGGCGGGCGAAGAAGGCCGGCACCACGTCGAGCAGCAGGAGCAGGCCGCCCACCACCAGGACGAAGGCGATCAGCCCATACATCAACATGAGGAACTTCGGCTGCTCGGCCGCGAAGTCGAAATCCATCAACCCTCCTTCCGGGGTCGGGTGGACCGGTGGCCCGGTCCGCCTTCGCGGACCGGGCCACCGGAAACCATCACTTCGGCCAGCTGCCCTCGATGTCGTTGAGCACCGTGGTGGTGTCCTTGCCGTTGATCCAGGACACCATGCCCTTCCAGAAGGTGCCCGCGCCGACGGCGGCCGGCATCAGGTCCGAGCCGTCGAAGCGGAAGACGGTCTTCTGGTCCTGGAGGATGCCCACGGAGAGCTTGTCCACCGGGTTCGGCACGTTGTTGATGTCCAGCTTCTTGTTCGCGGACACCCAGTCGCCGATCTTGGCGCGGCTGTTGGCGTACTCGCCGGAGGCCAGGTAGGTCTGCACCGCCTGGATCTCGGGGCGGTCGGCGAAGGCCGCGACGAACTCGCCGCCGCCGAGCACCGGCTTCTGCTCCGGGTCGAGGCCCGGGAAGTAGAACGCGAAGACGTCGCCGTCCTCGGCCACCTTGGTGCCCTTCGGCCACTGGTTGGCGTAGAAGGACGCCTGGCGGTGCAGTGCGCACTTACCGGCGGTGATGGGCACGCCGGCCTCCTGGAAGGAGGTGGTGGCGATGCTCTTCACGCCGCCGAAGCCGCCGTTGACGTACTTCTCGTTCTTGAGGATGGTGCCGGCCTTGTTCACGGCCTCGGCGACCTTCGGGTCGTTGAACGGGATGCCGTGGGTGGTCCACTGGTCGTAGACGTCGGGTCCGGCCGTGCGCAGCAGCACGTCCTCGATCCAGTCGGTGGCCGGCCAGCCGGTGGCGTCACCGGACTCGATGCCGGCGCACCACGGCTTCATGCCGCTGGCGGCGATCTGGTCGCTGAGCTTGATCAGGTCGTCCCAGGTGGTCGGGACCGTCCAGCCCTTCTCCTTGAAGGTCTTCGGCGAGTACCACACGAAGGACTTCACGTTGGAGCCCAGCGGGGCGCCGTAGAACTGGCCGTTGACGGTGCTGTACTTCAGCCAGTCGGGGGAGTAGTTCTCCTCCGCCATCGCCTTGGTGTCGGCGCTGGCCGGCTTGAGCTTGCCCGAGTCGACGAACCGCTTGAGCAGACCCGGCTGCGGGATGAACGCGAGGTCGGGGGCGTTGCCGCCGTCCACCCGGACGCCGAGCTGGGCCTCGAACTCACCCGATCCCTCGTGGTCGATGTCGATGCCGGTGCAGTCCTCGAACTCCTTCCAGGACTCATCGAGGCGGTCGGCCTCGATGTCCCGGATCGAGGAGTAGATCGAGACCTTCTTGCCGTCGTTGCCCTGGTACTTCTCGTATGCCGCGCACTCGGCCGAGCCCGCCTTGTCGCTGCTCTTCTTGTCGTTGCCGGTGCCGCAGGCGGCGACGCCGAGCGCCAGCCCCAGCACGCCGGTGACCGCGAGAGCCTGGCGTGATCTGGCAAACGCCATGCCGTTCTCCTTCCTTGCCGGCGCATGGGGGAAGTCGAATCCGCGCCGGTCCGATGGTCGTCCCCACATGTAAGCGCTTGCATCCCGTTCGGTCCACCCCCCGACCGGACACGGCCCGGTAACAATCCCGAAACTCGCTCACCTGCTTGGGTGCGCTCCCACGGTTCTTCCGCCGAACGGAACTTTCTGCCACCCTGTCCGTATCCCATCGAAGACTTTCGACATCGGAGGTAGTGGATGCGTAAGCGGTGGCTCAGTCTCGGGGCGGGAGTGGCGGTCCTGGCCGCGACCATCGTCCCGGCGGCGCCGGCGATGGCCGCGCCGACGTTCAAGGTTCCGTTCCCGTGCAACCAGTCCTGGTCCGGGCAGACCCGGTCCAACCACAGCCCGGCGAACGCGATCGACTTCAACCGCACCGACGATCTGGGCGACCCGGTGGTGGCCAGCGCGCCCGGCACGGTCGACGTGGTGACCAACCTCGGCGACACCAGCTACGGCAAGTACGTGCGGATCAACCACGGGGGTGGCTGGACCACCTACTACGCGCACCTGAACGCCTTCAACGTCTCGGTGGGGCAGACCGTCGGATACGGACGGGTGATCGGATACGTCGGCACCACCGGCGGCTCCACCGGACCGCACCTGCACTACGAGCAGCGGTCGGGCGGCAGTGCCGTGAAGATCAAATTCAACGGCGCGGCGGCGCTCTACTGGGGCACCAAGACCTACAAGAGCGACAACGGCTGCTCCGGAGCGAACACGGGCGCGGGCACGGTGAACACCGCGGGCTCGCCGCTGACCGTGCGCTCCGGCCCGGGCACCGGCTACAGCGCGGTCGGCTCGGTGGCCGACGGGGCCGGCGTGACGATCCACTGCCAGACCAGCGGCACCTCGGTCACCGGCACCTACGGCACCAGCTCGATCTGGGACCGGATCGGCTCCGGCCGGTTCATCTCCGACGCCTACGTCTACACCGGCTACGACGGCTACATTCCGGGCGTGCCCCGCTGCTGACCGGACCGGGCGCGGGGGCGACGGCTCCCGCGCCCGGAGCCGGTCAGGCGTTCATCCGCCAGATGGCGAAGTTCAGCGCGGCGGCGAACGTGACCCACGCCCAGTACGGCAGCATCAGCAGCGTCGCCGGCCGGGAGACCCGGCGGAACAGCGCGACGGTCACGCCGATCGCCAGCCACATCAGCACGATCTCGGCGAACGCCAACCCGTACCGGCCGGCGCCGAAGAAGAGCGGGGTCCAGATCGCGTTGAGCACCAGTTGCGCGACCCAGGCCCCGAGCGCGGGGCCGAATCCGACCCGGCGCCAGACCAGCCAGCCGGCGATCGCGATCAACGCGTAGAGCACGGTCCAGACCGGGCCGAACAGCCACGACGGCGGAGCCCAGGCAGGTTGCTCCAGGCTCTGGTACTCGGCGGAGGTGCCCCGGACGCCCAGCCCGCCGATCGCGGCGGCGGCGAACGTGGCGGCGCCGAACCCCAGCAGAGCCCACCAGCGCCGGCCGCCGCGGGCCCGCCGGATGCTTCCGGAGATCGTCATACCGCTGTGATGCCCGGCCCGGCGTGGCGCAAACGGCAGGCAGCCGGCCGCCGGACGCGAAACGCCGGAGCCGTCGGATCGGTGCGCTCGGGTCTGGGAGGACAGAGCGCCGGACCCGACGACCCCGGCGGGTCATCGGTGGTGCGGGCGGGGGTTACGTGTTGAAGATGCTGACGCCACCCGGGCCGACCAGCAGGCCCACGACGATCAGGACGATGCCCCAGAGGATCTGCCGACGGAAGAGGGCAAGAATTCCGGCGACCACGAGTACGACTGCGAGAATCCAGAGAATCAGCTCCATGTTGGCTGGATACCCGGACCTCGGTGCCGGGAAACCTCCCGCTCAGTCGAGCTGATCTCCCAGGTGGAAGACGCTGTACGCCTGCTTGATCACCGGGTGCGCGACGTTGCGGACCCGCACCCCGCCCGGGGTGGTGCCGCGCTCGGTGCCGTGGTGGGCGTGCCCGTGCAGCGCCAGCGCGGTGGGCGCCGAGTCGATCGCCTGCCCGAGCTGGTAGCAGCCGAGGAACGGATAGATCTCCGGCGGCTCGCCGGCCAGCGTGTCCGGCACGGGGGCGTAGTGGGTGAGCGCGACGAGCGCGTCGCAGTCCAGCGCGAGCAGCGCGGCGGCAAGCGAGTCGGCGCTCTCCCGGGTGGTCCGCACGAACGACTTCATCTCCGGCTCGCCGAAGTCGCTGGCGCACCGCCCGGCGAATCCGCCACCGAACCCCTTCACCCCGGCCACGCCGAGCCGCCCACCTTCGCACTCCAGCACCGTGCCGGTGCCCTCCAGCACGGTGATCCCGGCGTCCTCCAGCACCTTGACCACCTGCGGCACCTGGTCGCACTGGTGGTCGTGGTTGCCGAGCACGGTGATCACCGGCACGCCGAGGTCACCGAACTCCCGCGCCACGCAGCGCGCCTCGGCCTCGGTGCCGTGCCGGGTCAGGTCGCCGGCGAGCAGCAGCACGTCGGCGCAGTCCGGCAGCTCCTCAAGGGCCGGGCGGAACCGGCCCACCACGTCCTCGTCCACGTGCACGTCGCCGACGGCGGCGATCCGGATCACGATCGAACCTCCCTCATGGCAGCTCCTCGACCTGGGTGGGCGCCTGCGCACGGATCACTCCGATGTCGCTCGTCACAGGCGTGTGCGGGAAGCGCTCGGCCACCCGCCGCAGGATCTCCGCACGCCGGTGCGCGCTCTCCACCTCGCCGTAGAGGACCAGGCCGCGTTCGCGGCGCACCACGGTGATGCCCTGCTCGGCCACGGACGGGTCCTCGGCCAGCATGCTCTGGATCTCCGCCTCGACGTACTCGTCGGGGGGCACGTCGCCGGGCTGTCCGGTCACGGGATCTCCCTTCCGCCGGGCGCGCCGCCGGGCAGCACGTCCAGCCGATCGAGCAGCACGAGGAACGCCTCCGCGTACGGCGAGTGCTGCGTTTCCTTCCGTACCCGCTCCCAGTCGATCTGTTCCCGCAGCGAGCGGGCGAGCGGCAGGGCGCGGGCGAAGTCGCAGTAGTGCTGGGAGAAGCTGAGCAGCTTGTGCACCATGAGCTGGCTGGCCGACAGCACCGGCATCCGGATCGCGTCGACCGGCCGCTCGATGGTGTCGGCGAAGGTCTCCTCGGTCACCGGCGTCTCGATCGGCCGGTGGATGAGGTCCACCATCCGCCCCTCGTCGTAGACCTTGACCAGCCAGTCCTCCGGCGGACGCTCGGCGGTGAAGCCGGCGTCGACGAGCGCCTCAAGCGCCCGGTCGACGTCTGACTCCCGGATCAGGAAGTCGACGTCGTGCTCACTGGAGTGGCCGCCGTGCGCGTACACCGCGAAGCTGCCGCCCAGCGCGAACGGGATCTCGGACTCCTTGAGCACGGCGGCGACCTTCTTCAGCGTGTGCATCAGGGTCTCGTCCCCGCGCTCGGCCATCTGAGGTCTCCCGTCGTCGTCGTGGGCGGTGAGATTAGGGTGCGTACCCGGCGGACGCCCCGGCCACACCTGTTGGGTCCGCTCGGGGAGGAAAGCGACAAAGCGCCGGTGTGAGCATGCACCGGATAACCTGGGTGAGGTGGCCAGCTCACTGCGGACGCGGCGCGGCGGACCCCGACTACGCGCCGTCGCCCTGATCGGCATCGACGGCTCCGGCAAGACCACCCAGGCCCACCGGCTCGCCGAGGCGCTCACCGCCGCCGGGCATCCGGCCACCTACCACCGCAACGCCGGCGGTCGCCGGTGGCTCGGCCGGATCGCCAAGCGCGTCGGCCGGCCGGACGCACAGCGCCTGGTCGGGCGCGACGGACTGCTCGCAGTCGAGTCCGTGCTGCGCTGGCTGGCCATCGCGCTCGCGCTGCTCAGCTGCCTGGTCACCGGCCGTACGGCGGTGATGGACCGCTGGTCGGCCTGCCAGTACGCGAGCATCCGGGCGCACGGCGGGCACCGGTGGGAACGGCTGGCCCGGGCCGGCTACCGGGTCTTCCCGCCGCCGCGGGTCACCTTCCTGCTGACCGTGGACCCGGCCGAGGCGTACCGGCGGATCGAGCAGCGCGGCACCGACCACGAGAGCATGCGGTGGCTGACCGCCGCCGCCGCCGCGTACCGGTCGCTGCCGGAGTATCCCGGTTTCGTGGTGGTGGACGGCGGCGGTTCACCGGAGGAGGTGTCCCGGCGGATCCGGGCGCACCTGAGCGAGTGGCTGCCGGACGACCCGGCGGCCCTGGCCGAACCGGGCGGGGGCGGCCCGCCGCGTCCGACCGGCGGCGGGCGGGACGGCCCGGTGCCGGCTCAGGCCCGCCCGTAGACCGGGATGCTCGCGCCACTCGTCGGTGCGGACTCGTCGCCGGCCAGGAAGCGGATCACCGCGGCGATCTCGGCCGGCGGCACCCATCGCCGGTGGTCCGCGTCGGGTTGGGCGGCCCGGTTGGCCGGGGTGTCGACGACGCTCGGCAGCACCGTGTTGCACCGCACCCCACGCTGCTTGTACTCCACCGCGACCGCGTTGGCGAACGCCTGCACCCCGGCCTTCGCGGTGGCGTAGCCGGCCGCGCCGGGAAACGGGGCCGCCGCCGCCCGGGCCGACACGCAGACCACCGTGCCGCCGCCGGCCGCGACCAGGTGCGGCAGCGCCGCCTGGGTCACCAGGTAGGTCGGGCGCAGGTTGATCCGCAGCATCCGCTCGAACTCCTCGACCGGGGTCTCGTGCACCAGCCCGCCGCTGGCGTACCCGCCGACGAGGTTGACCACCGCCCGCAGCGGCGCCGTGGGCTCGCCGGTGGCCGTTGCCACCGCCCGCGCGGCGCCCTCGGGGGTGAGCAGGTCCGCCGTCACCCGCACCGGCCCGTCGGGCGTCGTCTCCCCGGCCTCCCGACCGGGTACGACCACCCGCCACCCTCCGCCGAGGAAGGCGGCGGTGACCGCGCCGCCGAGCCCACCCGTGCCTCCGGTCACCAGCACCGTGCGATCCACCATGCCGCTCACGCTAGCCGCCGGTCGCGCCCGTTCGCCGGATGGCCGGCCGGCGGGAGTGAGTCGACCGGACCGGGGGAGGCGGTGGGGCTGCGGTGATGGGACCCTGAACGCGGGGATCAGGCGCGGAAGGCGGTAAATTTCCCGATACGCGGTGTCATGGTTGACGCTCCCGCCTTACTGAAAGTAAGTTTCATCCGTGGCGAAGAGTCCGAAGATTTCTGCGAGTCACGAGCCCGGTGGACTGATCGTCCACATCAGCGGCCTCCTGCCCTCGCTGTCCCCGGCCGAGCAGCGGGTCGCCCGGCTGGTCGTCGCCGATCCCGCGGACGCGGCCCGGCGCACCATCACCGACCTCGCCACCGCCGCCGAGACGTCCGAGGCGACAGTCATCCGGTTCTGCCGCTCGGTCGGCATGAACGGCTACCCGCAACTGCGGATCCGGCTCGCCGCCGAGGCCGCCCGCCGGATCGAGCCGCCGGACGTCCGGGTGGTCGGCGGCGACATCCCGCCCGGCGCCGACCTGGCCCAGATCATCGCCACCATCGCGTTCAACGACGCACGGGCCGTCGAGGAGACCGCCGAGCAGCTCGACCCGGCGGTCTGCGCGCAGGTGGTCGAGGCGATCGGCGCGGCCGGCCGGATCGACGTCTACGGCGCCGGCGCCAGCGGCTTCGTCGCCTCCGACTTCCAGCAGAAGCTGCACCGCATCGGCCGGGTCGCGTTCTACTTCCCGGACGTGCACACCGCGCTCACCTCCGCCGCGCTGCTGGGCCGGGGCGACGTCGCGATCGGCATCTCGCACACCGGCACCACGTCCGACGTCATCGAGGTGCTGGAGCAGGCCCGCACGCGCGGGGCCACCACGGTGGCGCTCACCAATTTCCCCCGCTCACCGATCACCGAGGTCGCGGACCACGTGCTCACCACCGCCGCCCGGGAGACGACCTACCGGTCCGGCGCGACGGCCAGCCGGCTGGCCCAGCTCACCGTGGTGGACTGCCTCTTCGTCGGCGTGGCCGCCCGGAGCCGGACCCGGACGAAGAAGGCGCTGGAGGCCACCGCCGAGGCCGTCCAGTCACGCCGGGTGGGCCCGGGGCGGAGGCGGGCATGACGCCGGGTCGGGTGGAGCGCGACGAGGTGGCCGCCGTGCGCCCGGTGGTGCGCGTCGGCGCGCCGACCGAGCGGCGTAACCCGCACAGCGTCGACCTCGACCTGATGTCCACCCGGGACGTGCTCACCGTGATCAACGAGGCGGACCGGCGGGTGCCGGCCGCGGTGGCCGCCGTGCTCGACGAGATCGCCGAGACCGTCGACCTCGCCGTCGCCGCGTTGCGTGACGGGCACCGGGTGCACTACTTCGGCGCCGGCACCTCCGGTCGCCTCGGGGTGCTCGACGCGGCCGAGCTGGCCCCCACGTTCAACTCGCCACGGCACTGGTTCTGCGCGCACCTGGCGGGCGGCCCGGAGGCGATGTGGCGGGCCGTCGAGGACGCCGAGGACGACGAGGGCACCGGCGCCGCCGAGGCCGCCGACTGCGTACGCCCCGGTGACCTGGTGGTCGGCCTGGCGGCAAGCGGGCGCACCCCGTACGTCCTCGGGGCGCTCGCCGCATCCCGGGCGCAGGGTGCCGGGACCGTGCTGCTCTGCGCCAATCCGGAGGCCGAGGCCGCCGGCTCGGTGGACGTGTTCATCGGGGTGGACACCGGACCCGAGGTGGTCACCGGTTCGACCCGGATGAAGGCCGGCACCGCGCAGAAGTTGGTGCTCAACACGTTCTCCACGGCCGTGATGGTGCGCCTCGGCCGGGTCTACTCCAACCTGATGATCGACATGGTCGCCACGAACGCGAAGCTGCGCGGCCGGATGATCTCGATCCTGGTGGAGGCCACCGGCTGCGCCGAGGAGGTCTGCCGGGTCGCCCTCCAGCAGACCGACGGCGACCTCAAGACCGCCCTGGTCACGCTGGTCTCCGGGGCCGAGGTGCCGGCCGCCCGGGCCGCCCTGGCCCGGGCCGCCGACCAGGTGCGCGGCGCGTTGGCCCTGCTCGCCTCCTGAGGCCCGGGGGCGATCCTCCCGCGTGTCCACCCGCCCGGCGCATCCGTCCGGCCGGTGCGACGCGTATCACGTGGCGGGAGGGGACGGCTCTCCCCGGGCGGATTGTTCAACGAGGCGGAGGGTAATCCTTCACGGTGGCTGAACCGACCGGTCCGCGGGCTCGTATCACGCAGTGACCAGGATCGCAGATACGTGGTGACGCGGCTCGCTGTGTTCATGGAACGGGCAATGGTGCCATTCCATGGGCGGACGGTGATTCCGCTGCTGCGGACTCCGTTCACCAGGGCGTCCGTGGGCCACCCGGGTAGGGGTCCTGACAGCAAACATGGACCGGGCTCTCAGCTACCACTCAGGCATTCGTGACAGTTTCGACTCACGACATGGAATCCCCGACACGTCACATCTGTTGTGTAGGTGTCAGCACCTACGGGCACAGCGGAGGTTACGGGGAGGGCTGATGAACGTGGGGATGGCAAGGAACCGGGCAACCGGCGCGAGTGAGGGGACCGTGGCAATAGTGGACAAGAACATCGGCATGCGTACCGACGAGGTCGCCGAGGAGCGGGACCTGGTCGGCGTCTACCTGCACGAGATCTCCCGGACGCCGCTGCTGGACGCCGCCCGGGAGGTGGAGCTCTCCAAGTCGATCGAGGCCGGCCTCTACGCCGAGCACCTGATCGACACCGAGCGGATTCCCGACGGGGCCACCCGGGAGGAGCTGGAGCGCGTGGTCGTCGACGGTGAGCGGGCCAAGGACCTGTTCATCCGTGCGAACCTGCGGCTGGTCGTCTCCATCGCCCGCCGCTACGTGCGCTCCGGCATGCCCATGCTGGACCTGATCCAGGAGGGCAACACCGGCCTGGTCCGGGCCGTCGAGAAGTTCGACTACGAGCGGGGCTTCAAGTTCTCCACCTACGCGACCTGGTGGATCCGCCAGGCCATCAGCCGGGCGATCGCCCAGCAGGAGCGGACCGTGCGGCTGCCCGTGCACCTGGTGGAGGACGTCAACCGGATGCGCAACGTGGCCCGGCAGCTCACCCGCGAGCTGGGTGGCGACCCGGAGCCGGAGCAGATCGCGACCGCGCTCGGCGTCACCGTCGAGCGAGTCAACGAGCTGGTCCGCTGGTCGCAGGACACCGTCTCGCTGGACACCCCGGTGGGCGACGACGGCGACACCAACCTCGGTGACCTGGTCGCCGACAGCGACGCGCCGTCGCCGGAGGAGATCGTGCTGACCGGCCTGGAGCGGCAGCGGATCGAGGGTCTGCTCAACCACCTCGACGACCGGTCGGCCGGCATCATGCGGGCCCGCTACGGCCTGGAGGACGGCCGCGAGCACTCGCTGACCGAGGTCGCCTCCCGGTTCTCGCTCTCCCGGGAGCGGATCCGCCAGCTGGAGATCCAGGCCCTCGGCCGGCTCCGTGAGCTGGCCCGCGCGGAGGGCTTGCAGGCGGCCTGACCTGGTAGTAATTGAAACGACGAACGGCCGGCGTCCGATAGGGGGACGCCGGCCGTTCGCCTGTCCGGGGTCAGACCCGGCCGTAGCCGGCGATGCTCATGATGTTCATGCCCCGCTTGCTGACGTTGCGGCCCGCGCTCGGCGCGTCGATGATCTGGCCGCTGCCGACGTAGATCGCCACGTGCCCGAGCCCGGAGTAGAACACCAGGTCTCCCGGTTGCAGCTGGCTGCGGCTGATCCGGGTGGTGGCCTTCCACTGCTTTGCCGCGTTGTGCGGCAGTGACTTGTTGGCGGCCCGCCACGCGGCCATCGTCAGGCCCGAGCAGTCGTAGCTGCCGGGACCGTCGTTGCCGTACCCGTAGGGCTTGCCGACCGCGCCGTAGGCGTACCGCACCGCGATCCCGGCATCGCCGGAGACCGCCGGCGGCTTGCCCGCCGAACTCGCCTTGGCCGGCGCCTCGGTGGCCCGCCCGTACGCCTTGCGGCGCATCTCGTAGAGGCGGGACAGGTCCGCCTCGATCCGCTTCTTCCCGGCTTTGAGTTGCTTGACCTGTGCCGCCTCCCGGGCCAGCGTGACGTCCAGTTTGGTCTTCTGGTCGATCAGCCGGCGCTGGTCGGCGGTGAAGCCGGTGATGGTGCGCTGCCGCTGGCGGGTGAGCTGGTCGAGCGTGCCCAGCCGCTCCGGGAGCGCGGCCGTGCCGCCCGGCTCCAGCAGGGCCGCGGCGGTGCGCATGCCGCCGGTCTTGTACGCCGTCGCGGCGAGCACGGCCACGTCGGCGCGACTGCGCTCGGCCTGTTCCTGCAAGGGGCCGATCCGGGCCTGCAACGAGGCCGCCTCGGCCTTGTTGGCCTTGATGTCCTCGTTGAGCTTGTTGTAGGACTCGACGATTCGCTCCAGCTCAGTCGAGGACTTCTCGATCTGCTTCGTCAGCTCGGCGGTGGTGGGCTCGGCCCGAGCCACCGACGCCGGGGCGAGCAGCGCGGCCGAGAGGCCGGCCACCGCGAGCGAGCGGAGCAGCATCCGTAAGGACGACAAGAGCGGAAAGCTCCTCTCCATGGTCGGCGGGGACGCCTGCGCGACCCGTCGACACCGACCCGGCGCCGTCCGGGCGGACGGCGGTCGACCGGACCGACCTGGACAACCTAACCCGTGATCGGAGTTGTCGGGAGTTCAAGCAGGGGCGAAAGTTGGCAAAGTGTCGGAAAGTGACAATGATGACGTTCACGGTCTGTGACCGTTTCGCGAACCGAATGGCCTCGCGTCGGGCTCCTCTGCGTAAAAGGTGAGGCTCGCCCCATTCGTCGTTCTGGGCGGATGCCGTGCCGACGGTTCGTGCCGAAGGCGAAAACCCGAGGTCGGGTGGCGGACCGGCCACACAATGGGACGCGGATCCGGGAATCCCACCACGGGACCCCGATCCCGGGAGGCCACCGTGCAGACCGATCGTTCCTCCACCCATCCGCCCGCCCCCACCCTGCTCTACGCCCGGCCCGGCATCGTGGTCACCGGCGAACGCTTCACCGTCGGCCGCAGCAGCTGGCCGGTGGCCGAGATCACCCAGCTCCGGACCGCCCGCGGACCGCACGACCGGCTCGCCGTCCGGGCGGTCGGCGTCTCCGCCGCGCTGATCGCCGCCGTCGGCGTGCTGCTCGGCTTCACCGGCGGCCTGCACCGGCTCACCGCCGGGGCGTACCTCACGCTCGGCGCGGCCGGCCTGCTGCCGCTGCTGCTCGTGCTCGCCGGCGACCGCTGGCGGCCCCCGGCGCACGAGCTGTGGGGACGGATCCGCGGCACCGAGGTGCTGCTGTTCAGCAGCGACGACGAGCGCCAGTTCGGCCAGGTCGCCCGCGCCCTCGGGCGCGCCCGGGAAGGAGCCCGCCTCGGCGGCTGGACCGACCCGCCGGGCGCCGGGCCGTGGCGGCCGGCGCGCTGAGCGCGGTCAGCCGGCGACCGGCTCCGGGGTACGGGGCCGGCGCTCGGCCGCCACCCAGTGGCTCACCCGCCGCTCGGCGTAGAACGAGACGAACGGCACCGTCCCGGCCAGCATCACCAGCAGCATCCGCTTCAACGGCCAGTCGGCCCGGCGGGACAGGTCGAACGTGAGCGCCAGATAGAGCATGTAGAGCCAGCCGTGCGCGACGCCCACCACGGCCACCACGCTCGGATTGTCGAAGCCGTACTTCAGCGGCATGCCGATCAGGACC
Organism: Micromonospora sp. WMMD1128; assembly: GCF_027497235.1. Lineage (NCBI taxonomy): Bacteria > Bacillati > Actinomycetota > Actinomycetes > Micromonosporales > Micromonosporaceae > Micromonospora > Micromonospora sp. WMMD1128. The sequence continues at coordinate 962,354 of NZ_CP114902.1, forward strand.
AGCACCACCAGCGCCACGCCCACGATCCAGGCGATCACGCGGTACCGGGTAAGGGCTCCGCCCACCGTCGTCCGTCCTTCCGACCGGCCTCAGCCGGGATAGTCGCCGGGCCGCGCGCCCGGATTGGCGTTCAACCAGGAAAGGTAGCGGTTGTACGCGGCCAGATCGCCGTCGTCCGCCCCGTCGACCGGGCCCACCGGCACCCGGGCGGCGCGCACCGGCCGGCGTACCACCGGGGTCCCGGCGGCGACCGGCGCGCCGGCCGCGCTCACCGGCGGCGCGGGCTCGGCCGGCTGCCCGGGTTCGGCCCGCAGCGCCTGCCGGACCTCGCGCCACCAGACGAAGACCACGAAGCCGGCGAAGACCGGCCACTCGATCGCGTAACCGAAGCTCAACGAGTTGCCCCCGGCGGCCCGGGTGACCTGCCACCAGCCCAACCCGAGGAAGCCCACCACAAGCACGACCATGGCCACGTGGCGGACGATCCACGCCGGTGTCCGGAGCCGCTGCATGCCATCGAGGGTACCGGGGACGCCGGCCGTCTCCGACGCGGTGTCGTAGGTGGGCGTGGTTTGGTGGCACCCCCGCTGGGCAACCGTCTAGTCGCCAGCCCGAACGAGACGAGGGGGCGACGATGACCGAATCGGCAAGCCGGGACGCCAGCCCGGAGCAGCGGGTCACCGAGTGGGACGGCGACCACGCCCGCGCCGGGACCGTCGACGAGGAGCTTCCCGGCGTGGACCCCACCGAGCTGGGCGACGACGACCTCATCCGGGAGGTACGCAGCCTGCACCGGACCCGGCTGGACACGCTGCGGCACGCCACCGACTCCGCGCTCGCCAACCACCTGCGCCGCACCGCCGAACTGGAGACCGAGTACCTGGCCCGGCACCCCGGCCGGGAGGTCGACCCGCACCGGCTGCGGGACGTCTGATGGCCAGTCACGCCGAGCGCGGCATGTCCGCGCCGCCCGAGGTGGTGTTCAACACCGCGACCGACCCGGACCGCTCCTCCGCCTGGCTGCCCGAGGAACTGCGCCGCTCCGGCACCTGCCGGGTGGAGGTGCTCGACGCCGAGGACATGCGGGCCAGGTGGAGCAGCGCCGACTGGTCGGCGGAGATCGACGTGGAGCCGGCCGACGCCGGCGGCGCCCGGGTCCGGCTGGACCTGGCCGGCCCGGACCACGACCTGGCCGACGAGATCCTGGCCAACCTCGACCGCGAGGTGGCCGACAACCTGACCGCCGGTTGATGCCGGCCGGTACGACGACGAGGGAGGCCGGGTTGACCGGGAGTGGCCTGAAGCAGAAGGTGGCGCGGCTGCGCCAGGCGTACGCGCCGCACGAGCACCGACCGCTGGAGGGCTACCTGAAGGCGATGGGCACGTACGCCGGGGTGACCGCGGCCCTGGTCGGGGTGGTCCGGGCGACCGGCCGCCCGGTGCCCGAGCGGCCCACCCCGGGGGACGTGGTGCTGCTCTCCATCGCCACGCACAAGCTGAGCCGGCTGATCTCCAAGGACGCGATCACCAGCCCGTTGCGGGCGCCGTTCACCCGTTACGACCACCCGGGCGGCAGCGGCGAGGTGATGGAGCAGGTCCGCGACGAGGGCAGCCCCACCCGGCACGCGCTCGGCGAGCTGGTCAGCTGCCCGTTCTGCCTGGCGGTGTGGGTGGCCACCGGGCTCACCGGCGGCCTGGTGCTGGCGCCCCGGCTGACCCGGCTGGTGGCCACCGCGCTGACCGCGGTCGCCGCCTCCGACTTCCTCCAGATGGGCTACGCGGTGGCCCAGCGGGCGGCCGAGGGCGGCCACCAGGAGGAGTGAGCCGACGAACGACGGGGCCGGCGCGTGCGCGCCGGCCCCGCTTCGCTCGCGCCCGGGATCAGGTGGGGGTGGTGCCGTGGTCCTCGCCGGCCCAGCCCCGTGACGTCTCCGACTCCCGCTCGTCCTCCCCGGTGATGATGTCCCGGTCCACCGCGGTGCGGTCGTGCTCGTTGGCGAAGTCCGGCTCCGGCAGCGTGTCGGTGCCCTCCGGGGGCTGGCCCAGCGCCGCCAGGTGCTCGTGGTCGGGCTCGCGGTCGGTCATGCGCGTCCTCTCGTCGACGGGGGCTCAGGCGACCGTGCCGCCGAGCATGTCGGTCACCTCGTCCACCGCGTACTCGCCCTGTGGCAGCGCGGCGATCCGGGTGAGCAGCTCCGCCGGCAGCTCGGCGGCCACCGCCCGGCGGTAGATGTCCGCCTGGCTGATCCGCTCCTGGCCCTGGTAGAGGTGGTCGAGCAGGTCGTCGAGCGGCCTGGTGTCCGGCTGCTCGGTCACGGGCGCGTCGTCTGTCACGCCGACCACCTACCCGGCCCCGAACCGGTCAAACGCCACCCCGACCCCGGCTCAGGCCGGCGCGGGCAGGGTGGCGCGGCGGGCGCGGACCGCCTGCGCCAGGTGGTCGAGCACCTCGTCGGTGGTGTCCCAGCCGATGCACGCGTCGGTGATCGACCGGCCGTACTCCAGCTCCCGGGTCGGGTCCAGGTCCTGCCGGCCGGAGCGCAGGAAGCTCTCCAGCATGATCCCGACGATGCCGCGCTGGCCGGCGGCGAGCTGCGCGGCCACGTCCGCGGCGACCCGCGGCTGGTTGCGGTGGTCCTTGCCGCTGTTGGCGTGACTGGCGTCGATCACCACCCGCTCGGGCAGGCTCGCCGCGCGCAGCAGGTCCAGCGCCCCGGCCACCGACTCCGCGTCGTAGTTGGGTCGGCCGCCCCCGCCGCGCAGCACCAGGTGGCCGTCGGCGTTGCCCCGGGTGTGCATGATCGCCGGAGTGCCGGACACGTCGATGCCGGGGAAGACGTGCGGCACCCCGGCCGCCCGGATCGCGTCCACGGCGGTGGCGATGCTGCCGTCGGGGCGGTTCTTCATGCCGATCGGCATGGACAGGCCGGAGGCGAGCTGCCGGTGCACCTGGCTCTCCACCGTCCGGGCGCCGATCGCGCCCCAGGCCACCGTGTCCGCGATGTACTGCGGGGTGATCGGGTCGAGGAACTCGCAGCCCACCGGCAGGCCCAGCCGCAGCACGTCGAGCAGGAGGGCACGTGCGGTGCGCAGGCCGGTGTTCACGTCGCCCGAGCCGTCCAGCGCCGGGTCGTTGATCAGGCCCTTCCAGCCCACGGTCGAGCGCGGCTTCTCGAAGTAGACCCGCATCACCACGAGCAGGTCGTCGGCGACCCGGTCGGCGGCCTCGCGCAGCCGGCCGGCGTATTCCAGCGCGGCGGCCGGGTCGTGCACCGAGCACGGGCCGACCACCACCACCAGCCGGTCGTCGGCGCGGTCGAGCACCCGACTGACCGCGCGCCGGCCGGCCACGACGGCCTCGGCGAGGGCGGCGTCAAGCGGCAGGTGGTGGTGGAGCAGGGCCGGGGTGGTCAACGGCACGACGCGGTCGATCCGCTGGTCGATGACCCGGCGGGCATCCGGGGACGTGGTCACGGTGGGTTTCCTTTCGCCGACCGTGCCCCGGGGCCGGCGCCCGGGGACCGAGCCGGCAGCTCGCATGCGAAAGGGCAGGGAACCATCCCTGCCCGGCCGGCTCGAAGAGGTGGTGACGTCAGCTCACGGTCGAGTCACCGGCTCCTCCAGCCGGCTGCCTAAACCATCGATACGACCGCGTCACGCCGGCCAGCGTACCCGGATGCGCCCGCGAACGCCCGCGCCGTTCCGCGAAGCGGGACGCGGGGTATGGGAACAGCCATGAGCCACGACCAGAGCGACCAGGACCGGATCTCCTCCCGCGCGCACCTGCTGCCCGAGGAGGCGGCGGCGGGCAGCGACGACGCGCAGGCCCAGGCCGACGCGATCCTCGCCGAATCCGACCTCCGGGAGGAGGACCGGAACGCCGCCCCGGACACGGTGCTGGAGCACCGCAGCTCCGCCGAGACCGTCAACCCCGTCGAGCCGCCCGACTGAGCGTCACGCCCCGGCCCCGGCGGGACCCCCGGTAGGTGGCGCCGTGCCGCGCCGGCCCCGCGACGTGCGGGGCCGGCGCGGGCCGGGTCAGGGCGTCGCGACGTCGAGGACCGTGACGGTCACACCGGCGGCCGGCTCGCCCGGCACCGCCTCGCCGGGGCTGCCCAGGAACGCGTCCGCCCGGCCGTCCCGGTCGAGGTCGGCGAGGGCCACCGCGCCACCGAACGCGTCCCCGACCTCGCTGGTGCCCTGCACGTCGGGCTGCCGGATCAGTCGGCTGGCCACCAGCGACGTCGGCTGCGAGGTGGTGCGGGCCCGACCGGTGAGCACGGCCACGAAACCGGCTCCCTTGGCCCCGCCCTCCGTCGCGCCGGGGGCGCCGACGATCAGGTCGGCGCGGCCGTCGCCGTTGACGTCCCCGGTCGCCAGCGCGGAGGCGAAGAGGTCGTCGGCCCCCGGGGTCCGGCCGAACGCCAGCTCGGTGACGCTGAAGCCGGCGGCCACCTGGCTGGACGCGCCCGGGTAGACCGCGAGGGCGCCCGACTTCGCCTCGCTGCCCGGCGCCTCGCCGGTCACGCCGACCGCGATGTCGGCGTAACCGTCGCCGTCGAAGTTGCCCACCGCGAGCGCGGCGCCGAAGTTGTCGCCGGCCTCGTTGACCCCGCCGGACGTGCCCTGACTGCGGCCGAAGCCGGTGGTGACCTCCCCGGCGGCGCCCGGCACGACGTAGATGCTGCCGGCGGCGGGCAGCGTACCCGGCGCCTCGCCCGGTGCGCCGATCACGAGATCGGCGTGGACCGAGCCGGTCACGTTGCCGGCCGCCAGCGCCGCGCCGAAGCGGTCGCCGGCCTCGTTCGCGCCGCCGGCGTTGGTCTGGTCGAGGTTGTACGCGTACGTGAGGGTGCCGGTGCTGTTGCCGCGCATGACGCTCACGTCGCCGCTGTGCACGTTGTCGCTGCCCGCCTCGTTCGGGGCGCCCACGGCCAGGTCGGCGTACCCGTCGTTGTTGAAGTCCCCGGCGGCGAGCGCCGCGCCCCAGCGGTCGTCGGTCTCGTCGCCGCGCCCGATGTCCCCCTGGTCGTAGCCCTTGCCCCGGGCCAGTCCGGAGGGGCCGCCGGGGAACACCGCGATGGCGCCGGCCGCCTTGACCGTGCCGATCGCCTCGCCGGGGGTGCCGACGGCCAGGTCGGCGTACCCGTCCTTGTTGAAGTCGCCGGCGGCGAGCGCGGCGCCGAAGCCGTCCCCGGCCTCGTCCGCGGCGCCGAAGTCCGCCTGGATCAACCGGTGACCGGCGCCGAGGCTGCCGCCGGCGGCGCCCGGGAACACGGTGACGCTGCCCGAGGTCTGCCCGTTCACCGTGTCACCCGGGGCGCCGACGGCGAGGTCCGGGTAGCCGTCCTTGTTGAAGTCGCCGGTCGCCGTCGCGGCGCCGAACCGCGCGCCCGCGGCGGCCGGGAGGCCCCCGTCGGACGGGGTGACGGCGAAACGGCCGAACGGTCGGCCGCCGAACAGGCCGGTCAGGCCGCTCGCCACCGCGGCGGTGGCCTGGTTCGAGGTGTCGGTCTCGCCGAGGCACCCCAGTTGCCCCGAACCGGTCGCGACCGCCACCAGCTCCGGCTGGCCGTCGGAGCCGGTGCGCAGCCCCGCCGCGCCGCCGTCGCCCCGGCAGAGGCCGCCGGTGCCGGTGAGATCGGCCGAGTCGGTGCCGGCGGCGGTCACCGTGAAGGTCGCGCTGTGCGGGGCGTCCGGCACCCACTCGGTGGCCGTCCGGCCGAAGCCGACGAACCGGAGCTGGTCGCCGGTGTGCGGGCCGGTGGCGGCCACCGGCACCGGGCTGACCGTGGTCTCGGCCCGGGACAGGTTCGCCAGGGCCAGGCCGCGGGCGTCGTCGAAGCGGACCGCCAGCACCGGGATGCGGTGCGGGTGGCCGTCCTGGTCGGGAGCGAAGGTGGCGGTGACCGGCCCGGGCAGGTCGGCGGAGGTGAAGCAGGTCCGGGCGGTGAGCACCCAGCGGGGCGCGACGAGTGCCCCGGAGCAGGCCCGGGCGCCCGGGGCGCCGGGGCTGAGGATGTTGAGCCGGACGCTCTGGACGTCCTGGCCGGAGGGCACGGGTGTGCCGCCGGAGATGGCTACCGCCGGGGCGCGGCCGGCCGCGGAGAGCGCGGCGACCACGCTCACCACCGCCAGGATCCGGGCCCCGGTGCGGGCCGGGTGGGACTGGGACATGTTGTTCCCCCGTTGTCGCGGTCGCGGCGCGGTCGCGCCGTGCGGGTCGCCGGCCGGCGCGGGCGGACCGTCCGCAGTGGCCGGACGGCAGTCATAGTGAGCGATGGATGGCCGATTTGTCAGCCCGGGTCGGGCTCGCGGCCTCACCGTGATCCACATCACACTCCGATGGGCGGTGGGCCCGCGGCGGCGGGACGGCGATCCGGTGCCGGACGGCCGTCCTCGGCTAGCGTGGGTGCCATGCCCGACAGCGGTTTCCCCTGGCCGATCGAGACGACCCGACTGGACAACGGCCTGCGCGTGGTGGTGAGCGAGGACCGTACCGCCCCGGCGGTGGCGGTCAACCTCTGGTACGACGTGGGTTCCCGCCACGAACCGGCGGGACAGACCGGTTTCGCCCACCTCTTCGAGCACCTGATGTTCGAGGGTTCGATGCACGTGGCGAAGACCGAGCACATGAAGCTGATCCAGGGCGCGGGCGGCTCGCTCAACGCGACCACCAACCCGGACCGGACCAACTACTTCGAAACCGTCCCGGCCGAGCACCTGGAGCTGGCGCTCTGGCTGGAGGCCGACCGGATGGGCGGCCTCGTGCCGGCGCTGACCCAGGAGACGCTCGACAACCAGCGCGACGTGGTGAAGAACGAGCGGCGGCAACGCTACGAGAACGTCCCGTACGGCGACGCCTGGCTGCGGCTGCTGCCGCTGCTCTATCCGCCCGGCCACCCCTACCACCACGCCACCATCGGGTCCATGGCCGACCTGAACGCCGCCGACCTGGCCACCTTTCAGACCTTCCACGACACCTACTACGCGCCGAACAACGCGGTGCTCACGGTGGTCGGCGACACCAGCGCGGCCGAGGTGTTCGCGCTCGCCGACAAATACTTCGGCGGCGTCGGGGCGCGCACCGACATCCCACCCGCGCCGGACGGGCGCGCGGTGCCGCCCACCGGCCGGCCCGCGGTGGAGACCGTCACCTCCGACGTCCCCGCCGCCCGCGTCTACCTCGCGCACCGCACCCACCCGTTCGGCACCCCCGGGTACGACGTGACCACCGTGCTCGCCACCGTGCTCGGCAGCGGCCGGGGCAGCCGGCTCTACCAGCGGCTCGCCGACGGCGAGCGGATCGCCCAGCCGGACCTGGTCGGGGCGTACGGGGTCGACCTGGCGCACGCGCCGGCCCCGCTGATCGCCACCGCCACCGCCCGCCCCGGCGTGACCGCCGACCGGCTGCGCGACGGGCTGGCCGAGGTGGTCGACGAGCTGGCCACCGTGCCGGTGACCGCCGCCGAGCTGGAGCGGGCCAAGGCGCTGCTGAGCACGTCGTGGTGGCGGCAGATGTCCACGGTGGACGGCCGGGCCGACACGCTCGGCCGGTACGCCACCCAGTTCGGCGACCCGGCCCGGGCCGCCGACCGGCTGCCCGCCTGGCTCGCCGTCACCGCCGAGCAGATCGCCGAGCAGGCCGCCGAGCTGCTCGGCGCCGCCGACCGGGTGATCCTGACCTACCTGCCCGAGGAGACCTCATGACGCTGATCGCCGCCCGTCCCGGTCCCGGAGCCGCCCGCGCCTACCGGTTCCCGCAGGTGGTCCGGCGCGCGGTGGCCGGGGGGCAGGTGGTGGCCGCGCACCTGCCGGGGCAGAACCTCGCCGTCGCGCTGCTGCTGCTCGACGGCGGCGCGGGCCGGGAACCGGTCGGCAAGGAGGGCCTCGGCGCGGTGCTGGCCAAGGCGCTGGAGGAGGGCACCGCGCAGCGGGACGCCACCGGGTACGCGCTGGCCATCGAGGCGCTCGGCACCGAGCTGGTGACCGGGCTCGACTGGGACTCGTTCCAGGTCAGCGTGCAGGTCCCGGTGGACCGGCTGAGCGCCGCGGTGGAGCTGATGGCGGAGGCGGTCCGCACGCCCCGGCTCGACCCGGCCGACGTGCTGCGGGTCCGCGACGACGAGGCGACCGCGCTGCGGATGGACTGGGCCAACCCGGGCCCGCGCGCCGACGCGGTGCTGCGCGCCGACCTGTTCGGCGCCGAGCACCGGTGGGGCCGCCCGCTCTACGGCGACCCGGGCAGCGTGGCCGCGCTGGAGGCCGACGACGTCACGGTCTTCCACTCGGAGTGGTTCATCCGTCCCGGCACCCTGATCGTCGCCGGTGACCTGGAGCGGGTCGACCTGGACGCGCTCGGCGCGGCGGCGTTCGCCGGCACCGGCGGTGGCCCGGTGGACCGGGGCGGCCCGATCGAGGTGCCGATCGCCGACCGGCGGCGGATCATCCTGGTCGACCGGCCCGGCTCGGTGCAGTCGACGCTGCGGCTCGGTCACCCGTCCCCGCACCGCGCCCACCCCGACCACGTGCCGATGACGCTCGCCGGCACCGTGCTCGGCGGCGCGTTCACCTCCCGCCTCAACCACCTGATCCGTGAGGTGCGCGGTTACACGTACGGGATCCGGGGCGACTTCGCCTCGTCCCGGCGGTTCGGCCGGTTCGGGGTCAGCTCCGGGGTCCAGACCGCGGTGACCGTGCCGGCGCTCGTCGAGTGCGTGGGCGAGGTGTCGCGGACCCGGCTGACCGGGGTGACCGAGGAGGAGCTGGAGGTGGCCCGGTCCTGGCGGGCCGGCCAGCTCTCGGTCGAGTTGCAGAGCCCGCGGGCGATCGCGTCGGCGCTCACCACGCTCGTGGTGCACGACCTGCCGGACGACTACCACGCCCGGCTGCGGGAGGCGCTGCTCGCGGCGACCGTCGAGGAGGTCTCCGCGGCGGCTGCCGCGCACCTGCACCCGGAGGCGATGACGATGGTCGTCGAGGGCGACGCGGCGGTGATCCGGGACGAGCTGGTGGCCTCCGGCGTCGGCGAGGTGGCCGACCACGTGTGACCCGGCGGGCCGGGGCGACGGCGTGTGATTCCCGTCGCCCCGGCCCGCGCGCTGGGAAACGCTTCCCGCCCGGCCGGCCCGGCTGGGTAGCCTCGCGGGCATGAGGATCGGCATTGTGGGTGCCACCGGCCAGGTCGGTGGCGTGATGCGGCAGGTGTTGGCGGAGCGCGAGTTCCCGGCGGAGCAGGTGCGGTTGTTCGCCTCGGCCCGGTCGGCCGGGCGCACCCTGCCCTGGCGCGACGGCGAGGTCACGGTCGAGGACGCGGCCACCGCGGACTATCGCGGCCTGGACATCGTGCTCTTCTCCGCCGGCAAGGGCACCGCGAAGGAGTTGGCCCCCCGGGTCGCCGAGGCCGGCGCCGTGGTGATCGACAACTCGTCGGCGTTCCGGATGGACCCCGAGGTGCCACTCGTGGTCGCCGAGGTCAACCCGCACGCGATCGCCGACCGGCCGCGCGGCATCGTGGCCAACCCCAACTGCACCACGATGGCCGCCATGCCGGTGCTGCGCCCACTGCACGACGAGGCCGAGCTGGTCGGCCTCGTCGTCGCCACCTACCAGGCGGTCTCCGGCGCCGGCCTGGCCGGCGTGGCCGAGCTGGACGAGCAGGTCCGCAAGGTGGCCGAGGACGCGAGCGCGCTCGCGTTCGACGGTTCCGCCGTCGCGTTCCCGGCGCCGCGCTCGTTCGCCCGCCCGATCGCCTTCAACGTGCTCCCGCTCGCCGGCTCGATCGTCGACGACGGCTCCGACGAGACCGACGAGGAGCAGAAGCTGCGCAACGAGAGCCGCAAGATCCTCCAGATCCCCGACCTGAAGGTCTCCGGCACCTGCGTGCGGGTGCCGGTGTTCACCGGCCACTCGTTGCAGATCAACGCCCGGTTCGCCCGGCCGATCGACCCGGCCCGGGCCCGGGAGCTGCTCGACGGCGCACCCGGGGTGGCACTGTCCGACGTGCCCACCCCGCTCCAGGCGGCCGGCCAGGACCCGACGTACGTCGGGCGGATCCGGGCCGACGAGACCGTCGCGCACGGGCTGGCGCTGTTCTGCGCCAACGACAACCTGCGCAAGGGCGCGGCGCTCAACGCCGTGCAGCTCGCCGAGCTGGTCGCCGCCGAGCGCTGACCCCTCCGGGCGGCCGGCGTTACCCCGCCTCCGGCGGCGGGTAGACGGCCGTGCCGACACCGAGAGGGGAGCACCATGACAACGGTCGGAGAGTTCATGACGACCCGGTTGGTGACGATGGACGGCAACGACACGCTCACCGCGGCGGCGCAGGAGATGCGCGACAGCGCCATCGGCGACGTGGTGGTGACCGACGGCGACAACGTGGTCGGCATCGTGACGGACCGGGACATCACGGTCCGCGGTGTGGCGGAGGACAGGAACCCGGCCACCACCCGGCTCAACGAGATCACCAGCAAGGACGTGGTGACGGTCAGCCAGTACGACGACGCGGTGGCCGCCGCCGACCTGATGCGCACGTACGCTGTCCGCCGGCTCCCGGTGATCGAGGACGGACGGCTGATCGGCCTGGTCTCGATGGGTGACCTGGCGGTCGAGCGGGAACCCCAGTCGGTGCTGGCGGACATCAGCGCCGACGATCCCAACAACTGACCCGTCCGCCGCGACGACGCCGGTCCCCGGTTCGGGGGCCGGCGTCTCGCGTCCGCGCGGTCCGCCGCCTCACCCGATCCGGGCGAGGTTGACCCGGAACCCGCCGGGGACCCGTCGTGTCGACGAGGAGACCGCTGACCGCGGGAGGAGTCACCTGCGATGGTGGACACGACCACGAGATTCTTCGAGGACCTGGACCGGCGGGGGTTCGAGCCGCTGCTGGTCAAGACGTCCGGAACGCTCCGGTTCGACCTGCACGAGGGCGCGCGGTCCACGCACTGGCTGCTGGAGATCGACCGGGGCCGGGTGCGGGTGCGGCCGGAGGACGGTGAGGCGGACACCGTGGTCGGCACCGGGCCCCGGTTCTTCGGCGACCTCGTCGAGGGCCGGGAGAACGCCATCGCGGCGCTGCTGCGGGGCGACATGACGGTCGTCGGCGACCTGCGGCTCGTACTCCAGATCGAGCGCGTCTTCCCCGGCCCGCCGGACTCCCGCGGGCCGCGCCACACGTTCTCCGGGAGGGGCGCCTGATGGCCGGGAGCAACACCGTCCGGATCCTGGACGGCAACACGTTCGTGGTCTCCGAGGAGACCGGCGACATCGAGGCCACGCCGACCGAGCCGACCGGTCTCTTCTCGATCGACACCCGGTACCTGTCGAAGTGGGTGCTCACGGTCGACGGCGAACGGCTCAACGCCCTCTCCTACGACGACGTCCAGTACTACGAGGCCCGGTTCTTCCTGGTGCCGGGCGTGGCCACGCACTACGTCGACGCCAAGATGTCGATCATCCGGGAGCGGGTGGTGGGTGGCAGCTTCCGGGAGACGCTCACCGTCATGAACCACGACGAGAAGGCGGTCGACCTGGAGATCCGGGTGGACGCCGGCGCCGACTTCGCCGACCTCTTCCAGGTCAAGGACGAGATCCTCAACAAGAAGGGCGAGCTGTACGCCGAGGCCGAGCCGGACCGGCTGCGGCTGGGCTACCGGCGCGGGAACTTCAAGCGGGAGACGGTCGTCTCCGCGAACCAGCCGGCCCACTACGACAACCGGGGCCTCGCCTGGACGGTCCACCTGGAACCCAACGAGCAGTGGGACGTCACCATCGAGGTGGAGACCTTCGCCATCGGCCCCGGTGGCCGGGACCTGCGGATGGGACTGCGGGCACACGGCACGGAACGCCTCGCCCTGCAGCACGACCTCCAGGAGTGGATCGACCGGGCCCCCAAGGTCAACAGTGAGCACGGGCGGATCGCCGCGACCTACCGGCGGTGCCTGGTCGACCTCGCCGCGCTGCGCTTCTCACCGCTCTCCCTCGGCGGACAGGCGCTGCCCGCCGCCGGCCTGCCGTGGTTCATGACCATGTTCGGCCGGGACAGCATCCTCACCTGCCTCCAGGTGCTGCCGTTCGCCCCCGAGATGTCCCGGACCACGCTGCGCATCCTCGGCGCCCTCCAGGGCACCCGGTTCGACGACTTCCGGGAGGAGGACCCGGGCCGGATCCTGCACGAGATGCGCTACGGCGAGACCGCCGCGTTCGAGGAACAACCGCACTCGCCCTCCTACGGCTCGGTGGACGCGACTCCGCTGTTCGTGGTGCTGCTCGACGAGTACGAACGGTGGAGCGGCGACGTCGCGCTGGTCAAGGAGCTGGAACGGGAGTGCCGCGCGGCGTTGAAGTGGATCGACGACTACGCCGACCTGATCGGCAACGGCTACATCTGGTACGAGCGGCGCAACACCGAAACCGGCCTGGAGAACCAGTGCTGGAAGGACTCCTGGGACTCCGTCTCGTACGCCGACGGCTCACTGCCGCCGTTTCCGCGGGCCAGCTGCGAGGTGCAGGGGTACGCGTACGACGCGAAGATGCGGGCCGCCCGGCTGGCCCGGAAGTTCTGGGGCGATCCGGCGTACGCCGATCAGTTGGAACGGGAGGCGGCGGAGCTGAAGGCCCGGTTCAACCGCGACTGGTGGGTCGCCGAGGGCGGCTTCTACGCGCTCGCCCTGGACCCCGAGGGGCGGCAGTGCGACGTGCTCAGCTCCAACATCGGCCACCTGCTGTGGAGCGGCATCGTCGACGACGAACGGGCCCCGCAGATCGCCGCGCACCTGGTCGGGCCGCGGCTCTGGTCCGGCTGGGGAGTGCGGACCCTGGCCGAGGGCGAGGTCCGCTACAACCCGATCGGCTACCACAACGGCACGATCTGGCCGTTCGACAACTCGTTCGTCGCCTGGGGCCTGCGCCGGTACGGCTTCGCCGAGGAGGCGGCCACCGTCGCCAACGGGATCCTGGAGGCGGCGACGTACTTCGACGGACGGCTGCCGGAGGCGTTCGGCGGCTACCAGCGGGAGCTGACCAAGTTCCCGGTGGAGTACCCGACCGCATGCACCCCGCAGGCATGGTCGACCGGGGCGCCGCTGCTGCTGATCCGGACCATGCTCGGGTTGGAGCCGCACGAGGGTCACCTGGCGGTGGACCCGCGGCTGCCGGTGGGCATGGGGCGGATCGAGGTGCTTGACATTCCGGGCCGATGGGGGCGGGTGGACGCGTTCGCCCGAGGTCGGCTGGACCTGCACAACCTGGCCGGCTGACCGGGCCGGCGTGGTGGCTGAGTGGCTCAGTGGCCGGCTGGTCCGGCGTGGTGGCTCAGTGGCCGGCCGGCGGCTCGACGGTGTGCGCCTCGTGCGGCGGCAGCAGGCAGAACTCGTTGCCCTCCGGGTCGGCCAGCACGGTCCACCGGGGCAGCTCGCGGACCACTGTCGCGCCCGCCTCCAGCACCGCGGCCCGTTCCTCGGCGTCGCCGACCAGGTCCAGGTGGATCCGGCCGGGCGCGGGCAGTTCCCCGGCCGGGCTGATCCACAGGTCCGGCCGACGCCCGTGCGGATCGCGCAGCAGCACCGCCTCGGTCGGTGCGAGCGTCCGGCCGGCGAGCTTCGCGCGGTCCTGCTCGACCACGGGCAGCCCGCTGACCGCACTCCAGAACGGGGCCAGCAGGTAGGGATCGCGGCAGTGGATGACGATCGCGGCGATGTCGGGCATGCCTCGAACCTAGTGCGCCGGCGTCGCCGGCAGGACGTGGTCGAGAAACGCGGCGGCCACCGCGCGCAGGTCCGGGCGGGCCAGGTCGAGCGCGTGGCCGCCGTGGGTCAGCCAGAGGTGGGTCGGGTGACCGGCGGCCAGCAGCCGGCCGGCCAGCTCGACCGCCTGGGCGGCGGGCACCGGGACGTCGTCGCAGCCCTGCACCAGCAGCACCGGCACACCGCAGCCGAGATGACTGGCGACGGCGGCGTCGGCGGTGGCTGGGTCGCCGTCGACCGGTGGATGCCCGAGCAGGTCGGCCCACGGATCGTCGCCGGCAGGACGCCGCCGCCGCTGAGCCGCGTCGAGCGGGTCGACCGGCGCCCAGTACGCCAGCGCCGCCGCCACGTCGCCGGGCCGGTCCACCCCGCGCAGGGCCAGATGCAGGGCGAGCATCCCGCCGGCCGAGTCGCCGCCGACCAGCAGCGGCAGCCCGCCCCCGGTGGCCCGGGCGGCGCGCGCCGCGGCGCGTACGTCGTCGAGCTGCGCCGGCCAGCGCGCCTCGCGGGAGAACCGGTAGGTCGCGGTGACCACCCGCAGCCCGAGCGGCGCGAGCGCGGCGCCGTTCTCGTCGGAGCGGGCCCGCCACCCTCCACCGTGGATCCAGAGCAGCACACCGCGTTCGGTCATCGGCCCATCGTGGTCGCGTCCCGGCCGGTCCGCGACCCCGGTCTGCTCAGGGCAGATTGGCCCTACGGTTCCGTAACCTACCCGGGGTAAAGTTGCCGGATGCCGGAGCTCGTGTACCCGCCCGTGATCACCGCCGCCAAGACGATGTTCCGCGCCCTCGACCTGCGCCTGGACGTGCGGGGCAGCGAGCACGTGCCCGCCACCGGCGGAGCCGTGCTGGCGTCCAACCACGTGAGCTACCTCGACTTCATCTTCTGCGGCTACGGCGCGCACAAGTCCCGCCGGCTGGTCCGGTTCATGGCCAAGGACAGCGTCTTCCGGCACCGGATCTCCGGTCCGCTGATGCGCGGCATGAAGCACATCCCGGTCAACCGCGCCGCCGGCGCCGGGTCCTACTCCGCCGCGGTCGGCGCGCTGCGCCGGGGCGAGGTGGTCGGCGTCTTCCCGGAGGCGACGATCAGCCGCTCCTTCACCGTCAAGGACCTGAAGAACGGCGCGGCCCGGATGGCGCAGGAGGCCGGCGTGCCGCTGCTGCCGGTCGCGCTCTGGGGGACCCAACGGCTGTGGACCAAGGGCCGCCCGCGCACGCTGACCCGCCGGCACACCCCGATCACCATCCTCGTGGGTGAGCCGATCGACCCGGCCACTCACCCGGACTCCGCCGCCCTGACCGCCGAGCTGCGCACCCGGCTGTCGGCGCTCGTGGACCGCGCCCAGCGGGAATACCCGGAGCAGCCGGCCGGCCCGGACGACTCCTGGTGGCTGCCGGCCCACCTGGGCGGCGGCGCGCCCACCCCGGAGCAGGCCGCCGAGCTGGACCGACCGGCCCGCCGCTCCCGCAGCACCCCCTGACCAGGCCACAGGCCCCCCCCGCCCCCGCGCCGCCCCCGCGCCGCCCCCGCCCCCGCGCCGCCCCGCCCCCGCCCCGCCCCCGCCCCGCCCCCGCGCCCCGCCCCGCGCCGCCGCGCCCCGCCCCGGTGATCATGAACTTGACAGCATCAACAGAGATCAACAGCGCCGTTAACTTCATGATCACCACCCTTCGGGAGCCCCTCGGGAGCCCTTCAGGGCCTTCGGAAGCCCCTCGGGAGCCCTCCGGTGGGCTTCTTTGGCGTGATCAAGGAGTTTGCGTTGGAGTCGATCTCCGCGGTGACGCGAACTCCTTGATCACCTGGGTGCTCCCATGTGGTGGAACAGGAGGGGAGCCCGCCGGGCCTTGGCACCTATGCCGTTCATCCATGGGCGGGGTGGGAGTGGTGGGACGTCAGGCTTGATCGCCGGCCGAAGCGGCCGATCCCACCCCACTCGACTGCCCCACTCACAGATCACCGCGGGGACCGCCGCCGTCCTCGGCGCTGCCGGCGAACTGGTCAGCAGGCGGAGCCGGGCTGGTCGCGGGCCGGGGAGTCGAGCTGCGGCCAGGGGGACGAATCCGCCACCGGCTGGCGGTAGTAGTCGTCCCGGGACAGGAACTCCACCGGAAGGGATCCCGGCAGGGTCACCGCGCCGAACACCGGGCCGGGGGAGGCGGCCACCCTCGTGGCGAGGACGTCGCGTTCCGGCGGGGACAGGTCCACCAGGTCGGGGTGGGCCAGGCGGTACGCGGCCACCGAGCGGCGTACCTGCCGGGCCAGCGCGGTGATCACGGCGACCGGGCCGGTGATCGCGAGCGCCGGCTGGCGGATGGTGCGCAGCGCGTCGCAGACCACGCGCAGCTCCGCGCCGTTGCCGTCGCCCTCGGCCAGCTCCAGCCGGGACGGCCACTGCCAGCGGATCTGACCGCTGACCAGGCGGGACAGCCGGACCGGGCGCCGGTGCCGGGCGCCGGTCGGGCTGTCCCGCCCGGGGACCAGGGACAGCTCGGATCCGGTGCAGACGTACGCCAACCGTCGGTCGGTCACGGTGATCGTCGCCGGGTCGGGCAGCGCCCAGCAGCGTACGTCCTCGGTGGGGCCGAGCAGGTGGCCGGCGACCGGCAGGCGGTGCTGGCCGAGCAGCCGCTCGCCCGGCTCGGGCACCAGCGCGTAGCGCCGGTCGAGCAGGGGGCGGGTGGGATCGTCGTCCGCGTCGAAGCGGTGTGGCCCGATGAAGAAGGGTGCGGCGTCCTCCGGCACGGTACGACCTCCCGGCGACGGTTGGCGGTACCCGTGATCCTGGACGATTCCTGGGGTGATTGTCATGACACCCGTTAGGGGGTCGGCCGGTCGGCCGACGCCTGCGACCGGTAGATGCCGATCTCTTCCGGTCGGACGAGGCCGTCCTCAATCGCCCGGGCGAGCAGGGCCGCCTTGGTGGCCGCCGGACGTCCCGCCCGGGTGTACTTGATCCGCGCCCGGTCCACGTACTGCTTGACGGTGTGCTCGCTGATCTGCATCCGGCGTGCCACCGACGCCTTCGACATCGACTGGAACCACAGCAGCAGCGCCTCGCGTTCCTTGTCGGACAGGGCCGGCCGGTCCGGACGGGCGTCGCCGACCATCGCGCCGGCGAGCGCCGGCGGCACGTACGGCCGGTCGTGCGCCGCCGCCAGCACGGTGTCGACGCAGTGTTCCCGCCCCTCGTGCTTGGCCAGGAACGCCACCGCGCCCGCGTCGAGCGCGGCAAGCATGGTCTGCGGGTCGGTGTGCTCGGAGTAGACCACCACCCGCCGCCCGGCCGCGCTCAGCTCGGCCAGCTTGTCCAGCACCATCCGCCCGTGTAAGCGCAGGTCGAGCAGCACCACCTCGGCCTCCGGCGCGTCCCGCAGCACCGCGTCCGGGTCGTCGCCGGTCGCCAGCACCCGCAGCCGCGGCTCGGTGGCCAGCCAGGCGCGCACCCCGTCGATCACCACGGGATGGTCGTCGACGATCGCCACGCCGATCGGGTGCCCGGCGTTCACGTCCGCCGCCAGCGGGTCTGCGTCCATCTGATCTCCCCGTCCCGCTCGTGCAGGTGCTCCACCGGCCCGTCCCCGCCGGGTGGCGCCACCACATCGTCCCCGCCGGGTGGCGCCATCGGATCGTCCGGGCCGTCGTGCTCCGGCGTCACCAGGCTCACCACCACCTCGTCGGGGCCGGCGACCACGGTCAGCCGCGCCCAACCGTGTGCGCCGGCAAGTGCCGCCGTGAGCGGGTCGGCCAGCCCTCGGCGTACGTCGACCGGCAGCTCCGGTGGCGTACCGACCGCGACCAGGTCGATCGGCAGGCCGTTCCGTTCGGCCAGGTCGGCGGCGGCGCGCAACTCGTGCAGCAGCGGGTCGGGCACGTCGTCGGACTCGGCGATCAACCGGCGCAGCCGGGCGGCGGCCAGCACCGCGCGGCGGCGTACCGCCGGGTCGGCCGGGTCGGCGTCGCCGGCCGCGAGCGCGGCGAGCACCTCCTCGGCGGTGCCGCTGACGAGCGCGAGCCGGGCCTGCCGCTCGCCCTGGGCCCGTTCGGCCGCCTCCCGTTCCGCGGCCACGGCAAGCACCGCCGCGGCGGTGCCGGCCCGGTCCCGGGCCAGCGCGGTGAGCGCCGCCGCGCCGGCGAAGACCGCCACCGGCAGCGTGGAGGTGCCGTAGACGTACATGGCGTAGCGGCTCAGGTCGGCCGGCGCGGTCGCCCCGTGCAGCACCACCGCCACCAGCGCGATCGTCGCGTGCGCGGCGAGCAGGGCCAGCAGCCACCGCACCGGTCGCCGCCAGAGCGCCAGCAGGAAGAACCAGGCCAGGCCGCCCCACACCCAGTTGGCGCTGGTGAACAGGAACCGCTCACCGGCCGCCGCGAAGACCGCCGCGTCGACCACCAACAGCACCACGGCCAGCCGCCGGGCCGGGGGCAGTCGGCCGCGCAGCAGGCGTACGCCGGTGGCGACGCCGACAAGCGCGGTCACCAGCCAGCCGACCGCCACCACCGCCGGGGCGGCCATCCCGGGCCCCGCCTCCAGCACCGCCGGCAGCCCGATCACCAGGTGCCAGGCCAGCGCGATGACGACCGCGACGAGCCGCGCGCCCCGGTCCGAGGCGTCCGCCACGGCGCGTGCCTGCGGCGGGGTGACGGCCGCCCCGGAGCGCACCGACGTCGGCGGGCGGGGCCGGGGGAGCAGCGCCGCGCCGGTGGCCGCCGGCGGGGACTCAGTCGCCATCCGACCACTCCAACCGCACCCGGGTGCCGGCACCAGGGGCGGAGGTCACCACCGCCCGGCCGCGTACCGTGGCCATCCGGCCGTGGATCGACTCGCGCAGCCCGTACCGGTGGGCCGGGACCGTGGTCGGGTCGAAGCCGGGACCGTCGTCGACCACCTCGACCACGACGGCGTCGCCCGCGCGGGCCAGGCGCAGCGCGGCGGTGGCGCCCGGCGCGTGCCGGGCCACGTTCGCCAGCGCGGCGGCGGCGCTGTCGGCGAGCGCCGCCGCGGCCTCCGCCGGCAGCCGGCACGGCGGTAGCGTCGCGGTCACCGTCACCTCCGGCAGTCCGGCGAGAACCGTGCGCAGCCGCTCGTCCAGGTCGGCCTCGCCGGCCGCGCCCGCGGTCCGCGCTCCGGCCAGGGCGCTGAGGGTACGCAGGTCCGCAGCGCACCGTTCGCGCAGCGCCGCCGAGGAGCCGGGCACCGCGCCGAGCCCGATCATCGTCAGCGTGCCGAGCACGGTGTCGTGCAGGTCCCGGTTGTGCCGCCGTTCGGCCTCGCGCGCGGTGCGCGCCACCACCGCCTCGTGCGACAACCGCTGGTAGTCGGCGAACGTGGCGTCGCCCCGGCCGATCCAGCGGCGCATCACCGCGGTCATCACCGCCGTGCAGCCGGTCTGCACCAGCAGCGTGCCGGTGTGCGCCCGCGCCTCGACCGCGTTGCCGGCAAGCGTGGCGCCTGTCGCATAGGCGGCGGTGACCAGCAGGCCGGCCGGCACCGACAAGCGGGCCGGGGCGGTGGCCTGCGCGTTGATCACCGTGGTGCTCGCCAGCACCGCGACCCAACTCCCCTCGCCCGGCAGCACCTCCGGCGCGACAAGCCACGGGACGGCGAGCGCGGCGGCGGTGGTCAGGGCCACGTCGCCGGCCACGAGCGCGCCGCCGACGCCGTGCCGGAACGCGCGGACCGCATACCAGCAGGACCACACGGTGAGCGCGACGACGGCCGGGACCAGCAGCGCCACCCGCACCGGCGGCGTCCGCACCGACAGCGCGACCGCCGCGCCGACCAGGCCGCAGGTGAGCCGCAGCAGCGCCGGCAGGGTCGTGAAGATCAGCGTGAACGCGCCGCCCGCCGGACGGTCCAGTGGGGATCGTGGCAGGGTCGTGGCGACAGCCACCGGCATCGGGGAGGTGTCCTTCCGGCAGCGACCCGACCGGGTCCGCACGGCATAGATTGACGCCGGAGAATAGCACGTTTTGTCGGGCCGGTCACCCACGGTGCGCGGCGCGTCGCTCTGCTGTCGCCGAGAAGCGGACGATCAGCATCCGGTTTACGCGCGGCTCGCCAGCCACTCCAGGGCCGACCCGGCGTGCCGGAGCACGGAGATGTGCCCGTCGTCGGGGAAGCGGCGCAACTCGGCCGACGGGCACCGCCCGGCCAGCCACTGCGCGTGCGCCACCGGCGCGATGCCGTCGCGGTCGCCGTGCAGCAGCAGCACCGGCGGCGTGACCCGGGCCGGGTCGAAACCCCACGGCCGCACGTACGCCAGGTCGTCGTCGATCAGCCCGCCGGGGCCGGCCGCGACCGCCGGGCCGACCACGCTGTCGAACCAGGACCACTCGGCGTGCAGCGCGGCCAGGTCGGCGTCGGTGAACCCGGGGTCGTACTCGGCGTCGGAGGACTCGTGCGCCTCCTTCGCCGCGCGCCCCGCGGCGGCGGCGCGCAGCGACGCCACCCCGGACGGCACCATGCCGGCGAACCAGTCCAGCCCGGCCGCGTCGTAGGGCGCCAGCCCCGCGCCGGCCACCACCGCGACCACCCGGTCCGGCAGCAGCGCGCCGCAGGCCAGGGCGTGCGGGCCGCCGCCGGAGTGACCCATCACCGCGAACCGGTCGAGGCCCAGCGCGTCGGCCGCCGCCGCCACGTCGGCCGCCGCCGACGCCACGTCGCGATCCGGCAGCGGGGTGGAGCCGCCGTAGCCGGGGCGGTCGTGCGACACCCAGCGCAGGCCGAGCCGGTCGGCGGCGGCGAACAGCGGCGCGGGCGGGGCGCCGACGTTCGGCGTGCCGTGGTGCCAGAACACGGGCAGCCGACCCGCCCCGCCGGTGTCGTAGACGTGCAGCGTGCGGCCGTCGGGCAGGCGAAGATCGGTCTCGGTCACCATGGCCGGAGACTAGCCGTGGCACCCGACAATCCGGGTGCGGGCTCGGACATCCCGGCGACGGTCTCGGTGCCATAGTGAACGGGGTGACGGACGCGGACGGGGGATGACGATGGTGGAACCGCGGGCCTTCTGGATCGACGAGAACTTCGACCGGGAGCACGGCGCCGGCGGGCGCGGGCGCTACGAGAACGAGGTGCTTCGGCGTACCGCCGAATTTGCCGACACGTGGGGCGACATCGCCCCCGTCGCCTTCGCCGCGACCGCCTGGCGGCTGGCCACCGAGCTGTCACCCGGCTATGTCCGGTGGCACCGGCGGATCGTCTCGGCCACGTGCGCGCCGAGCCCGTGGGACGGCAGCCTGATCTGCACCGTGGCCGTGGTGTCCCGGTGGCCGGCCGAACTCACCTGGACCCGGCAGTGGCAGCGCGACCGGGGCTGGCGGGACTGGCCGCAGTTGTTCGGCCAGTACACGACGCCGACCGAGCAGGACCTGACGCGCAGCCCGCACCTGCGCGCGATGCTCCAGGTCGAGGCGCCGCTCCCGCTCGGGGACCTGCCACCGGCCCCCGACGGGCCGGACGACGCCGTGGCAGCGGCGGCGCGGCGGGCGGTCGTCGTGCTGGCGCGGGAACTCCACGAGCTGCTCGGGCCGGTGATCGGCCAACTGGAGGCCGGCGTGCCGGCGGACAGTGACTGACGGGATGGCTCGCCACCACACCGTGGCCGCCGAACCGACGATGCTTCTCGTCCACAGTCCGCTCCTCACCTCGGCGACCTGGGACGCGCTGCGTCCGTACCTCGAAGCGGCCGGGTGGCGGGTGACGGTCCTGGACCTCCGCCCGTTGGTCGGGTCGCCCTCCTTCCACGCGGCGGCGTGCGCGGCGGCGGCCGGCATCATTCGGGGTACGCCCACGGTCGTCGTCGGCCACAGCCGTGCCGGTCCCTACCTGCCCGGCATCGCCGACGCGGTCGGTGGCGACCGGCTGGACGTCGTCTTCCTGGACGCCCGCCTGCCGCACCCGGGCACGAGCTGGCTGGGGTCGCTGCCGCCGGAGCAGGCCACGTGGCTGCGTGACCTGGCGGTGGCCGGCCGGCTGCCGACGTGGGACACCTGGTTTCCCACCGCCTCCACCGCCGACATCCTGCCCGACCCCGAGCAGCGGCGACGGGTGCTGCGCGACCTGCCCGAGCTGCCGTGGTCGGTGGTCTCCGAGGTGCTGCCCGCGCCGGGTCGGGCGTGGGACGCCGCCCGGCGCAGCTACCTGCGGTTGAGCGCCGGATACCAGTCCACGGCCGAGGAGGCGGCGGAGCGCGGATACCGGGTCCGGAGCGTGGACGCCGACCACCTGGCGATGGTCACCCGGCCCGCGATGGTGGCGGACCTGCTTCTGTCGGCGTTGCGGCCGTAGGCGTCGTCCTCGTGCTGACCGGGCTCGGGGTCGCGATAACCTGCCCGTTGGTCACGCAGTCCTTCTACGGGGATGGGTTCGCTGATGGCGCTGTCGGCGGAAGACAAGTTGGCGATCCACGAGCTGATAGCCCTGCACGGGCATCTCATGGACGCCGGCGAACTCGACAGGATGGACGAGCTGTTCACCGTCGACGTGGTCTACGACCTGACCGCCTTCGGAGCCGGCGAGCTGCACGGCTGTGCGGCCATCAAAGAAGCAGCCCTGGCCCTCGGGGACGGGAATCCGGTGGGCCACCACGTCACGAACGTCTACGTGACCGAAGGCCCGGACGGCACCGTCCGGGCCACGTCGAAAGGGATCGGGGTCACGTCCGACGGATCGGTCGGCAGCGTGGTCTACGAGGACATCGTCCGCCGAGAGGTTGCGGGATGGCGGATCGCCTATCGGAAGGTGACACCCCGGCGGGTGCCGCTGCGACCGTGACGGTTATCGCTTGCGCCGGTCCTTCCCTCGGATCGCGAAGCTCAGTCGCGGGTGCGGTCCTTGACGAACTCGACGAAGGAGCCCCACTGGGCGGCGGGGAAGGTCAGCGACGGGCCGGCGATGTCCTTGCTGTCGCGCACGCCCACGAGGCCCGGAAGGTTGTCGGCAACCTCGACGCAGGCACCCTCGTTCGCGCTGTAGCTGCTCTTGCGCCAGTGAGCCTTGGTCATCTCAGTCATCGTAAGTCTCCTTGATCAGGGCGGCCACGAGATCCTCGGACGCGCGTTCATCCAGGGCAAGGCTCCACAGAGTCTCCCAGACCGAAGAGTACGTCTCTACCTCGCTGGGACGGTCGAGGTAGATACTGCCGGTCAGGGATTCGCTGTAGACGGTGCTGGGCTCTGCGGGACGGGTGCCCTTCGCGGGGAAGTCAAGCATCACGAACGCGCCAGCGACGGACGCGCGGTGCGGGCCTACGGTCCTGGGCAGGACGCGGACTTTGATGTTTGTGGCCTGGGCAGCGTTGACCAGGTAGGCCAACTGGGCCCGCCAGGCTTCCACGTCGCTGATGGGGCGGTGAAGGACGGACTCGTCGACGATTGCTGCGAACTGAGGAGCTGCCGGGCTTTTTCGAGTCAGAAGCTTCTGTCGCTCCATGCGCAGGGCGACCTTTTGGGCCACCTCCGCTGGCGTACGACCGGGTTTAGTCTCGAAGACCGCGGACATGTACTCGGGCGTCTGGATGAGCCCTGGGATCAGATTCGGTTCGTAGTGCCGGACATTGCAGGCCGCTGCTTCCAAGCCGACGTACAGCTCGAACCACGCAGGGACCACTTCACCGTAGGCGTGCCACCAGCCTCGGCTCTTGCTCTCCCTGGCGAGTGAGACGAGGACTTCGGTCAGGTCCGCTGAGGTGCCGTAGAGCTGGCACATCAGGTTCACGTCGTGGGTCCGGAGTGCTGTCTGGCCAGCCTCCAGGCGATACATCTTCGCCCGCGACCACTCCAGCGTCGTCGCCGCAGCCTCCAGATTGATGCCGGCTTCCTCGCGTGCCTGCCTCAGCAGCCGCCCGAGTTGCCGCCGTGGGACGGAAGATCCCGTCTCGGCCATCTGGCCCCCCAATCTCACCTCAGATGCCTGTCTGTCTCATTCCAGCCACCTTGCACGCGCGCATGGCACGCCGTCAATCTTTTCCCTCGAATCGCTGGGTGAGACGTTGCAGATGGGAGCTGCGTGGCCCCACGTTGGCTGCTGGACGAGGTGGCCGACGAATCCCCGGAGGTGCGCGATGCCCCGCTGGAAGTGGTTCCAACGCAGCAACGAACCGGTCGATGTGGTGCAACGACCGATCACGAACGAACGCCCTCGTGTGGCCGACGAGATCGGCAACCGGAACGGCGAGGCCCAAGTCCTGCCGATGGTCCGGCCCGCAGCGAACAAGGCCTCCCAGGTGCGGTCAGGTCGCAGCCAGAAACGTCCTAACGGCGGCGGGTCGTGAAGCCCGACACGCCCTTCCTGGTGGCGCTGTCCTGGGCCATCATCGACTACCACGTCGCGTACACCTGCTCGCGTTGTCGTCCCTACGGCTGGTGTCCGCGCGTCGTCGTCGCACGCGCCCGCATCCGCGCCTGGCGCAAGGTCTGCGACCAGTGGCGACCCTGAAGGCCGGCGACCTGCTGCACATCACGCGAGCTGCCAGCCCTCAGTTCGTGAAGTCGTTCCACTTCCGCGTCATCCGCGTCCTGGACTGGACGACCTTCGACGGCTGGATCTGGCTGGAGGGATACCAGCTCGATGCGCGAGGCGATGCTGTGGCCCGGCGCTCGATCTTCGTGATGCAGAGCGGCTTGACGGCGGTCGAGCGACACCTGTGCGCCCGGCAGGATTCGAACCTGCGGCCTCGGGCTCGGGCTCGGAGGTAGATCGCGGATGGCTGGTCGGAGGGCTTCGCTCCTGGTCAGTTGTCCGTCGATGTCGAGGGCGTCGGCGTCAGCCGGTGATCTGGCTGTACCGACCGCTCTACTCGGCCGGCTCCATGACCTTCGACGGCGCTCGAAGTGTGGCGGGCAGGTCGCCCAGGGTGGCGAAAGCCGGCCCACCCCAGCCCGGATCGGTGTCCTTGTGCTCCGTGGTGCGGAAGACGGTCATACCGACCGCTGCCGCCCCGGCCAACTCGCCATCCGCGCCGTCGCCGACAAAGACGCACTCCGCCGGCTCGACCCCCAGGCGTTCGGCGGCAAGGTGATAGATCGCCGGGTCGGGCTTGGCCAGCCCGACATCGCAGGAGAAGATCGCGACCTCGAACCGCCCGGAGAGCGGACTCTGCGACCATGACTCGGAAGTGTCCGAGGTGGCGTTGCTGATGAGGGCCAGCGGATGCCCGTCGCGGCGTAGCGCGTCGAGCACGTCCAGGGTGGCGGTGGAGACGCTGTCCAGCACTCGGCGTCCGAGGGCTCGCCGGTGCTCACCGGCCCGGGCCACCTGTTCGTTCGTCGGTGTGCCGCCGAGGCGTCCGGCGAGGACGCGGATGGTCTCCTCCACGTCCCACCGGACCAGCCGGTCCCGCCAGCTGGCGTGGTACGCGGCGACCAGTTCGGCCGGAGCCACGTCGACCATGACCGCCATTTCGCCGACCACCCGATCGCGCTCCTCGTCAGCCCCGTGGATCAAGGTATGGAAGAGGTCGAAGATCACCGGTCGAGACATCTCGGCATCCTACTGAGATCGTCACCGCTGTCACCGGGCTTGCCGTCTGTCTGCCGCCGACCCGCACACCGTGAAGCGCCCACAGGACTGGAACGGCCTCGTTACCCTGGTCTGCCCGGCTCTGCGTGGGAGTGGAAAGCCGCTGACCTGTGCTGATGAATGTGCGCCCGGCAGGATTCGAACCTGCGGCCTTGGGATTAGAAGTCCCCTGCTCTATCCGCTGAGCTACGGGCGCGCGTCGACGATCGTCGCGCCAAGAGGGTACCGCCGGCTCCGGCCCGGTCGCGGGTACGGGTCGGCGCGTCCGCGTCGCCCGCCAGCGTCCCACGCCGGGGTTCCGCCCGGCATCTGAGTTCCGGCGGGTCCCGGGCCGGCGGTCACAGCCCGGTCCGTACCCTCGTCGGATGCTGCTCGACCAGGAAACCGAAAACGAGATCGTCTTCGAGCTGTGCCAGCACCTCGGACGGTCGATTCTGCCGCTCGCCGGCTCGGCGCGACCCGGTGCGCCGGCCGGCACAGTCGGTACCGCCTTCTTCTACAGCGAGCTTGTCGGCACCGCCGACGACGGGGAACTCGCGCACGAGTGGCTGCTCACCGCCGACGCGCTGACCGACGGGGAGTACGGGGAGATCGGGCTGCGGCCCAGCGTCACCGAGCCGGCCGAGGGGGCGGACGAGCCGATCGAGCTGCCCGGTTTCGCCGACTACTGGCTGCACCTGCCGGAGCTGGGGGTGGCCGCGATGCCCACCGGCGGGCTGCACGGCTACGCCGACGACCGGGGCTGGCAGTGGCGTACCCAGCAGGTGACCGAGGCGTTGGCCGCGCCGGCCGACGCGGTCGCCCGGATCGGCGCGGCGCCGGGCTCGGCGTTCGTGCTGGCCCTGGGCGTGGGCGGGGACGGGTCGCGGCCGTTGGAGGCGGTGGTCGAGCGGGTCGCCCGGGACGGCGACGGGACGCGGGTCACCACCGAGCTGCCGGCCGGGTACGTGGGCGCGCCGGTGTTCACGGTCGAGGCCGGGCCGGACGGCGCACCGACGCCGCGCTGCCTCGGTGTGCTGCTGCCGGCCCGCGACGGCGCTCATCCAATCGCCACGTTCGACCGGATCCGGTCGGCGCTCGCCGAGGTCTGAAAGGAGGGGGCCCTTGTTAACGCCTCCGGTAGAGAAGGGGCCCCTTCTCACCACCACCGGCGGATGACGGCCGGCAGCGGCCTGCCGCAGAGCGACGCCGCGTCGACCGACGGCGACCCGGCGCCGAGCGACCCGAGATGGTGGCCCGCGCGGCGGCGAAGGGGTGACGGCGGGACTGTCGGCTCAGCCTTCGGCGGTGGCGGTGGCGGTGGCTGGCTCGTCGGCCGGCTGGCGTGAGGCCGGGGGCGTGGGCTGCGGGTCGGTCGGGCCGGCGCGGAGGAAACCCTCCGCCCACCGTCCGACCTCCACGAACACCTTCTCGCGTACGGCGGGACTGGACAGCGTCAGGTCGTGCAGCCCGCCGTCGAAGCGGGCCAGGGTGACGTGCCGGCCGAGCCGGGGCGCCCAGCGCACCATGTGCTCCACGTCGAGCACCGCGTCGGCGCCGGTGGCGCTGTCGTGCCACTTCGTGCCCCGGAAACTGCGGGTGGAGCAGGCCAGCAGCACCGGCACCTCGATGTCGAGCCCGGCCCGCAGCCGGCGCTGACCGGTGCGGATCGCGTCCAGCCAGCCGACCCGGACCGGGAACCCGGCGAGCGGCTTCCACGCCAGGTCGTACCGCCACTCGCCCCGGTGGTCGGCGTGCAGGCTCTCGCCGTACACCGTGCCCAGGCCGAACGGCAGGATGCGTTGCGGCGCCCGACGGCCCAGGCGGGAGACGGCGGCGGCGAGGGGTCGACGGACCAGCCAGGGAGCGTTGATGTCGAAGAAGGGACTGTTCAGCACGATGCCGTCGACCAGGCCGGCCTCGCGGCGGGCGTGCGCCCAGAGCGAGATGATCAGGCCGCCGGTGGAGTGGCCCATGGCGAGCAGCGTCTCGTGTCCCTCGTCGGCGCGGATGATCTCGGCGGCGGCGTCCAGCTCCGGGAAGTAGTCGCTGAGGTCGCGGCAGAAGTTCGGGGTCTGGTGCGGGAGCAGGCTACGGCCATACTTGCGCAGGTCGAGGGCGTAGAAGTCCCAGCCGCGCTCGGCGAAGAAATCGGCCACGTGGGTCTGGAAGAAGTAGTCGACGAAGCCGTGCACGTAGAGCACGGCGCGGCCGGTCGGGCGGTCGGCGCGCCGGCGGACCAGCGTCGCGACCACCGGCCCCTCGTCGTCGGTGCCCAGCTCGATCGTCCGCCGCTCGTAGGGCGCTCCCAGCACGTCCGGTTCCACGACCGCGACGGTACGCCGCCAAGCTACCCGGCGGTAGGGGTGTAAGGAGGGGGCCCTTGTTAACGCATTCGGTAGAGGCGGGGGCCCCGCTTAACACTGACGGTTAAGCGGGGCCCCCGCCTAACACAGGTGAGTCGGCCGCGTGGGACCCCCGCCCGCCGGCACCGTGCGGGCGGGGGCGTACGGGGAACTCAGGCGGTCTCGGCGTCCTGGCGCAGCGCGTCCTCGATCGGGACGGCCGGGGGCTGCTCCGTGGGGCGCAGGTGCTTGTTGTTGCGCGGCTCCTGCCGGGTCTTCGAGTCGTTGAGCTTGCGGCGCAGGTCGTCCCGGACGTCGTTGAGCGCGGCGTGCAGATCCTCCTCGGTCGAGGTGGTGACGATCTTCTGCCGACCGGCGACCCAGCACTCCAGGGTCACCTTCTGGCCCCGGGCCTCGCGGTCCTTGACGGTCACCTCAAGCTCGGTGGCGTCGGCGTGGAAGCTGGCGAGCCGCGCGTCCAGGGTCGCGAACTGCTCGGCGATCCAGTTCCGGTCGCCCTGGGAGAACCCGGCACCGACCCGCAGGCACTCGGCCACGGTCGCGGGGTTCGCCACGGCGCTCATCGCCGGGCCTCGCGGACGTCTCGGAGAAGCATCGGCGCTCCCTTTCTCTCGGTTGATCATTACTTACCCAACCGACCTGAATCCGGAACGCCTCCCGCCGGTCACGATCCGGTACTCCGCCGTCGCCGTATCACACCGGGGCCTTGATCAGGCGGTTGTCCACAAGGCGGTCCTTGTCCACAGGCTCGGGGCCGGCGGGTGGCCCCGGCCGGTCGACTCGGCCCACGCTGACCCGGACAAGCCGATCCCTGGGAGGGGCGATGTTCGATACCTACGTCACGGTCGTCGGCAATGTGCTGACCGCGCCGGAATGGCGCCGGACCAACCAGAGCGGGACGCTGGTGGCCAACTTCAAGGTCGCCTCGACCGCGCGCCGCCTCGACCGCGACAGCGGACGCTGGGTGGACGGCAACAGCCTTCGGGTACGCGTCAACTGCTGGCGACGCCTGGCCGAGGGAGTGGCCGCCTCGGTGGCCCTGGGTGACCCGGTGATCGTCGCCGGCCGCCTCTACACCCGCGACTGGACCGACGAGGCCGGCAACCACCGCACGATCTACGAGCTGGAGGCGATCGCGGTCGGGCACGACCTGTCCCGGGGGCGTTCCCGCTTCCTGCGTAACCAGCCGCGCGCGACCACCAGCACGGTTGAGGACGCCGAGGCGGAGCAGCGGGTGCACGGCGAGCTCACCGAGGCGGTGCCCGACGAGGAGGCGCCCGCCACGCTCGACGACCGTCCGTTCGACGACGACTTCCCGCCGCCGGAGTTCGAGCCGGCGCGGGTCGGCCTCGCCGGCTCGCTCGGCCGGACGGTCGAATTCGACCCGTTCGACGACCAGCCCGGCGGCGTGCGATCCGGTGGCGGCACGCGGCCCGGCGGCCTGACCGGCGACGGGACGGTCCGGTCCGGCGCGTTGGCCGGCGGCGAGGGCATCCGGCTCGGCGGGCGGCTGGGCGTCGGGCCGGACGATGGGCCGGGCATCGGGACGGGCGATGGGCCGGGCATCGGGCCGGGTGACGGGCCGGGTATCGGGACGGGCGATGGGCCGGGCATCGGGACGGGCGAAGGGCTGGGCGTCGGGCCGGGTGACGGGCTGGGTGCCGAGGAGGAGGACGAGCTGGGCGTCGAGACGGGCGACGAGTCGGTCAGCACCGGGGACGACGAGCTGGCCGAGGTGAAGCCGCCCGTCGTCGAGGGGCGTGCGGGTGCGGGGTCGACCGGCGCGGACCCGGGTGCCGAGGGGGCGGTCGGCGGCCGGGCCGCCTCGGGGCGTCGCGGCCGGCGGCGTACCCCGGTGCCCGCCTGACCGTCCGGACGTGCGACGGGGGTGCGGGGTGGCGACGCCGACGCCGCCACCCCGCACGTACGACGGGTGCCGCGCCGCGGCGCTACTGGTGGTAGGTGGAGAGGAAGGTGCGGAGCCGGGAGACGGCGTCGTCGAGGACGTCGGTGGCGGCCAGGAAGACCATGCGGAGGTGGTCCGGGGTGTCGAGGTTGAAGCCGGTGCCGTGGGAGATCAGGAGGTGCTGCTGCTCCAGGAGGTCGATCACCAGGCGCTCGTCGTCGTGGATCTTGTGGACCTGGGGGTCGAGGCGGGCGAAGAGGTAGAGGGCGCCGGCCGGTTTCACGCAGTCGACGCCGGGGATGTCGACGAGGGACTGCCAGGCGTGGTCACGTTGCTCCAGCAGGCGGCCTCCGGCACGGGTCAGCTCCTCGATGCTCTGGTAGCCGCCGAGCGCGGTCTGGATGGCGTGCTGGGCGGGCACGTTCGGGCAGACGCGCATGTTGGCGAGCAGTTGCAGCCCGTCCAGGTAGTCCGAGTCGCCGCCGCTGAAGCCGCTTGTGGCGAGCCAGCCGGAGCGGAAGCCCGCGGCCCGGTAGACCTTGGACAGGCCACCCATGCTGACCACTGGCACGTCCGGCGCGAGCGCGGCGAGCGTGTGGTGCGTCGCGCCTTCGTACACGATCTTGTCGTAGATCTCGTCGGCGAAGATCAGCAGATCGTGCTTGCGGGCCAGCTCGATCATGCCGAGCAGCACCTCCCGGGAGTACACCGCGCCGGTCGGGTTGTTCGGGTTGATCACCACGAGCGCGCGGGTGCGGTCGGTGATCCGCGACGCCATGTGCTCCAGGTCCGGCGCCCAGTCCGCGCTCTCGTCACACCGGTAGTGCACCGCGCGACCGCTGCACAGGTTCACCGCGCCGGTCCAGAGCGGGTAGTCCGGACTCGGCACCAGCACCTCGTCGCCGGTGTCCAGCAGCGCCTGGAGCACCATCACGATCAGCTCGGAGACCCCGTTGCCGAGCAGCACGTCGTCCGGCTGCACGTCGGGCACCCCGAGAGTCTGGTAGTGCTGGGCCACCGCGACGCGGGCGGAATAGATGCCGCGCGCGTCGCTGTACCCCTGCGCGGCCACGATGTTCTGCACGACGTCGGCGACGATCGGCTCCGGCGTGGCCAGCCCCCATGGCGCCGGGTTGCCCAGGTTCAGCTTGAGGATCCGGTGCCCGGCCGCCTCCAGCTCCTGCGCCCGGCGCAGCACCGGGCCGCGGATGTCGTACCGGACACTCTTCAGCCGCTGCGCCTGCCGCATCGGACCCCCTCCACCAAACGCCGTGTTCCGATGCTCGATGCTAGGGCGTTGTGGTCGCAGGTTCGCCGGGTGTGACCAGTCACGCGACCGTGGCGACTAGCCGCCGATGGTTTTGTCCCCGTATGTCGCCGGGCCTGGCGAACGCTCGTGGTCAACCCGCTGGCGACGATGCAAGGTCGACTCCACTTCGGCGAGGTGGTGGCATCGGTGGGGCGTTGATCCCGCCACCTCGGCGAGATGGAGTGGATCTTGCGGCGATCTCCGGCTCCAGGTGACGTGTCCGGGCGCGCCGGCGCGGGCCGCGCTGCTGCGGGAGTACGAGGGAGACATGGTCGGGCTGGCGGTCTACCTGGCGGTGCTGCTGCACGACGCGGTCGGTGATCTCTACCGGCTCAACCCGAACGAGATGCCGGAACCCGCCGTCCTCTGGGACCGCTTCCTGGCGTGGCTCGACCGTTCCCGCCGCGGCGCGGACGGACCGCCGTGAACCACCGGTACGGCTAGGCTGGCCGGCCGGAGGTGGTGACGGGTGCGGCAGGCGACCGCCATGGCGAACGCGACCGGGCTGGTGGCGGGCTACGCGCTCGACGCGCTGCTCGGCGACCCGCGCAGGTGGCATCCGGTGGCCGGGTTCGGGCGCGCGGCAGGTGCCCTGGAGCGGCGGATCTACCGTCCCGACCGGGCGGCGGGCGTCGCGTTCACCGCGCTCGCAGTCGGTGCGCCGGTGCTGCTCGGGGCCGCCGCCGCGCGTGCCACCCGGCGTCATCCGGTGGCCCGGGTCGCGCTTGTGGCCGCCGGCACCTGGACCGTGCTGGGCGGGCGCACGCTGCGGCACGAGTCCCGGGTGATGGGGCGGGCGCTGCGCCGGGCCGACCTGCCCGCCGCCCGGGCGCGCCTCGGTCACCTCTGCGGGCGGGACCCGTCCGCGCTCGACGAACCCGAGCTGGCCCGGGCCACCGTCGAGTCGGTCGCCGAGAACACCTCCGACGCGGTGGTCGCGCCGCTGCTCTGGGGCGCGGTCGCCGGGCTTCCGGGCCTGCTCGGCTACCGGGCGGCGAACACGCTCGACGCCATGGTCGGGCACCGCTCACCCCGGTACGCGCGGTTCGGCACCCCGGCCGCCCGGCTGGACGACCTGCTGAACCTGGTGCCGTCCCGGTTGACCGGGCTGCTCACCGTGGCCGTCGCGCCGGTGGCGCACGGGGACCGGGCCGCGGCCTGGCACGTGTGGCGGCGGGACCGGGCCGACCACCCGAGCCCGAACGCCGGGCAGTGCGAGGCGGCGATGGCCGGCGCGCTGGGCGTGCGGCTGGGCGGGCGCAACGTCTACTTCGGCCGGTCCGAGACGCGGCCGTACCTCGGTGACGGGCCCCGGCCGGAGGCGCGGCACCTGAAGCGGGCGGCGCGGATCTCCGGCGCGGTGGGCCTGGCCGCGCTCGGCCTGGCCGCGCTCTATCCAGTCACCGTGGGCCGGCTGGCCGGCGCCGCCGCCCGCGGCGGGCTGCGCCCGCTCGCCCGCGGCGGGCTGCGCCCGCTCGCCCGTGCCGGCTGGGCCGCGTCCGGCGACGCCGGGTCGGGCCGTGCCGGGCTGCGTCCGCTCGCCCGCGGCGGCTGGGCCGCGTCCGGCGACGCCGGGTCGGGCCGCGTCGGAGGGCGGCCGGAGCGTCGGGGGAGCGGGCGGTGAGCGGGGGACTGCTTGTCGCCGGCACCACCTCGGACGCCGGCAAGAGCGTGCTCACCGCCGGCATCTGCCGCTGGCTGCGCCGCCGGGGCGTCCGGGTCGCCCCGTTCAAGGCGCAGAACATGTCGAACAACTCGGCCGTGGTGGTCGGCCCGGACGGTCGGGGCGGCGAGCTGGGCCGGGCGCAGGCGATGCAGGCCGCCGCCGCCGGGCTCGCCCCGGACCTGCGGTTCAACCCGGTGCTGCTCAAGCCGGGCAGCGACCTCGCCAGCCAGGTGGTGCTGCTCGGCGAGGCGGTCGACACGGTCACCGCCGGCAACTACCACGCGCTGCGACCCCGGCTGGCCGCCACCGCGTACGCGGCGCTGGCCGAGCTGCGCGCCGAGTACGAGGTGGTGATCTGCGAGGGCGCGGGCAGCCCGGCGGAGATCAACCTGCGGGCCGGCGACTACGTGAACCTGGGGCTGGCCCGGCAGGCGGGGCTGCCCACGATCGTGGTCGGTGACATCGACCGGGGCGGCGTGTTCGCCTCGATGTTCGGCACCGTGGCGCTGCTCGACGCGGCCGACCAGGCGCTCGTCGCCGGGTTTGTGATCAACAAGTTCCGCGGTGACCTCGGGTTGCTGCGGCCCGGGCTGGACATGCTGCGTCAGGTCACCGGCCGCCCCACGTACGGGGTGCTGCCCTGGGCGCTGGACCTGTGGCTGGACGCGGAGGACTCACTCGCGTACGGGCGGGTGCTCGGCCGACCGGCGGCGCCGCGCGGCACCGACTGGCTCGACGTGGCGGTGGTCCGGCTGCCCCGGATCAGCAACGCCACCGACGTCGAGGCGCTGGCCACCGAGCCCGGCGTGCGGGTCCGGCTGACCGTCGAGCCGGCCGAGCTGGCCGCCGCCGACCTGGTGGTGCTCCCCGGCTCCAAGTCGACAGTCGCCGACCTGGCCTGGCTGCGGGAGACCGGACTGGCCGACGCGGTGCGGACGCACGCCGCCGCCGGTCGCCCGCTGCTCGGCATCTGCGGCGGGTTCCAGATGCTCGGTCGGGCGATCCACGACCCGGTGGAGAGCCGCCGGGGCAGCGTCCCCGGCCTCGGGCTGCTGCCCGTCGAGGTCACGTTCGACAGGCGCAAGACGGTCCGCCGGGCCGAGGGCACGGCGGCCGGCGACGCGGACGTGCCTGTGCACGGGTACGAGATCCACCACGGTCGGGTCTCCGCCGCCGACCCGGGCCTGCCGCCGCTGCTGCGGTATGCCGACGGCGCCGGCGAGGGCGCCCGGCTCGGCACGGTGTACGGGACGCACTGGCACGGCGCCTTCTCCTCCGACGCGTTCCGTCGGCGGTTCCTCACCGAGGTCGCCGGCGCGGCCGGGCGGACCGGTTTCAAGGTCGCGCCGGACACGTCGTTCGCGGCGGCCCGGGAGCGGACGCTCGACCTGCTCGGCGACCTGGTGGAGGAACACCTCGACACCGACGCGCTGTGGCGGCTGATCGAGTCCGGCCCGCCACCCGGCCTGCCGTTCGTGCCACCCGGCGCACCCGGCTGAGGGGTCAGGGCCGCACGTCGGCCGGGCGGTCGGACATCGGCAGCCCCGCTTCCCGCCAGCCCTGCACGCCGCCGATCATGTCGGTGGCGTGGCGCAGGCCGAGCGTCTGGAGGCTGGCGGCGGCCAGGCTGGAGCTGTAGCCCTGCCGGCACACCACCACGATCTCCCGGTCGTACCCGGTCGCCTCCGGGATGCGCCACGCGCTCGCCGGGTCGAGCCGCCACTCCAGCACCGTGCGGTCGATGACGATCGCGCCGGGCAGCTCACCCTCCTCGCGACGCTGCGTCTCGGTGCGCGTGTCGATCAGCAGCGCGCCGCCGCGTACCGCCTCGACCGTCTCGTGTGGAGTGAGCCGGCGGAGACCGGCGCGGGCCTGTTCCAGAAGGGCGTCGACGCCCGGACACATCACGTCATGGAGCACCCCCAGATCATGCCCGCGGCACCGCCACGTCGCCTGGCGAAACGGCCCGCCCGGGTCGCAGGATCCAGCGGACGGGGGAACGTTAACGTCGGTCGGGTGAACGTGGCGGTGGTCGAGGCGTACACCGGGTTGGCCCGCCGGGTGCTGGCCGGGCCGGCACGGTTGGGGCGTACCCGACTGGTGGCGGTCGACGGGCCGAGCGGCGCGGGCAAGAGCGTGTTCGCGACGCGCCTCGCGGACGCGCTCGCGGCGGTGCCGGGCGGCGGCCGGCCGCCGCTGGTCCGCACCGACGACCTGCTCGACGGCTGGGACGACCAGCTCACGTTCTGGGACCGCCTGGAGGAGTGGGTGCTCGGGCCGGTGCGCGCCGGCCGGGCGGGCGGCTACCGCCGGTACAGCTGGGTCCGCCGCCGCTTCGCCGACCGGGTGGTGCCGGTGCCGGCCGCGCCGGTGCTGATCGTCGAGGGGGTGAGCGCGGCGCGCGCCGCCATACGCCCGGAGCTGACGCTTGCCGTGCTGGTCACCGCGCCGGCCGGGCTGCGGCTGTCCCGGGCGCTGGCCCGCGACGGCGCGCGGATCCTGCCCGAGCTGCGCCGCTGGCACGCCGGGGAGCGGGCGCACTTCGCCGCCGACGGTACGCGGGCCGCGGTGGACCTGGTCGTCGACGGCGCCCCCGACGTGCCGCACGATCCGGACCGCTACTACGTGCGGGCCGGGCGGCGACCGGGCTCGGACGGCGTGGCCGGGCGGCGACCGGGCTCGGACGGTGTGGCCGGGTAAGGCCGGCATACGATTCCGGTCATGACCACTCCGATCATCTCCGAGTCCGAGGTACGGGCCGCCGTCGCGCGCGAACTACCAGGTGTCCGTGCCGACCTGGAGCGACTCGTCCGCATCCCGGGCATCGCCTTCGAGGGCTTCGACCACTCGCACGTGGAGCGCTCCGCCGAGGCGGTGGCGGAGCTGCTGCGCGGCTGCGGCCTGGACACCCGGATCGTCCGCTCCGGCGGCCAGCCGGCGGTGATCGGGACGAAGGCGGCCCCGGCCGGCGCGCCCACCGTGCTGCTCTACGCCCACCACGACGTGCAGCCGGTCGGCGACCTGGCGCTGTGGGAGTCCGACCCGTTCGAGCCGGTGGAGCGCGACGGCCGCCTCTACGGCCGGGGCGCGGCCGACGACAAGGCCGGCATCATGGCGCACGTGGCCGCGTTGCGGGCGTACGGCGACCGGCTGCCGGTCGGCGTGGTGCTGTTCGTCGAGGGCGAGGAGGAGTACGGCTCGGACTCGCTGGAGCGGCTGCTCGCCGAGCACCGTGACGACCTGGCCTCGGACGTCATCGTGATCGCCGACTCCACCAACTGGGACGTCGGGGTCCCGGCGCTGACCACCTCGCTGCGCGGCATCGTGAACTGCTTCGTGGAGGTGCGCACGCTCGACCACGCGGTGCACAGCGGCATGTTCGGCGGCGCAGTGCCGGACGCGCTCACCGCGCTGGTGCGGCTGCTCGGCACGCTGCACGACGACGCCGGTGACGTGGCGGTGGACGGGCTGGCCGGGCGCGCGGGTGCGAGCGTCGACTACCCGGAGGACCGGTTCCGCGCGGAGGCCGGCCTGGTCGACGGCGCGCGGCTGTTCGGCACCGGCCGGATCACCGACCGGCTCTGGACCAAGCCGGCGCTGGCGATCCTCGGCATCGACGCGCCGGCCACCGGGGAGGCGCCGAACGCGCTGGTCCCGGCCGCGAAGGCGAAGCTGAGCGTACGGCTGGCGCCGGGCGACGACCCGAAGAAGGCGTACGCCGCGCTCACCGCCCACCTGGAGCGGAACGCGCCGTGGGGCGCGCAGGTGACGGTGACGTTCGAGCACGACGGCGCGCCCTGCGTGATCGACGCCGGCGGGCCGATGTTCGACGCGGCGCGGGCGGCGTTCCGGGCCGCGTGGGACGGCACCGACCCGGTCGACATCGGGGTGGGCGGCTCGATCCCGTTCATCGCCACGTTCCAGGAGATGTTCCCGCAGGCGGCGATCCTGGTGACCGGCGTGGAGGACCCGCACGCCCGGGCGCACGGGCCGAACGAGAGCCTGCACCTGGGCGAGTTCGCCCGGGTCTGCCTGGCCGAGGCGTTGCTGCTGGCCAAGGTGGCGGAGGTGTAAGGCGGGGGCCCCGCTTAACGCATTCTGCATAGGCGGGGGCCCCGCTTAACGTCCGACACCGACACGTGAGGTGTCAGAACCGTAACTTCGGGATGGATGTCGGAGTTTGCGGTGTGTCGCCTGGCCGGGTGTTATAGCCTTTCGAACATGCGTACGAACGACGAGATGGCGCGGCTCCAGGCCGCCGTCCGTGCTCTGGGGGACGTCGACGTCTCCGCGTGGCCCGAGGCCACGCTCAAGGAACAGCTCGGTGAGCTCTCGGCCACGCTGGTCACGCTCGACGCGCTGCTCACCCGGGTCGCCGAGGGGGTGCGCGGGCGCGGCCTGCGGGTCGAGGAGCCGGTCTCGGCCTGACCGGCCGGGACCGCCAGAGATCTTGGTACGAAAGTGCCCCAGGAGGGGCCGTTTCGTACCAAGATCTCGGCCCGACTCCACGGACCCGCACCCGCGCGGGTTGCCGGAAGCGCCCGGGTTGTCGCAGGTGACTGGCAGGATGTGGGCGTGCGTTTCGCGGAGTTGGCGGCCACCTCGGCCGCGGTCGGCGCCACCGGCGGCCGGCGGGCCAAGGTGGAGCTGCTGGCCGCCGCGCTGCGCGGGCTCGACCCGACCGAGATCCCGGCCGGCGCCGGCTACCTCGCCGGTGAGCTGCGGCAGCGGCAGACCGGTGTGGGCTGGGCGGGCCTGCGTGACCTGCCCCCACCGGCGGCCGTGCCGACCCTGACCGTGGGCGCGGTCGACGCGGCGATCGACGAGATCTCCCGGGTCGCCGGTGCCGGCTCGCAGGCCCGGCGGCGGGAGCTGGTCGGCCGGCTCTTCGCCGCGGCGACCGCCGACGAGCAGCGGCTGCTGGCCGGGCTGTTCCGCGGCGAGCTGCGCCAGGGCGCCCAGGCCGGCCTGCTCGCCGAGGCGGTGGCCCGGGCCGCCGACGTGCCGGTCACGGCCGTCCGGCGGGCCCTGCTGCTCGCCGGTGACCTGCGGGCGGTGGCAAGCGCGGCGCTCACCGGTGGCGCCGCCGCGCTGGCCGGGTTCGGGCTCCAGGTGGGCCGTCCGCTCGCGCCGATGCTGGCGCAGAGCGCGCCCACTGTCGACGAGGCGCTCACCGCCACCGGCGCGCCGGCCGTGGTCGACGTCAAGCTCGACGGCATCCGCATCCAGGTGCACCGCTCCGGGGCGGACATCGCGGTCTTCACCCGCAGCCTCGACGAGATCACCGGCCGGCTGCCCGAGGTGGTGGCCGCCGTCCGCGCGCTGCCCGCCCGCGAGCTGGTGCTCGACGGCGAGGCGATCGGGCTGGACGCCGCCGGCCGGCCGCTGCCGTTCCAGCAGACGTCGAGCCACGCGGCGCGGCGCACCACGCCCAGCACCACCGGCGGCAGCCCGGTCGCGCCCGCCGTGCTCGCCGCCGCCGAGCGGGCCGGCGAGCCGGTGCTCACGCCGTACTTCTTCGACCTGCTGCACCTCGACGGCGCCGACCTGATCGACCTGCCCGGGCGGGAGCGGTGGTCGACGCTTGCCCGCGCGGTCGACCCGGCGTTGCTCGTCGGCCGGGTGGAGGTGGCCGACGCGGCGCAGGCCGGCGCGGCGTTCGCCGCCGCGGTCGACGCCGGCCAGGAGGGCGTGGTGGTCAAGGACCCGGCCGCGCCCTACGACGCGGGGCGGCGCGGCGCGGCCTGGGTCAAGGTGAAGCCCCGGCACACGCTCGACCTGGTGGTGCTCGCCGTCGAGTGGGGCAGCGGCCGGCGTCAGGGTTGGCTGTCCAACCTGCACCTGGGCGCCCGCGACCCCGGC
The DNA here is from genome assembly GCF_027497235.1 of Micromonospora sp. WMMD1128. Taxonomy (NCBI): domain Bacteria; kingdom Bacillati; phylum Actinomycetota; class Actinomycetes; order Micromonosporales; family Micromonosporaceae; genus Micromonospora; species Micromonospora sp. WMMD1128. The sequence goes on from NZ_CP114902.1 coordinate 1,000,705, forward strand.
ACCGGCGAGTTCGTCATGCTCGGCAAGACGTTCAAGGGGCTGACCGACGAGCTGTTGCGCTGGCAGACCGAGCGGTTCCTGTCGCTGGCCGTGGAGAAGGGCGACTGGGTGGTGCGGGTGCGGCCGGAGCAGGTGGTCGAGATCGCCTTCGACGGGGTGCAGACGAGCAGCCGCTACCCGGGCGGGATGGCGTTGCGCTTCGCCCGGGTGGTGCGCTATCGGGACGACAAGACCGCCGCCGAGGCGGACACCATCGACGCGGTCCGGGCGATCCACGCCGGCCGGGTCACCGGCTGAGCCGCTCCGCCGGCTCGGCGGCCTGGTCCGCAGGCGAAGCGGCGCGGTCCACCGGCGAAGCGGCGCGGTCCACCGGCGAAGCCCCCCGGTCCACCGGATCGGCGGCGCGGTCCACGGGCACGCGCGGGCCGTCCAGGCCGGCGCGGCGGCGGGCCTCCCGGCGCGCCACCCAGCCGTAGCCGACCAGGCTCATCACCGCGAAGATCCACCACTGCCACACGTAGCCGAAGTTCTGCCAGTTGTTGGTGTGCCCGATCGGCACCGCCTGGAAGGCCGGGTCGGCGGCCGGGGTCTGCCCGTCCAGCAGCACGTATCCGCCGGTCACCGGGTAGGGCAACTGCTTCGCCAGGCGGGCGATGTCGATCCGCCGGGCCTCCAGCTTGCCGTCCCGCCGGGCGACGCCACCGCCGCCGCTCTCGCTGCCCACCACCCGGCCGGTGACGGTCACCTCGCCGGTGGGCGCCGCCGGCACCGCGGGCTGGACGGTCGCGGCGCCGCCCGGGACCGGTGGGATCCAGCCGCGGTCCACGAGCACCGCGCTGCCGTCGGCCAGGACCAGCGGGGTCAGCACCTCGAAGCCGACGGTGCTGTCGACGGTCCGGCCGCGGACCAGGACGACGTTGGCGCTGTCGTAGCGGCCGGTGGCGGTGACCCGGCTCCAGGTGAGCCGCTCGGCCGGGGCGGGGCCCACGTTGCCGGGGCCGCCGGCCGGCGCGGGCAGCGCGTCACGCAGCGGCGCGGGGGTCATGGTGGCGCCGGCGTCGATCCGGTCGTTGATCGCCGTCCGGCCGTGGTAGCGGTCCAGTTGCCAGTTGCCGAGGAACACCATCACCGCGGCGGCCACCAGCGTCAGCGCCAGGTAGCCGAGCCAGCGCGGGGTCAGCAGGAACCGGTACACGATTGCCAAGGCTACCCGTATGAGCGGGCACACTTCCGCGGCCGGGCGGGAAAGCGACGGCGGGCGGACCGCGTAGACCGCACCGGGCGGGTAGGGTCACGCGGGCGGAAATCCCCGGGACCCAGGAGTCGATGATGACCGACGTGCCGCGCGTCGTGCTGAGCGCGCCCTCCTCGGGGCACGGCACCGGCGCACTCTCCCTCGGCCTGCTCGCGGCCCTCGGTGACCGAGGGCTGGCGGTGGCCGGGTTCAAGGTCGGGCCGGACCAGGTGGACGCGGCGTACCTCGGGCTGGCCGCCGGCCGTCCCGGCCGCACGCTCGACCCCCGGCTGGTCGGCCCGGAGCGGATCGCCCCGCTCTTCGCGCACGGCGCGGCCGGGGCCGGGTTCGCGCTGGTCCAGGGCACCATGGGGCTCTACGACTCGGTGGCCGGTCGGCCGGAGAGCGAGTCCACCGCCGCCGTCGCCACCGCGCTGCGCAGCCCGGTGGTGCTGGTGGTGGACGTGGCCGCGATGGGCCAGTCGGTGGCCGCGCTCGTGCACGGCTTCCGGGCGTACGACGAGCAGCTCTGGCTGGGCGGCGTGATCCTCAACCGGGTGGCTTCACCGCGACACGAGACGTTGCTGCGCGAGGCGCTCGACGACGTCGGGGTGCCGGTCTACGGCGCGCTGCGCCGGCACGAGCTGCCCCCGGTGCTGCCGGCCCGCCGGCACGGCACGGCGCCTGTGGTGCGCGGTGACGCCGAGGCCGAGCGCGGGGTGCGCCGCCTCGGTGAGGCGGTGGCCGCCACGGTCGACCTGGACCGGCTGCTGACGCTTGCCCGCTCGGCGCCCGCGTTGACCGTCGAGCCCTGGTCGCCGGAGCCGGCGGAGGGGCCGGCCACGTCCGCCGAGCGGCCGGTGGTCGCGCTCGCCGGCGGCCCGGCCGGCAGCTACAGCCACCCCGAGACCGCCGAGCTGCTGCGCGCCGCCGGGGTCGAGGTGGTCACGCTCGACCCGCTGCGCGACGAGGCGCTGCCCGCCGGGACCCGCGCGCTCGTCGTCGGTGGCGGGCTTCCGGAGGCGTACGCGGAGCAGCTCTCCACCAACCGCCGGCTCTGCATCGCGGTGGCCGAGCTGGCCCGCTCGGGCCGCCCGGTGGTCGCCGAGGGCGCGGGCCTGCTCTGGTTGGCCCGGGAGTTGGACGGCCAGCCGATGTGCGGGGTGCTCGACGCGGTCGGCACGGTCCGGGACGGCCTGGTGGTCGGCTACCGGGAGGCGACCGCGGTCACCGGCAGCGTGGTGGCGCCGGCGGGCGTCACGGTGACCGGGCACAAGCAGCACGCCGCCGTGCTCACCCCGCGGGCCGGTGACCGGCCGGCGTGGCAGTGGGGCGGCGGCACCCCGGAGGGCTTCGTGCGCCAGGCCGTGCACGCTTCCCAGCTCGTGCCGCACTGGGCCGCGCTCCCCGGCATCGCCCACCGCCTGGCAACCGCCGCCGCAGCCCCCACCCCCACCCCAGCCTGACCCCGCCCGGCCGCCCGCCCGGGGCGGCGACGTCGATCAAGGAGTTCGCGTCGGGGATCAGGTGGTCCCGGACGCAAACTCCTTGATCAACTGACCCGGGCGCACCCCCGGGCAGACCGAGAGGTCAGCCGACGATCTGGTCGGAGGGCGGGGTGAACTGGCGGGTGGGCTGGCCCTTCAGGGCGTCGCGCAGCGTCTGCGCCACCGCGTTCACCGGGACCTGGGACTGGCCGTCGCCCACCGCGTTGAACGGATTGTCCGGATCGGCGATGAAGCTCGCCGCCGCCAGCTCCGGCGTGTAGCCGACGAACCACGCCGACCGGGTGCTGTCCGTGGTGCCGGTCTTGCCGGCGACCGGCCGGCCGACCGTCTTCCGGACGCTGTCCGCCGTCGACCAGCCGCCGCAGCTCCCCTTGGCCGGGGTGTCGCCGGTCGGGCAGCGCGCCGCGTCGGTGGCCGCCCGGGCGGCGTCGGCGCTCACGACCTGACGGCACCGGGGCTTGGCCACCTCCCGCTGCACCCCACCCGGGGTGGACCAGGTGGCCGGCGTGCCGTCCCGGTTCATGATCGCGTTGACCGGGATCGCCTCGCAGTAGCGCCCGTCGGCCGCCACGGCCGCGTACGCGTTCGCCATCTCCAGCGGGGTGGCGTCGGAGACGCCGAGCGTGAACGCGCCCCACTTCTTCGCCTTGCCCGGTGACGCCTGCTCCTTGTCCACGTCGGTGCGCCAGCGCAGCCCCAACTGCTCGGCCAGGCGCACCCCGGCGTCCGCGCCCACCTTCTCCTCCAGTTGGACGAAGTAGGTGTTCACCGACTTGCCGAACCCGGACCACATGGTCTGCCGGCCGGTCATCGCGGCGCTGGCGTTCGACGGCGCCCACCCGTCGTAGACCGCGGACTGGTACTTGTACGGCGAGTCGTACGCGGTGGACAGCGGCATCCCGGCGTTGAGCGCGGCGAGCATCGGGAACATCTTGAACGTCGAGCCGGCCTGGTAGCCGGGGAGCGTCCCACCGCCGAGCAGCGGCGCCACCGTGTTCGGGTAGTTCGCCTTGACCTTCGGGCCGGCCTCCGGATTCGAGCTGTTCGGGTTCTCGGCCAGGTCCAGCGAGTAGTTCCGGTTCACCGCCATCGCCTTGATCCGCCCGGTGCCGGGTTCGGCGACCACGATCCCGTTGGCGAACGGGCTGCCGGTGTTGTCCTTTGCGCCCACATTCTTCTCGGCCGCCGCCTGGGCCTTCGGGTCGAGCGCGAGCACGATCCGGTAGCCGCCGCGACGCAGCTTGTCCATCCGTTCCAGGCGGTTCTCGCCGAACGCGGGCTGCGCGCTCCACCAGTTCTTCAGATAGTCGCAGTAGAAGCCCCAACTCCGGTGCGCGCCGTCGATCGCGGCGCAGTCGTTCGGCGGGTCGGTCAGCTTCAGCGTGATCGGCTGGGCCTTGGCCGACGCGGCGGCGTCCGGCGACAGGTATCCGAGGCGGGACATGTTGTCCAGCACGTAGTTGCGCCGGGCGGTGGCGTCCTTCTGGTCGGAGGTGATCGGGTCGTACTCCGACGGGGACTTGACCAGCCCGGCCAGCGTGGCGGCCTCGACCGGGCTGAGCGTGGCGGGTGTCTTCGAGAAGAAGATCTGCGAGGCGGCGTAGATCCCGTACGCGCGGTGGCCGAAGTAGGCCGAGTTGAGGTAGCGCTCCAGGATCTGGTCCTTGGTCAGGTGCTTCTCGATGTCGAGCGCCATGCGCATCTCCTTGACCTTGCGCAGGCTGGTCTGCTGGGTGGCCTCCTGGACCTCCTTCGGGGTGCTGGCGCTGTCCCGCAGGGCCATCCGGACGTACTGCATGGTGAGGGTGGAGGCGCCCTGGGAGACACCGCCGGAGCGGGCGTTGGAGACGAAGGCGCGCGCCACGCCCTTCGGGTCGACGCCGTGGTGCTGGTAGAAGCGGTTGTCCTCGGCGGCGACGATCGCCTGCTGGATGTTCGGCGACATGTTCTCGATCTTGGTGTACTGCCGGTACTCCTCGTAGAACATGGTCAGCACGGTCCGGCCGTCGGGCGCGTAGACGTACGAGGTCTCGGCCGGCAGGGCGGTCTTGAGGATGCTCGTCTTCTGCTGCACGGCGTGCGCGGTGGCCTTCGCGCCGATGCCGGTAGCGGCGGCCAGCGGGTACATCGCGGCGGCGACGACGATGCCGGCGATCAGCCCGGCGCGTAGGAGGGGCACGGCACGACCAGCAGAGGCAAGGGGTCGGTTGCTCACTGGGTCAAGCTATGACATTTCCGATTCGGAAATGAGAAGAATTCATAAACGGGTGGGCCGTGACGCGACGCACGCCCGGATGCGCTGTCCCGGGCGGCGGCTTCCCGGCAGGATCGCGGTCATGCCCGCAACACCGACCGGGACCGTCGCCGCGACGGTGACGCCCGCCGCGCCCGCCGAGCCCATCGCGCCTGCCGGGCACACAGCGCCCGCCGCGCCCGCCGAGCCCGACCTGGGCCACCACGGGGACGCCGAGGTCACGCCCGGCCTGGTGGACCTGGCCGTCAACGTGCGCCGCGCGCCGATGCCCGACTGGCTGGCCGACCCGCTCACCGCCGCGCTCGGCGAACTGGCCGCGTACCCGGACCCGGCGCCCGCCCGCGCCGCCGTCGGTCACCGACACGGGCGACCCCCGGAGGAGGTACTCCTCACCGCCGGCGCGGCCGAGGGTTTCGTGCTGATCGCCCGCGCGCTGCGCGACGCCCGCCACCCGATCGTGGTGCACCCGCAGTTCACCGAGCCGGAGGCCGCCCTACGCGCCGCCGGCCACCGGGTGGACCGGGTGCTGCTCGACCCGGCCGACGGGTTCCGCCTCGACCCGGCCCGGATCCCCGCCGACGCCGACCTGGTCATGGTCGGCAACCCCACCAACCCGACGTCGGTGCTGCATCCGGCGGACACGATCGCCGCGCTGGCCCGCCCCGGCCGGGTGCTCGTGGTGGACGAGGCGTTCGCCGACACCACGATCGCTCCCGGCGCCGACGGCGAGCCCGAGTCGCTCGCCGCCCGCCGCGACCTGCCCGGCCTCGTGGTGGTCCGCAGCCTCACCAAGACCTGGGGGCTGGCCGGGCTGCGGATCGGCTACCTGCTCGGCGACGCCGGGCTGCTGGCCCGGTTCGCCGCCGCCCAGCCGCTCTGGGCCGTCTCCACCCCGGCGCTCGCCGCCGCCACCGCATGCGCCGCGCCGGTCGCCGTCGCGGCCGAACGCGCGATCGCCGCCGCACTCGCCGCCGACCGCGACCACCTGGTCACCGGCGTGTCCGGCCTGCCCGGGGTACGCGTGGCGGGGCAGCCGGCAAGCGCCTTCGTCCTGATCCACACCCCCGGCGCCGCGGCGGTGCGGGACCGCCTGCGCGAGCAGGGCTGGGCGGTACGCCGGGGCGACACGTTCCCCGGCCTCGGGCCGGACTGGCTCCGGATCGCGGTGCGCGACCCGGCCACCACCGACGCGTTCATCGACACGCTGGCACGGATCCTGGAGGCATGATGCTGGAGTCCACCGTCGCGGCGATCCGGCCGCTGGACGAGACCGCCATGGCGGCGGCCCGCGAGCTCCAGGGCCGGCTGACCAAGCCCCCCGGCTCGCTCGGCGCCCTGGAACCGCTCTCGGAGCGCCTGGCCGGGCTGGCCGGGGCCTGCCCGCCGCCGCTGCCCGGGCCGGCTGCGGTGGCGATCTTCGCGGGCGACCACGGGGTGCACGCCCAGGGCGTCAGCCCGTGGCCGCAGGAGGTCACCGCCCAGATGATCGGCAACTTCCTGGCCGGCGGCGCGGTGGTCAACGCGTTCGCCCGGCAGGCCGGCGCCTCGGTCACCGTGGTGGACGTCGGCGTGGCCACCCCGCTCGCGCCCGCCGATCTCGTGGCGACGCCCGCCGATCCGGTCGGGCCGCGCCTGGTGGCGGCGAACGTGCGCGCCGGCACCCGGGACCTGACGGTCACCGCCGCGCTCACCCGGGACGAGACCCGGGCGGCGGTGGAGACCGGCATCCGGATCGCCGGCGAACTTGTCGACGCCGGCGCGGGCATCCTGCTCACCGGCGACATGGGCATCGGCAACACCACCCCGGCCGCCGCGCTCGTCGCCGCGTTCACCGGCGTGGACGCGGCGGCGGCGACCGGCCGGGGCACCGGGGTGGACGACGGGACGTACGCCCGCAAGGTCGACGTGGTGCGGGCCGCGCTGGAGCGGCACGCGCCCGACCCGGCCGACCCGCTCGGTGTCCTCGCGGCGGTCGGCGGGCTGGAGCACGCCGCGCTGGCCGGGCTGATCCTCGGCGCTGCCGCGCGCCGGGTGCCGGTGCTGCTCGACGGCGTGATCGCGGTGAGCGCCGCGCTCGCCGCCGCCGCGTTCGCGCCGGACGCCGTGGGCGCCATGGTGGCCGGGCACCGCAGCGCCGAGCCGGGCGCCACGGTGGCGCTGCGGCACCTCGGGCTCGACCCGCTGATCGACCTGGGGCTGCGGCTCGGCGAGGGGACCGGGGCGCTGCTCGCCCTGCCGGTGGTCACCGGGGCGGTCCGGGTGCTGCACGAGGTGGCCACGTTCGACGCGGCCGGGGTGGCCGAGAAGTGAGCGAGCCGAGCCCGTACCCCCTGGGGTTGCGGCTGGCCGGCCGGCGGGTGGTCGTGGTGGGCGGGGGAGCGGTGGCCACCCGGCGGGTGCCCGCGCTGCTGGACGCCGGCGCGGACGTGCTGCTGGTGTCGCCCGAGCTGACCCCGGCGCTGCGCGCGCACGCCGACGCCGGGCGGCTGCGCTGGGAGCCGCGCCGGTTCGCCGCCGCTGATCTGGACGGCGCCTGGCTGGTGCAGGTGGCGGTGGACGACCGGGCCCCCGCGGCGGCGGTAAGCGCCGCCGCCGCCGAGCGCCGGATCTTCTGCGTCCGGGCCGACGACCGGGTGGCGGCCAGCGCGTGGACGCCCGCGGTGACCCGGCACGGCCCGGTCACGGTGGCCGTCCTGGGCGGCGGCGACCCCCGCCGCGCGACGCGCGTCCGCGACGCCATCCGCACCCTCCTCAGCGCAAGGAAGGGGCCCCGGTTAACGGATTCGGTAGAGGAGGGGGCCCCGCTTAACGCCTCCGGCGGGCGGGTGGCGCTCGTGGGTTCGGGGCCGGGTGACCCGGAGCTGATCACCGTGAAGGGCTGGCGGCTGCTCACCGAGGCCGACGTGGTGGTCGCCGACCGCCTCGTCCCCGGGCTGCTCCTGGACGAGTTGCGGCCGGACGTCGAGCTGGTCGACGCCTCGAAGATCCCGTACGGGCCGTCGCGCGCCCAGGAGGAGATCAACCGCATCCTGGTGGACCGTGCCAGGGCCGGCCGGGTCGTGGTCCGGCTCAAGGGCGGCGACCCGTACGTCTTCGGCCGGGGCGGCGAGGAACTGCTCGCCTGCGCCGAGGCGGGCGTGCCGGTGACCGTGGTGCCCGGGGTGACGAGCGCGATCGCGGTGCCCGGGGTGGCCGGGGTGCCGGTGACCCACCGGGCGGTGGCGCACGAGTTCACCGTGGTCTCCGGCCACGTCGCGCCGGACGCGCCGGCCTCGCTGGTCCACTGGGAGTCGCTGGCCGGGCTGCGCGGCACCCTGGTGATCCTGATGGGCCTGAAGAACCTGGCCGCGATCGCCGCCACGCTCATCGCGCACGGCAAGCCGCCGCACACCCCGGTCGCGGTGATCCAGGAGGGCACCACGGCGGCGCAGCGCACGCTCCGCTCCACGCTCGCCGCGGTCGCCGCCGACGTCGAGGCCGCCGCGTTCCGCCCACCGGCGATCGTGGTCGTCGGCGACGTGGTGGACGCGCTGACCCGGTGAAACGCGGCGCGGCCCGGAACCGTGGTGGTCCCGGGCCGCGTCACGTTCTCGGCTACTGCTTGAGCATGTTGTCCAACAGCAGCGCGCAGCGGACCAGCCCGAGGTGGCTGTAGGCCTGCGGGTGGTTGCCCAGCCCGCGCTCGGCCAGCGGGTCGTACTGCTCCGGCAGCAGGCCGGTCGGCCCGGCCGTGTCGACCATCTGGGCGAACAGCTCCTCGGCGTCGGTGCGGCGGCCGGTGCGCAGGTACGCCTCGATCAGCCACGCCGTGCAGATGTGGAAGCCGCCCTCCCGGCCGGGCAGGCCGTCGTCCCAGTGGTAGCGGTAGACCACCGGGCCGCTGCGCAGGTCCGCCTCGATCCTGAGCACGGTGGAGAGGAAGCGCGGGTCGTCGCCGGGGAGCAGGCCGGACAGGCCGATCCAGAGCGACGAGGCGTCCATCTCGTCGTGCCCGTACGCGACGCTGTACGCCTCCACGTCCTGGTGCCAGCCGTGCTCCAGCACGTTGGCCCCGATCCGGTCGCGCAGCTCGACCCACTCCGGCCGGTCCTCGCCGCCGTGCTGCCGCACCACCTGCAGCGCCCGGTCGACCGTCATCCAGAGCATGACCTTGGAGAACACGTGGTGCCGGGGTGGGAGGCGGGCCTCCCAGATGCCGTGGTCGGGCTCGTGCCAGCGGCGGCGTACCGCCTCGACCATGTTCTCCAGCACCCGCCACTCGTCGTCCCGGACCGAGCCGCGGGCGTCGGCCACGGCGGCGATCAGGTCGGCCACCGGGCCGAAGACGTCGAGCTGGAGCTGGTGGTTGGCGAGGTTGCCGACCCGGACCGGCCGGGAGCCGGCGTAGCCGGGCAGCGTGTCGATGACCGCCTCGGCGCCCAGCTCGAAACCGTCGACGGTGTAGAGCGGGTGCAGCCGCTCCGGGTGCCCGCCGGTGCGCTCCACCACGCCGTCGATCCAGCGCAGCAGCCCTTCGGCCTCCTCGGTGGAGCCGAGGTCGACGAGCGACCGGGCGGTCATCGCCGCGTCCCGCAGCCAGCAGTAGCGGTAGTCCCAGTTGCGGACCCCGCCCAGCTCCTCGGGGAGCGACGTGGTCGCCGCGGCGAGGATCGAGCCGGTCGGCTCGTGGCAGAGCCCGCGCAGGGTCAGCGCGCTGCGGGCGACCAGGTCCCGGGCGGTGGCGGGCAGCCGCAGCGAGGCCACCCAGTCCTTCCAGGGCTGCTCGGCGGCGGCCTGCCGTTCGTGGATCGGCACCCGGTGCGGTTCCAGGCTCTGCGTGCCGAAGCGCAGCTCCAGCACCACCTGCCCGCCGACGGCGGAGAGATCCACCACCGCCTTCGCGGTCTCGTACCCGGCGTCGTTGGTGACCTCCCACTCCAGGCCGGGGGAGTGCAGCGCGACCGGCTCGTTGGAGCCGAGCACCAGCAGCCCGTCGTCGAGCGGCTGGAGCTGCACCGCGACCTGGCCGAACTCGGGGCGCGGCGCGAACTCGACGCGGGCCCGACCGGTGCCGCTGAGCACCCGGACCAGGGTCGAGTCGCCGCTGACCACGGCGGGGTCGTCCGGCGTGGTCTGGCGGACGGGCAGGTCCAGCCAGTCCGTGACGGTCAGGCCGGACCAGCGCGTCTCCACGGTCATCGTGTTGCTGCGGTAGCGCTGGCCCAGCGGGATGCCGCCGCGCTCCGGGCCGACCGTGAAGTGCCCGGCCGGGCTGCCGCCGACCAGGTCGGCGAAGATGGCCGCCGAGTCCGGTTTCGGGTGACACAGCCAGGTGATCTTGGCTTCCGGGGTGACGAGCGCGACCGTGCGCCCGTTGGCGAGCATCGAGTGCCGTTCGATCGGCACCGCCCGCTCGCCGAAGAGCCAGTGCCGCCGGGTCTCCAGCAGCAGCCCCAGCGCGCGGGCCGCCTCGATCGGCTCGGCCACCCGGTAGTCGGCCTGGGTGTCCCCGGGACCGATCTTGATGCCGACGTCCGGCCCCTGGAGGTTGCCGAACGCGTTCTCGTCGGTGACGTCGTCGCCGATGAACAGCACCGCGCCGGCCGCGAGCTGGGTGCGGAGCTGGTCGACCGCGGTGCCCTTGTGGGTCGCCACCACCGACAGCTCGATCACCTCCTTGCCCTGGGTGACGGTGACGTCGTCCCAGGTGGCGGGGCCGTTGCGGACCGCTTCCACGGCCGCGGCGGCGATCTGCGGGTCAACCCCCCGGGTGTGTACGGCCACGCTCGCCGGCTTGCGTTCCAGGCGGACCCCGGGGTGCGCGGCGGCGATGTCCCGCAGTTCCTGGCGGAGCCGGTGCCGGACCGCGATCAGCTCGGGGGTGAGGCGCTCGACGAAACCGATGTCGAACTCCGAGCCGTGGCTGCCGACGAGGTGCACCTCGCTCGGCAGCCGGGAGAGTGTGGCCAGGTCGCGCAGCGCGCGTCCGGAGACCACCGCCACGCTTGTCTGCGGCAGCGAGGCCAGGGCGCGTACGGCGGCCACCGACTCGGGCAGCGGCACGGCCTTGGTCGGGTCCTCGACGATCGGCGCCAGCGTGCCGTCGTAGTCACAGGCGACGAGGAGTTGGGGGATCCGGGCGATGCGGCCGATGGCGGCGCGCAGTTCCGGGTCGAGCACGCCACCGGGTGCGGTGGCGGCGGCGGGCGGGGTCACGCAGCCTCCGTATCGGGGACACCGAGCTCGCTGAGGAAGGACTTGGCCCAGTGGCCCACGTCGTGGCTGCGCAGATGGCGCTGCATGACGCGCATCCGACGACGGGCTTCGGGCTTTTCGATGTGCACGGCCCGGAGCAACGCGTCCTTCACCGCGTCCGGGTCGTGCGGATTACACAGGAACGCCTGGCGCAGCTCGGTGGCGGCGCCGGCGAACTCACTGAGCACGAGCGCGCCGCCCTGGTCGGCGCGCGATGCGACGTACTCCTTGGCCACCAGATTCATTCCGTCTCGCAGCGGGGTCACCATCATCACGTCGGCCGCGACGTACATCGCGGCCAGTTCGGAGCGACTGTACGACTGATGGAGGTAATGCACCGCCGGCACGCCGACCCGGCCGAATTCGCCATTGATCCGGCCAACCTCGCGTTCCACCTTCACCCGAAGTGCCTGGTAGTGCTCCACGCGCTCACGGCTGGGCGTGGCGACCTGCACCATAACCGCGTCCGGAACTGTCAACTTTCCGTCAGCAAGAAGTTCGCGGAAGGCCTTGAGTCGTAGCTCGATGCCCTTGGTGTAGTCGAGCCGGTCGACGCCCAGGATGATCGTCTTCGGGTTGCCCAGCTCCTCGCGGATCTGCTTGGCCCGGGCCTGGATCGCCGGATCCTCGGCCAGCCGCTCCATCTCCCGGGTCTCGATCGAGATGGGGAACGCGCCGGCCTTCACCTGCCGACCGTCGACCTGGATCATCTGCCCCTCGTAGCGCAGGCCGAGCAGGTGCCGGGCCAGCCGGACGAAGTTCTGCGCGGCCAGCCGCTGCTGGAAACCGACGAGGTCCGCGCCGAGCAGGCCGCGCAGGATCTCGGCCCGGAACGGCATCTGCATGAACAGCTCGATCGGCGGGAACGGGATGTGCAGGAAGAAGCCGATCCTCAGGTCGGGCCGGAGCTCGCGCAGCATCGACGGGACGAGCTGGAGCTGGTAATCCTGCACCCAGACCGTGGCGCCCTCGGCCGCCACGTCCGCCGCGGCCTCCGCGAACCGGGCGTTGACCAGCCGGTACGCCTCGCGCCAGCGCCGCTTGTAGGCGGGTGTCTCGACCGCGTCGTGGTAGAGCGGCCAGATCGTCGCGTTCGACTGGCCCTCGTAGTAGCGCTCCAACTCCTCGGCGCTCAACGGCACCGGGTGCAGCCGGATGCCCTCCAGGTCGAACGGCTCGGGTGCGGCGCCGGTGCCACCGGCCCAGCCGACCCAGGTGCCCTTGTGTTCGGCGAGCACCGGGTGCAGCGCGGTCACCAGGCCGCCCGGGCTGCGCCGCCACTGCCGACCCTCGGGGGTGCTCACCTCGTCGACCGGCAAGCGGTTGGCCACTACGACAAAGGAGCTACGGACGGTCACGATCGGCCACCTCCGGGTGCTGACGGGTCCACCGCGATGAGCGTACTGAGCGTAGCTGCGGCGTCTGATCCCCCGTGCCGGACTCCACTACCCGTCCCGAGCCCGCCGAATCCTGATGGTGATCTTGTCGACACCGGTGGTTCTCACAGGTCGATGATCGGCCACTCCTTCGGCAGCACCTCACCGATCAGCTCCCGCCGATCCGTCATGATCGGCGTGGTCGCCCGAGCGGCCTCCAGGGCAGTCTGGGCGAGGTCCATGCTGTCCAGGGTGCGCGACCAGCCGCCCAGGAACATGCACATGTCGTGCGCGACGGGCGCGACGACCACTTGGCCGAGGTCACCGAGGATGTCCAGGAGGCACCAGCCGTCGGTGCTCACCCGGCGGTACGCCTCGGCCAGACAGAGTGCGGGAACGATCACCGACTGCCCCCGGTCCGCCACCTTGGCGAGCTGCCCACCGACCGCCTCGGCGCCTTCGGAGTAGGCCAGGAGGCACGCGGTGTCGAGCACCAGACCGGCTTTAGTCACGGATGGCCAGCCGTCCGCGGGACGACTCGCTCAGCAGGGTTGCCGCCCGGGCGCGTAGCTCCGGCGTGATCTTCGCCTGCGCCTCGTCGAGTGCGCGACCCGCCTCGGCGAGCCCGTCCTCGGTGAGCCGGAAGCCGACCTCTCGCAGCACTCGCCGGGTGCGCTCACCCGCCATCCGCTGTCGCACGCTCTCGGTGACGAATGCGGACACGTTGGGCTCGTCGGCCAACCGCGCGGCCACGTCGTCCGGGACGCTGATCGCGATCTTTTTGGTCATACCGAATAGGTTAGTGAGTAGTATCGAGGGGCGCAATGCGCCACGCCGTACCTCTGCTGGGGTGGGGTGATGTGGGCGTGGCGGGCCGTACCTGTCAGGATTGACGACGGCGTGCGTGCGGCCGGCTCCCGGCCGGCGGCGGCGGGTGGAGGTCGAAGCCCGCGCCCGCAGCCCGCCAGCCCACGATCGCAACCGACGGAGGTAGCCCGCACCGTGGCCCAGTTCATCTACGTCCTGGACAAGGCGCGCAAGGCGCACGGCGACAAGGTCGTGCTCGACAACGTGACGCTCAACTTCCTGCCGGGCGCCAAGATCGGTGTGGTCGGTCCGAACGGCGCCGGCAAGTCCAGCCTCCTCAAGATCATGGCAGGGCTGGACCGGCCGAGCAACGGCGAGGCCCGGCTGATGCCCGGCTACTCCGTCGGCATGCTGGCGCAGGAACCGCCGCTGAACGACGCCAAGACGGTCCTCGGCAACGTCGAGGAGGCGGTCGCCGAGACCAAGGCGAAGCTGGAGCGGTTCAACAAGATCGCCGAGCAGATGGCGACCGACTACTCCGACGAGCTGATGGAGGAGATGGGCCGGCTCCAGGAGGAGTTGGACAACGCCGACGCCTGGGACATCGACTCCAAGCTCGAACTGGCCATGGACGCGCTGCGCTGCCCGCCGCCGGACGCCGACGTGACCCAGCTCTCCGGCGGCGAGCGCCGCCGGGTGGCGCTGTGCAAGCTGCTGCTGGAGGCGCCCGACCTGCTGCTGCTCGACGAGCCCACCAACCACCTGGACGCGGAGAGCGTGCAGTGGCTGGAGCAGCACCTGGCCAAGTACGCCGGCACCGTCCTGGCCATCACCCACGACCGGTACTTCCTCGACAACGTGGCCGGCTGGATCCTGGAGCTGGACCGCGGCCGGGCCATCGGGTACGAGGGCAACTACTCCACCTACCTGGAGAAGAAGGCCGCCCGGCTCTCCGTCGAGGGACGCCGCGACGCCAAGATGAAGAAGCGCCTCTCCGAGGAGCTGGAGTGGGTCCGGTCGAACGCCAAGGCGCGGCAGACCAAGTCCAAGGCCCGCCTGGACCGCTACGACGAGATGGCCGCCGAGGCGGAGAAGACCCGCAAGCTCGACTTCGAGGAAATCCAGATCCCGCCGGGCCCGCGTCTGGGCAGCACCGTCATCGAGGCGCACGGCCTGACCAAGGCGTTCGGCGACCGGGTGCTGATCAACGACCTGTCGTTCTCGCTGCCGCGCAACGGCATCGTCGGCATCATCGGCCCCAACGGCGTCGGCAAGACCACGCTGTTCAAGACCATCGTCGGGCTGGAGCAGGCGACCGGCGGCGAGGTCAAGGTCGGCCCCACCGTGTCGCTGTCCTACGTCGACCAGAACCGGGCGGGCCTGGCCGGCGACAAGAGCGTCTGGGAGGTCGTCTCCGACGGGCTGGACCACCTCATGGTGGGCAAGGTCGAGATGCCGTCCCGGGCGTACATCGCCGCGTTCGGCTTCAAGGGGCCGGACCAGCAGAAGCCGACCAAGGTGCTCTCCGGCGGCGAGCGGAACCGGCTCAACCTGGCGCTGACGCTCAAGATCGGCGGCAACGTCATCCTGCTCGACGAGCCGACGAACGACCTGGACGTGGAGACGCTCTCCAGCCTGGAGAACGCGCTGCTGGAGTTCCCCGGCTGCGCCGTGGTCATCTCCCACGACCGGATGTTCCTGGACCGGGTCGCCACCCACATCCTGGCCTGGGAGGGCACCGACGAGGACCCGTCGCGGTGGTTCTGGTTCGAGGGCAACTTCGAGGCGTACGAGAAGAACAAGATCGACCGGCTCGGCGCCGAGGCGGCGCGTCCGCACCGGGTGACCTACCGCAAGCTCACCCGTGACTGACCGGTGCTGACCCTTGTCTGACCGGTTTGTCTACCACTGCGCGCTGCGCTGGTCCGACCTGGACGCGTACGGCCACGTCAACAACGCCCGCATCCTCACGCTCTACGAGGAGGCCCGGGTGGCGATGATGTTCGCCGGCGGCCGGGCGTGGGGGGTGGGTTCGTTCGCCGACGGGGTGGTCATCCGCCGGCACGAGGTCGACTACCTGCGCCCGGTCGACTACGCGCTGGGCCGGGCCAGTGCGGACGCGGCGCCGACCGTGCGGATCGAACTCTGGGTCGACGAGATCAGGGCCGGGTCCTTCGCGGTCGCCTACGAGATGTACGACGGGGACACGCTGGCCGGCACCGCCCGGTCGGTGCTCGTGCCGTTCGACCTGTCCGCGCAACGGCTGCGCCGGATCTCCCCGGAGGAGCGGGCCTTCCTGCTCCGCTACGCCCCCGGGCTGGCCGGATGACCGGGCCGGGGGCCGGGCACGGGTTGACCGGGGTGGCCGACGCCGGCGCCTTCCTCGCCCGGCTGGTCCGGTTCGACCCGGCCGCCCTGGTCCGGCTGCGGCCGGTGCCCGGCACCGGCCGCACCGCCCTCTGGGCGCGCCTGCCCTGGGGGGTGCTCGTGGTGCGCACCGTGCCCGGCGGCGCGCCGGGTGACGCCACGGTCGCCGCGGGAGAGTTGCTCACCGAACTCTCCGCCGGCGGCGCGACGCTGCCGCGACGCCGCGACGACGGTTGGCGCTGGCCGCTGCCACCGCCGGCCAGCCGGGCGGTGGAGGTGCTTCCCGGCGCCGAGCTGCGCCGGATCGCGGACGCGGCGGCCGGGACGCTGCGCGAGGCGGTCACCCACGGGGTGGCCGGCCGGGCGGTCGGTCAGCGGGCGCTGCGGGACGCGCTGCTGGACCACGTCGCGGTGGTGGTGACCCCGGACGAGGAGCCGGGTACGCCGGTGGAGGTGTCGCAGCGGTTGGTGCAGGGCGTGGTGCGGATGGGCTTCGTCGGGACCGGTGACGTTCAGGTGCGGGCGGTCGGCCGTTGGGTCGGGCTGGTCGGGCCGTACGGGGCAGCGTGGTCGCGTACCGTCGCGGATCTTGCACTCACGCCTACCCGAATTCATCCGAACGGATGACCCGACATCGTTCTTCCGGGCTGGGGCGGTCGTTGGGGGGGTGCCTCCTGCCGGCTGTCCGGGTACCGTCCATCCTCGGATCCAACGCACCGTAGGCGACTGGATCCGCTGGGGAGTGAGGTGCGCGAGCGATGCCGTGGTGGTCATGGCGCCCCGGTCCCGCCGGTGGCGGCGATCCGGATACTCGAAGCGGGACCACAGTGGACGAACCCGTCCGGGTCGGGCCACCGACCCCACGCCAGCCGGGTGACGACGCGGCGGCGCCCGAGCGGCAGGTCATCACCGACATGCCGGCCACCGTCGCTCCGGTCACCCTGTGCCGGGTCCGCGACGCGCTCGACCTGCTCGACGTGCGCTACCTGGCCGACGGCGACGGCAACCTGCTGGCCATGTGGGAGCGGCACGCCGTGCTCGTCGCGCTCGAGGGTCCGGAGGACGAGATCCTGGTGATGCGGGCCCGTCCGCACGCGACCGTGCCGCCGGACTGGGCCGACCGGGCCTACCGGGTGGTCAACGAGTGGAACCACACCCGACGGTTCTGCAAGGCGTACATCGGCGACCCGACCGAGCGTGGCCAACTGCCCATCTACGCCGAGCTCCAGGTGCCGCTCGGCGCGGGCACCCACGACGCGCTGCTGGTCGAGATGCTCGACTGCGGCGCCGCGGTGGCCACCACGTTCGTCGACTGGCTGCACGACGAGGGCGCCCTGCTCTGAGCCCGCGCCGGCCGCCGGTCAGCCGGCGGCCGGGTCGTCCTCCGCGTTCACCATGAAGTAGGCGGACCGCTCCAGGTAGTCCCAGAGCGTGGCGGCGAGCTGTGGCGGCAGGTCCAACGTGGCCACCGCGTGCCGCATGTGGCGCAGCCAGGCGTCCCGCTCGGCGGCGCCGATCCGGAACGGGGCGTGCCGCATCCGCAGCCGCGGGTGCCCGCGTTGATCCGAGTAGTCCCGCGGGCCGCCCCAGTATTGGATGAGGAAGAGGGTCAGCCGGTCCGCCGCCGGGCCCAGATCCTCCTCCGGATACATCGGCCGCAGCAGCGGGTCGTCGGCGACGCCGGCGTAGAACTCGTCGACCAGCTTGCGGAAGGCGGGCTCACCGCCGATCGCCTCGAAGAGCGTCATCGACTCGCCTGGGGAAGTCACACGTCCATCCTGCCAGGTGCGACCCGCCACCCGCGCCCGCCCGCCGGGCGGTGGCGGTCACGTCACCGCGTGCCGGCGTCGGGCGGGCTCCCGCCCCCGGTCGTCCGCGCCCGGCCCCCGGTGCGGTGGGTGCTGGCTCCCGACGACCGACTCCGCCCGCGCGCTCTGGACGGCCGCCTCGATCGCCGCCGGACGGGGCCAGGTGACCGCCGCGACGAGCATGAGGAGAACGCCCGCCGCGCTCCAGAACCCGACCACCGTCGGGATGGGGAACCGCTCGGCCAGCGCGCCGGTGGCCAGCACCGAAGCGCCCTGGATGATCTGGGTGCCGCTGGCCATCACCCCGAACGCCCGGGCCCGGTAGCCGTCCGGCAGCGCCTGCATGAACAGGCCGTTCGACAACGGGAGGATCCCGCCGACCGCGAAGCCGCACGCGCCGGCCAACAGGGCCACCACGGCCGGCGGTGGATCGAGGAGCGCGGGCACGAGCACCGCGGGCGCGGCGACCGCCAGCGCCGGCATCAGGGCCAGCCGGCGGGCCGGGCCGACCAGCCGCCCGATCACCAGCCCGCCGAGGACGTATCCCACCGGGTTCGCGGCCATGATGACCGCCTGTGCGGTGCCGGCGTTCATGCCGCCGCCGGTCCGCTCGGCGGCCCAGCCGGCGGCGAGCCCCTCGGGGACGATCGAGAAGACCATGGCGCTGAACACCAGCACCGCGATCGCGCGCAGCACCGGCCGCGCGAAGACGATCCGGAAACCCTCGGCGGTCTCCCGCAGGAGGTGGCCGCGGTGCGCCCCGGCGGTCGCCGGAGCGCGGTCCCGCAGGCCGAACCGGACCAGCGCGGCCGACAACGCGAACGTGCCGGCGTTGATCAGCAGGGCGGTGCTCGGGTTCAGCACCGCGATGGTCGCGCCGGCCAGGTAGCCGACGACCTGGGCGGCCTGCACCGCGCTTGTGGAGGCGGTGAGGCCCACCACCAGCCGGTCGCCGGTGAGGATGTGTGGCAGCAGCGCCGAGCGTGCCGCCTGGCTCGGCGGGTTGGCCAGCGTCGCCACGAAGATCAGGCCGATGATCGCCCAGGCCGGCATGAAGGGCATGGCGACGAGCACCATCAGCGCCATCCGGATCAGGTCACAGAGCACCATCACCCGGCGGTAGCGGTGCCGCCCGGCGAGCGCCGACAGCAGTGGGCCGCCGATCAACCAGGGCAGGTAACTGGCCGCGAACGCGGCGGCGGAGAGCGCGACCGACTGCGTCTCGTGCAGCACGAGCACGGTGACCGCGGCCTTGGCGAGATAGTCGCCGACCCAGGACAGGACGTTGGCGGCGAAGAGCGCGCGGAACTCCGACTGGCCGAACACGTCGCGGAAGG
The DNA here is from genome assembly GCF_027497235.1 of Micromonospora sp. WMMD1128. Lineage (NCBI taxonomy): Bacteria > Bacillati > Actinomycetota > Actinomycetes > Micromonosporales > Micromonosporaceae > Micromonospora > Micromonospora sp. WMMD1128. The sequence continues at coordinate 1,019,630 of NZ_CP114902.1, forward strand.
TGGCCGGGCTCTCCTGAGCGGGCCGCTCGTCGGACACCGTCGCCTCCATCGTTCCGGGTCGACCACTTGTGATGGCCCGACCGGGAACCGTCGTCGGATCGGTCGATCAGCGAGGACACGAAGCGCACTCCCCGGTGGAGCGCGTGCATCGGATTCTGCCCGATCGTCTGACGGGTGCCTAGGGCGAACGGATCGATCGTCGCATCTCCGACTGAACCGAACGGACGATACCCGAGGGGCCGTGCGGCACGCGACCCCCGGCGAACGTCCGTACCAATCCCGACGTCAGGTGGCCGCGTCGGTGCCCGTTCCCCCCGCTTTGGGCTGCGGCGGCAGCCCGGGATAGAGCCGGGTCGCCGCGATCTGGGCGGTGATCCCCGAGTTCTCCAACGCCTCCGCCAGCCGGCGGCGCAGCTCGCGAGCGACCGTGAACTGCCCGTCCGCGGTGGTCTTGACCACGGTACGGATCACCGACCCGTCGACCGTCACCTGCTCGATGCCGAGCACCTCCGGCTGTTCCACGATCTTCGGCGACAGCTCCGGGTCCAGCGCCACCGACGCCGCCGCGGTCCGCATCACCGCGGTCGCCTGCTCGGTGCCGGCGAAGCCGATCGGCAGGTCCACCACGACAAGTGCCCAGCCCTGGCTCTTGTTGCCGACCCGGACGATCTCGCCGTTGCGGATGTACCAGAGCACCCCCCGAGCGTCGCGCACCGTGGTCACCCGCAGGCCCACGCCCTCCACCACGCCTGTCGCCTCGCCGAGGTCGACGGTGTCGCCCACGCCGTACTGGTCCTCGATCAGCATGAACAGGCCGGCGATCAGATCCTTGACCAGGCTCTGCGCGCCGAAGCCGAGCGCCACCCCGGCGATGCCGGCGCTGGCCAGCAGCGGGGCCAGGTCGAAGCTGAACTCCTTGAGCACCATCAGCAACGCGATGCCGAAGACGAACGCGGTGACCATGCTGCGCAGCACCGACCCGATCGCCTCCGCGCGCTGCCGCCGCCGCTCCGGCACGAACTGCTCCGGCGCGAGCGTGGCGCTGGGGATCCGCTCCCGCAGCGGGCGGAGCATCGTCGGCACCGCGCCCTGGGTGGTGGTGCGCACCAGCCGGTTGATGGTCCGGTGCAGCGCCCAGCGGGCGGCCACGGCGAGCAGCAGGATCAGCGCCACCCGCAGCGGCTTCAGCAGGACCCAGTAGCTGCTCTCGGCGAACCAGGCGGAGCCGGTGAGTCGGTACAGGAACTCGCAGGAGCTGCTGCCCTGGCAGTCGGGGCGCCGGTCGGAGATCGCGGAGAGCACGGCGGCGATCAGGTCGGAGACGTTCACCGTGCTTTCGTACCGCATCGGCGGTGGGCGTCCACCGCGGACCCGCCGGTCCGGTCCGCCGCCCGGGCGGAGCGAACCGGTCATCTTGGCACGCCCGGGTCAGCCCCGAAGTGGGTACCCCGGATTAGTACGTGCAATCCGGGGCGCGATCAGGGACTATTGGCCCAACGGACGTCGGTGGTCCCGCCGGCGTCGGGGCCGTTCCGCGCGGTGTGCGGGGCGGTCCCGCCCGTGGTGGTGGCGGGAGCGGCTGGACCGGGAGGGTGAGCGCGATGCCTGACATACGACCCACGGCGGGCTCCGGTGCACTCGTTCTGAACGCCACCTACGAGCCCCTGTGCGTCGTGTCGGTGCGTCGTGCCGCGATCCTCGTCCTCTCCGCCAAGGCGGTCTGCGTGGCCGACGGCGAGGGCATCCTGCACAGCGCGCGCAACACGCTCCCCATCCCCTCCGTGGTGCGCCTGACCCGCTACGTCCGGGTGCCCTACCGCACCCACGTGGGGCTCTCCCGCCGAGCGATCTTCGCCCGCGACGGTTGGCGGTGCGCCTACTGCCGGGGGCCGGCGGAGACGATCGACCACGTCTTCCCGCGCAGCCGCGGTGGCCGGCACGCCTGGGAGAACGTCGTCGCCGCCTGCGCCCGCTGCAACCACACCAAGGGCGACCGGACCCCGGCCGAGCTGGGCTGGCGGCTGCACCACCTGCCGGCCGCGCCGAAGGGCAACGCCTGGCGGGTGCTCGGCCACCGCGCCCCCGACCCGCGCTGGGCGGACTGGCTAGACCTGCGCGAGCCCGAACACGAAGCGGCCTGAACCCCGGCTCAGCGGGCCTGGACCAGCGCGGCGTAGACGACCAGGTTGTCGGCGTACCCGGTCTCGCCGCCCACCCAGCGTCCACCGCAGGTGATCAGCCGCAGGTTGGGGCGGCTGAAGTCCCCGTAGACCTCCCGCACCGGCAGCTTCTCCTTGCCGTACCGCTCGATCGAGGTCACCTCGAACACCGCCACCGAACGGTCCTGGCGGGTCACCTCGATCCGGTCGCCGTCGTCGAGTTTCCGCAGCCCGTGGAAGACGGCCGGGCCGGTGGTGGTGTCGACGTGCCCGACGAGCACCGCCGGGCCGTACTGGCCGGGGGTGGGCCCCTGGTCGTACCAGCCGACCTCGCCGGCACGGTTCACGTCCGGCACCGCGATGCTGCCGTCGGGCGCGATGCCGACCCGGTGCACCGGCGCCTTCAGGTCGAGCTTGCCGATCGTCAGGTCGGTCGGCGGGCTGGCGGGCAGCACCGGGAACTTCTTCGGCGGCGGGCGCAGGCCGGCCACGATCCGGTCGGGCAGCATGCTGACGCCGGTCACCCGTTCCACCCCCAGCATGGCCACGATCAGCGCCATCAACCCGGCCACCACGAGCACCGGTACGCCGGGGCCGCGCCCCGGGGCGTACCGGCGGGTGGTGGCCGTGGTGGCGCGGGCCGTGACCGGGCGGGCCGTCGGGTCGGCGGTGGTGACGCTTGCCGAGAAGGCGTGCCCGGCGGTGTGGCCGAACCGGCGCGCGGCGGCCGAGGCCAGCCGCAGCGCGGTCCGGAGCCGGCTCCGGTCCGGCGGCGGTCGGCCGGGGTGCTTCCGGCCGCGACCGCCGGCCCCGCCGTGGCGCGGTGAGCGGGCCATGGCCGCACCCCGTCAGACGCGGCTACCGGTCTTGCGGCGGGCGCTCACCCCGGCCACCACCGCCACGGCCACCAGGCCGCCGACCAGCAGCAGCGAGCCGGCGCCCCGGCCACCTCCCGCGGTGCCTCCGCCGCCGGTCGCCGGCCCCTTGCTCGGCTGCGACATGTTCAGCACGGTGAGCATGGTCGAGGCGGTGGCGCCGTTGGCGCAGTCCAGGTTCACCGGGTAGTCGCCGGGCGCCTTGTTGCCGGGCACGGTGACCGAGCCGGTGAGGAAGCCGTTGTTCGAGCGCAACGTCACCCGGCCGAACGCGTCCGAGGTGACCTGCGCCTGACGGTCGTTGTTGTTGTCGCAGCCGGCCCGGAGGCTCACCCGGGAACCGGCCTGGACGCTGTTCGGCGTCACCTCGATGAACACGTTCTCCCCGGCCCGGGCCGGCGCGGCCGTGGTCAGGACGAACGCCGCGATCAGGCCGAACAGGCCGAGTACGGACGACAGCGCGCGATGTGACAGGAGCCCTCGCATGGTTCCCCCCTCCCGGTGCGACGGCGCACCGGACCCACTGACGGGCAGCGAGGGCTGCCTTCCCGGTCAGCGGGGCTGTTAACAGGGGCCCCCTCCGCTACCGGAGGCGTTAAGCGGGGGCCCCTCCTTTCACCACGGGGTGCCAGGTGAGCGGCGTCGAGAGGACCATGGTGCTTGACGGCTGGCCGTAGGGGGCCAGACGGTCGATCACCGCCTCGAACTCGCCCATCGAGGTGGCCGCGACCTTGAGCATGCTGCACGCGTCGCCGGTGATCCGGTTGATCTCCATGATCTCCGGCCACTGCGCCACCCGCGGGTCGTTGAGGATGCAGCGGGAGCCGTAGCAGGACATCCGGATCAACGCGAGCACGGTCCGCCCGGCCCGGGCCAGGTCCACGTGCGCGTGGTAGCCGGTGATCACCCCGGACTCCTCCAGCCGCCGGACCCGTTCCGCGACCGCCGGCGGGGACAGGTGCACCCGGCGGGACAGCTCGCTGTAGGAGAGCCGGGCGTCGGCCTGGAGTTCGCGCAGCAACGCCCAGTCCATGTCGTCCACGCGGCGACCTTTCTTCCGTGAAGTCAGTCTCCTGAGATGCTTTCAGCTCATGAAGTCAGACCACCCTACCCCCGTTGAACAGGCATTCCATCCGGCCGTCCACCAGCGAGATCATGGCATCTACCCCGCAGGACGGAGAAGACGGTGGAACACACGACGGCGGTCCGCCCGGCCACCCCGGAGCAGCGGGCGGCCCGGGCGGAGCGCAACGGAGGCGAGCCGACGCTTGAGTTCGCCGAGCGCGTGCCCTACGACGCGTACGTGCACGCCAGCACGCTGCACCGGCTCCAGCAGCCGCTCAGCGACGACCCGGGCGAGATGTCCTTCCTGATGGTCAGCCAGATCATGGAGCTGTACTTCAAGCTGACCTGCCACGAGCTGCGGCACGCCCAGCGCGAGCTGCGGGCCGACCGGGTCTGGGAGGCGCTGCCGCCGCTGCGCCGGGCCGCGCTGCACCTGGAGGGGCTCAACGCCGCCTGGCAGGGGCTGCGGTGGATGACCCCGGCCGACTTCAACCGGTTCCGCGACCGCCTCGGCGAGGGGTCCGGCTTCCAGTCCGCGATGTACCGGCACCTGGAGTTCCTGCTCGGCCTGCGCGACCCGGCGCTGATCCGCCCCTTCCGCCGGCAGACCGACGTGTACGCGGAGCTGACCGCCGCGATGGCCACGCCGAGCCTCTGGGACGACGTGGTCGCGCTGCTCGCCCGGCGCGGCTTCGACGTGCCGGCCGAACTGCTGGAGCGGGACGTGACGGCCGAGCACGAGTCCCATCCGGGCGTGGAGGCGGCCTGGGTGCGCGTCTACGGCGACAGCGGGCCGGACAACCACCTGCGGATGCTCGGCGACGCGCTGACCGAGGTGGCCGAGCAGTTCGGCGACTGGCGGTGGAACCACGTCAAGGCGGTGCAGCGCGCCATGGGCGCGAAGGTCGGCAGCGGCGGGTCGGCCGGGCTGGCATGGTTGCAGCGCAGCATGGCCCGGGTGGTCTTCCCGGAGCTGTGGTCCGCCCGTACCGCGATGTGAGGCGAAAGAGCAGGCGATGAGGATCCCCGAGAACGAAGCCCACCGGCTCGACGCCGCCGACCCCGGCCACCGGCACCTGTTCCACGTGCCGGCCGCCGACGGCGGGCGTTACCCCGAGGCGGCCTATCTGGCCGGCAACTCGCTGGGCCTGCAACCCCGGGCCACCCGGGACGAACTCGTCGCCGACCTGGACGCCTGGCGCCGGCTGGGCGTCGAGGGGCACCTGGAGGCGGACCGGCCCTGGCTGCCGTACCACGAGCTGTTGTCGGCCCCGGCCGCGCGACTCGTCGGCGCGTCACCCGCGGAGACCGTGGTGATGAACTCCCTCACGGTCAACCTGCACCTGCTGATGGTCAGCTTCTACCGCCCGGCCGGGGACCGCACCCGGATCGTCATCGAGGACAGCGCGTTCCCCTCGGACAGCTACGCGGTGCGCAGCCAGGCCCGCTTCCACGGCCTGGACCCGGACGTCACGGTGGTGCGGCTGAAGCCCCGCCCGGGCGAGGACACCCTGCGCACGTCCGACGTCACCGCCTTCCTGGCGGCCGAGGGGCACACGGTCGCGCTGCTGCTGCTGGGCGGCGTCAACTACCTGACCGGCGAGCTGATGGACATCCCGGCGATCACCGCCGCCGGGCGGGCCGCCGGCGCGGTCGTCGGATGGGACCTGGCGCACGCGGCCGGCAACGTGCCGCTGGCGCTGCACGACTGGGACGTCGACTTCGCCGCCTGGTGCTCCTACAAGTACCTGAACTCCGGCCCGGGCGCGCTCGGCGGCGTCTTCGTCCACGAGCGCCACCTCGGCGATCCGTCGCTGCCCCGGTTCGAGGGCTGGTGGAGCACCGAGGCGGCCACCCGGTTCGAGATGACGCCGGTGTCCCGCCCGCCGGCCACCGTGGAGGCGTGGCAGATCTCCAACCCGCCGATCTTCGCGATGGGGCCGGTGCGCACCTCGCTGGAGCTGTTCGACTCCGTCGGCATGCCGGCGCTGCGGGAACGCAGCCTGCGACTCACCGGCTGGCTGGAACGGCTGCTCGACGACGTGACCCCGGGTCGGCCGCTGACCGTGGTGACGCCCCGCGACCCGGCCCGCCGCGGCTGCCAGCTCTCCGTCCGGATCGGCGCGGGCAGCGCGAACGAGCTGACCAAACGGCTGCGGCACGAGCACGGCGTCATCGCGGACGCCCGGGAGCCGGACGTGGTCCGGTTCGCCCCGGTGCCGCTCTACTCGACGTACCACGACTGCTGGCGGGTGGCCGAGGCACTGGCCGCGACGGTTGCGAAGGAGGAGTCGTGACGGAACGCGACGAGATCGCGGTGGTCGGCGCCGGACTGGCCGGCTGCCTGTTGGCCTGCTTCCTGGCCCGGCGGGGCTACCCGGTCGCCCTCTACGAGCGGCGTCCCGACCCGCGCGGCGGCGCCGCCGAACGGGGCCGCTCGATCAACCTGGCCCTCTCCGAGCGCGGCCTGGACGCGCTGCGCCGGATCGGCCTGGACGAGCAGGTGATGACGGACGCGCTGCCGATGCGCGGCCGGATGATCCACCCGGTGGCCGGTGAGCCGCAGTTCCAGTCGTACAGCGTCTCCGGCGACCGGGCGATCAACTCGATCAGCCGGGGCGCGCTCAACAACGCGCTGCTCGACGCCGCCGCCGCGCTACCGGGCGTGCGGATCGCGTTCGACCACCGGCTCGTCGGCCTCGACCCGGTCGGCGGCGAGATGACGTTCGAGACCCCGCAGGGCAAGACCAGCGCCACCGCGTCGGTCGTCCTGGGCGCCGACGGCGCCGGCTCCGCGGTGCGCGGGCAACTGCTGGCGTACGGGGGGTTGAGCGAGAGCCTGGACTTCCTCGACTACGGCTACAAGGAGCTGACCATCCCGCCGATCGGCGGGGAGTTCGCCCTCGACCCGGGCGCGCTGCACATCTGGCCGCGCGGCACCTCGATGATGATCGCGCTGCCGAACCCGGACCGCTCCTTCACCTGCACGCTCTTCTGGCCCACCCACGGCACCCGCAGCTTCGCGTCACTGAGCAGCCCGGCCGCGATCGAGCGGTTCTTCGCCGCCCACTACCCGGACCTGGTGCCGCTCGCCCCGAACCTGGTCGACGACTACCGGCACAACCCGGTCGGCGTGCTCGGCACGGTGCGCTGCACGCCGTGGCAGGTGGCCGGCACGGTCGGCCTGATCGGCGACGCCGCGCACGCCATCGTGCCGTTCTACGGCCAGGGCGCGAACTGCGCCTTCGAGGACGTGGTCGAACTGGACCGCTGCCTCGACGAGTGCGACGACGAGTGGGCCGCCGCGTTGCCGCTGTTCGAGCGCCGCCGCCAGGACGACGCCGAGGCGATCGCCCGGATGGCGCTCGCCAACTTCGTGGAGATGCGGGACAAGGTCGCCTCCCCGGTGTTCCGGGCCCGCAAGACCGTCGAGCACGCGCTGGAACGCGCGTTGCCCGGCCGCTACGTCTCCCAGTACGAGCTGGTCTCGTTCTCCACCACTCCGTACGCGCAGGTCCGTCGCCGGGTCCGCCGGCAGTACGCGGCGGTCGGCGCGGTCGCGGCCGGCGCGGCGGCGCTGCTGGCCGCCGGCGTGGGCGCGGCCCTGGGGCGGCGGCGGTGACGCTCTGGGACCCCCGGCTGATGACCGGGCACGCGCCGGACGGCCCCGGCCTGCTGCGCAACTTCGTCGACGGCGCGTTCGTCGACACCGGCACCCGGTTCACCAAGCGCAGCCCGGTCACCGGTGAACCGGTCTTCGAGGTGGTCGAGGCGTCGTCCGCGGTGGTCGACGACGCCGTCGCCGCCGGCCGGGCGGCGCTGCGCGGCCCGTGGGGCCGGATGGGGGAACGGGACCGCGCCGAGGTGCTGCGCCGGGTCGCCGACGAGTTGGAACGGCGCTTCGACGACCTGGTCGCCGCCGAGGTGGCGGACACCGGCAAGGCCATCTCGCAGGCCCGCACGCTCGACATCCCGCGCGGCGCGGCCAACTTCCGGGCGTTCGCCGAGATCGTGGCGACCGCGCCGACCGAGTCGTTCACCACGGTCACCCCGACCGGCGGCCGGGCGCTCAACTACGCGGTCCGCAAGCCGGTCGGCGTGGTCGCGGTGATCGTGCCGTGGAACCTGCCGCTGCTGCTGCTCACCTGGAAGGTCGCCCCGGCCCTGGCCTGCGGCAACGCGGTGGTGGTCAAGCCCAGCGAGGAAACCCCGGCGTCGGCCACGCTGCTGGCCGAGGTGATGGCCGCCGCCGGCGTGCCGGACGGCGTGTTCAACCTGGTGCACGGCTTCGGCCCCGACTCGGCCGGCGAGCACCTGACCCGGCACCCGGGGGTGGACGCGATCACGTTCACCGGCGAGTCCACCACCGGCAGCGCGATCATGCGGGCCGCCGCCGACGGGGTGAAGGCGGTCAGCTTCGAGCTGGGCGGCAAGAACGCCGGCCTGGTCTTCGCCGACGCCGACCTGGACGCGGCGGTCGCCGGCTCGGTCCGCTCCAGCTTCACCAACGGCGGCCAGGTCTGCCTCTGCACCGAGCGGATCTACGTGCAGCGGCCGGTCTTCGAGGAGTTCACCGCCCGGCTGGCCAAGCGCGCGGACGAACTGGCGTACGGCTGGCCGTCCGACGAGGCGACGGTGAACATGCCGTTGATCTCGCACGGCCACCGGGACAAGGTGCTCGGCCACTACGCGCTGGCCCACATCGAGGGCGCCGAGGTCCGCGCCGGTGGCGGGACGCCGCGCTTCGGCGACGGCCGCGACGGCGGCGCGTACGTGCAGCCGACCGTGCTCACCGGGCTGGGGCCGGACGCCCGGACCAACCGCGAGGAGATCTTCGGCCCGGTGGTGCACGTCGCGCCGTTCGACAGCGAGGACGAGGCGTACGCGCTCGCCAACGGCACCGACTACGGGCTGGCCGCGACCGTCTGGACCCGGGACGTGGGCCGGGCGCACCGGGCCGGGATGCGGCTGGACGCCGGCATCGTCTGGGTCAACACCTGGTTCCTGCGCGACCTGCGCACCCCGTTCGGCGGGGTGAAGGCGTCGGGCGTCGGACGCGAGGGCGGCGTGCACTCGCTCGACTTCTACTCGGAGCTGACGAACGTCTGCGTTGACCTGGCATGAGAGGAGCCGGCATGACCGTGGACATCGAGGCCGCCAACCGGGAACTGGCCGTGGCCCGGCAGGAGGGGAAACCCTGCCCGCCGTTGCGCGGCCGGCTGCTGCCGGAGGGCGACGTCGAGGCCGCGTACCAGGCGCAGCAGGTCTACACCCGGCAGCGCCTGGGCAAGGGGCACCGCCGGGTCGGCGCGAAGATCGGCCTGACGTCCCGGGCGGTGCAGGAGAGCTTCGGCGTCTTCCAGCCCGACTTCGGGGTGCTCTTCGACGACATGGCCGTCGGCGACGGCGAGGAGGTGCCGATCGGTCGGCTGCTCCAGCCCCGGGTGGAGGCGGAGATCGCCTTCGTGCTCGGGGCGGACCTGCCGGACGAGCGGGTCACCACGGTGGACCTGATCCGCGCCGTGGACCACGTGCTGCCGGCCATCGAGATCGTCGACTCGCGGGTCGCCGACTGGGACATCTCCATCGTGGACACCGTGGCGGACAACGCCTCGAGCGGGTTGTTCGTGCTCGGCACCGCGCCCCGCCGGCTCGCCGACGTGGACCTGCGGCTGTGCGGGATGGTGCTGGAGCACGCCGGGGAGCCGGTCTCGGTCGGCGCGGGCGCGGCCTGCCTCGGCAACCCGCTGCACGCGCTGCGGTGGCTGGCCGAGACCATGGCCCGCGCCGGCGACCCGCTGCGGACCGGGGACGTGGTGCTCTCCGGCGCGCTCGGCCCGATGGTGCCGGTCACCCCGGGCGCCGGGTACGAGGCGCGGATCTCCGGGCTCGGCTCGGTGCGTACCTGCTTCTCGAAGGAGACCTCATGACTGTCGGCGTGGCGGTGCTCGGGTCGGGCAACATCGGCACCGACCTGATGATCAAGGTGTTGCGGCTCAGCGACACCCTGAAGATGGTGGCGATGGCCGGCATCGACCCGGCCTCCGACGGCCTGGCCCGGGCCCGCCGGCTCGGCGTGACCACCACCGCCGAGGGCGTCGACGGCCTCGTGGCGCTGCCCGAGTTCGCCGACGTCCAGCTCGTCTTCGACGCCACCTCGGCCGGCGCGCACAGGCGTCACGACGAGGTGCTGCGCGCGCACGGCCGCACCGTGGTCGACCTGACGCCGGCCGCGCTCGGCTCGTACGTGGTGCCGCCGGTCAACCTCGACGAGCACCTGGCCGAGCCGAACGTCAACATGGTCACCTGCGGTGGGCAGGCCACCGTGCCGATCGTGCACGCGGTCGGCCGGGTCACCCCGGTCGCGTACGGGGAGATCGTCGCCTCGATCGCCTCGAAGTCGGCCGGTCCGGGCACCCGGGCCAACATCGACGAGTTCACCGAGACCACCGCCCGGGCCATCGAGGTGGTCGGCGGCGCCGGGCGCGGCAAGGCCATCATCGTGCTGAACCCGGCCGACCCGCCGCTGCTGATGCGCGACACCGTCTACTGCCTCTGCCCGGACGCCGACGCCGACCGGGTGGAGATCGCCGCGTCGGTGGCCGACATGGTGAAGACCGTGCAGGAGTACGTCCCCGGCTACCGGCTCAAGCAGGACGTGCAGTTCGACCCGGTGGACACGTACGCGCCGGTGCTCGGCCGGCACTTCCGCGGCCTTCAGGTGTCGGTGTTCCTGGAGGTCTCCGGCGCCGGGCACTACCTGCCCGCGTACGCCGGGAACCTGGACATCATGACGTCGGCCGCGCTGCGCACCGCGGAGCGGCTGGTGGCCCTGCGCGCCAAGGGGGTGCCGGCATGACCGACCTCTACATCCAGGACGTGACGCTGCGCGACGGCATGCACGCCATCGCCCACCGCTACACGACCGACCAGGTGCGTACCATCGCCGCCGCGCTGGACGCGGCCGGGGTGGCCGCGATCGAGGTGGCGCACGGCGACGGGCTGGCCGGCTCCAGCGTCAACTACGGCCACGGGGCCGCCGCCGACGCGGACTGGATCTCCGCCGCCGCCGAGGTGCTGACGAACGCGCGGCTGACCACGCTGCTGCTACCCGGCATCGGCACCATCGCCGACCTGAAGGCGGCGAAGGCGCTCGGGGTGACGAGCGTGCGGATCGCCACCCACTGCACCGAGGCGGACATCTCCGCCCAGCACATCGCCTGGGCCCGGGAGAACGACATGGACGTCTCCGGGTTCCTGATGATGTCCCACCTGAACGATCCGGCCGGGCTGGCCGCCCAGGCCAGGCTGATGGAGTCGTACGGCGCGCACTGCGTCTACGTCACCGACTCCGGCGGCCGGCTGCTGATGTCCGACGTGGCGCAGCGGGTCGACGCGTACCGGCAGGTGTTGGCGCCGGAGACGCAGATCGGCATCCACGCGCACCACAACCTGTCCCTGGGCGTGGCGAACAGCGTGCTGGCGGTCGAGCACGGCCGTATCCTCGGCGCCGGCCCGCTCGGTTCTCCGTCCGGACGGACCGTCCGGGTGGATGCGTCGCTGGCCGGGATGGGCGCGGGCGCCGGCAACGCGCCGCTGGAGGTGTTCGTCGCGGTCGCCGAGCTGCACGGCTGGAAGCACGGCTGCGACGTGTTCGCGCTGATGGACGCCGCCGACGACCTGGTCCGCCCGGTGCAGGACCGGCCGGTGCAGGTCGACCGGGAGACACTCTCCCTGGGGTACGCGGGCGTCTACTCCAGCTTCCTGCGCCACGCCGAGCGGGCCTCGGCGAAGTACGGGGTGGACGTCCGCTCGATCCTGGTCGAGTTGGGTCGCCGCCGGATGGTCGGCGGCCAGGAGGACATGATCGTGGACGTGGCACTGGACCTGGCGAGCAAGGAGAGCACCTCATGAGCGGGCCGGACGTCGCGGGGATCGCGGAGAAGCTGGGCGCGGCGGCCGACACCGCCACCGCGATCCCGCAGCTCGCCGCCGAGACCGGCCTCGACGTGGACGCCGCGTACGCGGTGCAGGAGGCGCTGGTGCGGCGCTGCCTCGACCGTGGTGAGCGGCTGGTCGGGCTGAAGATGGGGCTGACCAGCAAGGCCAAGATGGCCCAGGTCGGCGTGGACGAGGTGATCTGGGGTCGGTTGACCGACGAGATGCGGGTGCCCGACGGCGGCACGGTTGACACCGCCGGTTTCATCCACCCCCGGGTCGAGCCGGAGGTGGCGTTCCTGCTGGACCGGCTGCCCGAACCCGGTGAGCCGGTCGGCTCGTTCACCCGGGCCGTGCGCGCGGTCGCCCCGGCGATCGAGTTGATCGACTCCCGGTACGCCAACTTCACCTTCTCGCTGCCGGACGTGGTCGCCGACAACACCTCGGCCGCCGCGTTCGTGGTCGGACCCTGGTCGCCGGTGCCGGACGGGTTGGACAATCTGGGCGTGTTGCTGGAGGTCGACGGGCGGGTGGCGCAGGTCGGTTCGACCGCGGCCATCCTCGGCGACCCGCGCCGCGCGCTCGACGAGGGCCTGCGGCTGGCCGGCCGGCACGGCGTCCGGCTGCGCAAGGGGTGGGTGTTCCTGGCCGGCGCGGCCACCGCTGCGGTGCCGCTGCGACCGGGCGCGCACGTGCGCGCGGTCGTGGAGAAGCTCGGCACGGCGTCCCTGAGGGCCCGCCCATGACCAGCCGGGTGGTGGCCGGGAAGGCCGTGCCGCGCGGGGCGTTCCCGCACGTCAAGGTCGCGGGCGGCTTCGTCTTCGTCTCCGGTACGTCGTCGCGGCGGCCGGACAACACGTTCGCCGGCGTGTCGGTGGACGAGTTCGGCACCACCGACCTCGACATCCGGGCGCAGACCCGGGCCGTGATCGACAATCTCCGCGACCTGCTCCGCTCGGTCGGCGCCGAGCTGACCGACCTCGTGCAGGTGACCAGCTACCTGGTCAGCATGAACGACTTCGGTGGCTACAACGAGGTCTGGGCGGAGTTCTTCGACGCCACCGGTCCGACCCGGACCACGGTGGCCGTGCACCAGCTTCCGCATCCGCACCTGCTGATCGAGATGCAGGCCGTGGCCCTACTTCCGTCGGGAGGTCCGTCATGAGTGAGATCGCCGAGCCGTTCAGCTTCGCCGGCTGGATCGGGGACAACCAGCACCTGCTCAAGCCGCCGGTGGGCAACAAGGAGATGCTGCCCGGCAGCGACGACTTCATCGTCATGGTGGTCGGCGGGCCGAACCAGCGCACCGACTTCCACGTCGACCCGTACGAGGAGTTCTTCTTCCAGGTCAAGGGCAACATGCACATCAACCTGATGACGCCCGAGGGCCCGCGTACGGTGCACGTGCGCGAGGGGCAGATGTGGATGCTGCCGCGCAACACCCCGCACTCGCCGCAGCGCCCGGAGGCCGGCTCGATCGGCATGGTGATCGAGCGGGTCCGCGAGGAGGGCACGCTGGAGAAGTTCCAGTGGTACTGCGCCGAGTGCAGCCACAAGGTGTACGAGGTGGAGTTGCAGGTGCGCGACATCGCCGCCGACCTGCCCCCGGTCTTCGCCGCGTTCTACGGCGACGAGACCGCCCGCACCTGCGACAACTGCGGCGCGCTGCACCCGGGCAAGGGCTGATGCCGGTGCCGGTGGTGGACGTGCACACCCACGTCGTACCGAAGGGGTGGCCGGATCTCGCCGCGGCCTGCGGCGGGTCCGGCTGGCCGTGGCTGCGGGTGGACTCCGAGCGCGCCGCCATGATCATGGTGGGGGAGACCGAGTTCCGGCCGGTCGGCGCGTCCTGCTGGGACGCGCCCACCCGGCTCGCCGACATGGCCGCCGACGGCGTCGACGTGCAGGTGGTCTCGCCCACCCCGGTCTTCTTCGGCTACGACCGCCCGGCCGACCAGGCGGCCAAGGTGTCCCGGATCTTCAACGACCTCACCCTTGAGGTCACCGCGGCCGGCGACGGCCGGCTGGTGCCGTTCTGCCAGGTGCCGCTCCAGGATCCGGACGCCGCCTGCGCCGAGCTGGACCGCTGTCTCGCCGCCGGGCACGCCGGCGTGGAGATCGGCAACCACGTCGGCGACCGGGACCTCGACGACGCCGGCGTCGTGCAGTTCCTGACCCACTGCGCCGAGGTCGGCGCGCCGGTCTTCGTGCACCCGTGGGACATGCCCGGCGGCCCCCGGCTGAACCGGTGGATGGCCCGCTGGCTGGCCGGGATGCCGGCCGAGACGCACCTGTCGGTGCTGGCGCTGATCCTCGGCGGGGTGTTCGACCGGGTGCCGGAGACGCTGCGGATCTGCTTCGCCCACGGCGGCGGTAGCTTCCCGTTCTGGCTGGGCCGCGCCGACAACGCCTGGCACCGCCGGGGCGACCTGGTACGCGGCGCGTCGGCCGCGCCACCCAGCTCCTACGTCGACCGGTTCAGCGTCGACTCGGTGGTGTTCGAGCCGGCCGCGCTGCGGCTGCTGGTGGACACCATGGGCGCCGAGCGGGTGCTGCTCGGCAGCGACTACCCGTACCCGCTGGGGGAGCGGCCGGTCGGGCAGGTGGTGCACCGTTCGGACTTCCTCACCGACGCCCAGCGGACCGCGCTGCTCGGCGGCAACGCCCTGCGCTTCCTCGGCTCGGGCGTGCTCGCCGAGCGGAGCGAGGCGATCCGGGAGCTGCTGTCGATCGATCGGGACTGGACCGGCATCGTCGACGACGACAAGGTGGCGCCGGCCTGACGCGACGGGCGCGTCCGTCGCCGATCCGGCGACGGACGAACCCGAAACTTCCGCGTGGGCGGGTCAGGAGTGCGGGCAGGTGTCCCGGTACTCCTGGATGGCGCTGCCCCGGGGTGCCGGGCAGAGGAACTGCTCGTAGCGGGTGTCGTCGTCGACGAACCGCTTGAGCCAGGAGATGCTGTACTTCGCGATGGTCACGTTCGGCGAGGTCGGCGCCGAGTGGCCGGCGGCGTTCAACTCCAGGTACGCCTTGTCGAGGCTGGCCGGCAGGCTGGTGTAGAACGGCTCCGAGTGCGACGAGACCGGGGCCGTGGTGTCGTTCTCGGCGCCGATGACAAGCGTCGGCACGCGCACCGACGACCAGTTCTTCACGGTGTGCCAGCCGGTCAGCGGGATCGCCGCCTGGAGGCTCGGCCGGGCGGCTGCCGCCGAGAGGCTGCCGCCGCCGCCCATCGAGTGTCCCATCACGGCGAGCCGGTTCCGGTCCACCCGGGTACGCACCGAGCTGCTGTTGGCCAGGTAGTCCACGGCGGCCAGGAGCTGGGTGCCCCGGCTGGCCGGCTGGTCGTAGACGGAGAGCGAGTCGATGGTGATGACCACGAAGCCCTGGGAGGCCAGGCGCGGTCCGAGCCAGGCGACCGCGGACTGGCTGGAGGTGAAGCCGGGGGAGACGGCCACCGCGCCGAAGGTCCCCTCGGCGGTGCTGGTCGGGTAGTAGATCGTCCCGCCCCGGAAGCCGCTCACGCTCGACGCGGCGACAGTGGTCTGGGCGATGGCGAACGGGCCGCGGGTGGCCTCGATGCTCGCCACGGTGGGCGCGGGGCCCCGCTGGTAGGGGTTCGCGGCAAGTGCCGTGGCGGGCGCGCCGTCGCGGGCCCCGGCCGGCGCCACGGGCAGCGCGGCGAGGCCGGCGGCGGTCAGCGCCAGCGCGAGCAGCGGGCGCAGGGCGCGCGGTAGGCGGCGGCGCGTCGGCCGGGTCGGGGGTGGGATGCTCTGCGAGTCGGGTACGGGTTGCACGGCACGCTCCCTGGGGTGGTGGTTGCGGCGACATCAATCGGGGTCGATCGATTTGTCAATCGTCCGCGCCCCCGCGCCGGCCGGGCAATCCCGATCCGGTCATGCCAGCCGGGTATGGCCGGGCCGCCGCCGCCGGCCGGACGTGTCGTCCGGCCGACCGACCGCCGAACGGGCAGGATGGTGGCCATGGCCGAGCCGCACGACCTGACCGCGCTGGAACAGGCCGCCGCCATCCGTCGAGGCGAACTGTCCAGCCTGGAACTCGTCGAGCACCACCTGCGCCGGGTCGACGCGCTCGGCGACACCGTCGGCGCGTTCGTCACCGTCACCGCCGACCGGGCCCGGGCCGCCGCCCGGGCCGCCGACGCCGTCCCCGCCCCGGAGCGCGGGCCGCTGCACGGGGTGCCGACCGCGATCAAGGACCTGACGCTCACCGCCGGGGTGCGGACCACGTTCGGCTCGGCCGCCTTCGCCGACTTCGTCCCGCCCGTCGACGCCGACGTGGTGCGCTTCCTGGCCGACGCCGGGCTGGTCAGCCTCGGCAAGACCACCACCTCCGAGCTGGGCTGCTCGCTCTACTCCGAAGGGCGGGTCGCGCCGCCGGCCCGCAACCCGTGGGACCCGGCGTACACCGCCGGCGGGTCCAGCGGCGGCGCGGCGGCCACGGTGGCCGCCGGCCTGGCCCCGGTGGCGCAGGGCTCCGACGGCGGCGGTTCGCTGCGCATCCCGGCCGCGCTCTGCGGCCTGGTCGGCCACAAACCCAGCCGGGGGCTGGTCTCCGGCGGCCCGCTCGGCTTCGGCGCGTTCGGGCTGCCCACCAACGGGCCGCTCGGCCGCACCGTCGCCGACGTGGCGGCGCTGCTCGACGTGCTGGCGCAGCCGGTGCCCGGCGAGCCGTACCTGCCGCCCGCCACACCCGCCGGCGGCCATCTCGGCGCCGCCCGCCGCGCCGACCCCGGCCGGCTACGGATCGGCCGCTTCACCACACCGATGCTCGCCGACGAGCCGGTCCACCCCGACTGCGTCGCCGCCGTCGACCGGGCCGCCGCGCTGCTCGCCGACGCCGGCCACGAGGTGGTCGACGTCCCCGCACCGCTCGGCCCCGAGGTGTGGCCGATGTTCGAAACCGTCTGGTACGCGCTGGCGCTCGCCCCGGTGCCCGCCGGCCGGGAGGGCGAACTGCTGCCACTGACCCGCCTCCTGCGCGAGCGCGGAGCGGCGATCGGCGCCGGCCGGCTGATGGCCGCGCTCGGCGAGCTACAGGCCCAGGTGCGCCGCGGCGTACGCCGTACCGCCGGCTGTGACCTGCTGCTCTGTCCCACACTCGCGGCGCCGCAGGCGCGGGTCGGCGCGTTCGCCGCGCTCGACCCGGCGGAGGATTTCGACAGGCAGCGGCGCTTCTCGCCGTACTGCGCCGTCTTCAACGTCACCGGCGATCCGTCCGTTTCGCTGCCGGTCGGCCGGACCGCCGAGGGCCTGCCGGTCGGGGTGCTGCTCACCGGCCGGTACGGCGACGACGCCACATTGATCGCCACAGCCGCGCAACTGGAGCACCGCTGTGGCGGATGGGATCAGCACCCCGCAATCTGGCGGGCCGTCGACTCCGCTAACGTGAACAGCACAAGCGAGGTCGGGCACGGCCCGTCGTGACCGTCCACCCGACCCGGAACATTCCTGGTCTCTTTCCGCCTGGGGGCGTTGGGATTGTCTGTTACCGAGACGTTGGTGTTCTTCGCCGGCATCCCGCTCGCCGCGGTGCTGCTGATCGCCGGCCTGGCGGCGGCCGGCAGCCGTGGCCACGGTGGCGGCGCCAAGCGCTACCGGCCGGGCCGGCCCTTCGACTTCACTCCGGTGTGGTTCCTCGGCCGCCCGGAGCAGTTGGCCGACTCGGCCGGCGCCGCGCTGACCGCCGGCGCCCAGGCGCCGGCGCTGACCAGCCGCAAGCAGGAGCAGGCCGGCCGGGAGGCGCCGGCCGGTGGAACCGGAGGCGCAAGTGACCGTTGGTGAAGCGCGGCCCACGACGGGGGCGGACACTCCGCCCGACGTGCTGGACGGGCCGTTCTCGACCCGGCAACTGCTCCGCATCGACGAGGCGCTCCGCCTGGCCGACCAGGGCACCGGCCTGATCTTCTCGATCTACGTGGGCGGCCTCGACGAGCCGGTCCGGGAGCACGCCGAGCGGCTGCACCGGCAGCTCGCCGAGCCGGACAAGTCGGTGCTGATCGCGATCTCACCCAACCAGCGGCAGTTGGAGATCGTCACCGGCAAGTACGCGCGCAAGCGCATCCCCGACACGTACGCCAAACTGGCCGCGCTCTCCATGGTGGCCGCCTTCGGCGGCGGCGACCTGGCCGGCGGCGTCATCCAGGGCCTCGACCAGCTCGCCAGCCACGCCGGCAAGGGCTGATCACCGGGCCGCACACCGACGAAGCCCGGCCCGCGTACGTGCGGGCCGGGCTTTCTCGCGCGCTCAGCGGGGCCAGGCGGACGGATCGAGCCGCATCGGCCATGGCTCGTCGAGCTGCACCGGATCGTCCGGCCCGAGAGTCCCGACCAGGTCGTAGTGCACGCCCTTCACCAAGTGGTAGCGGTAAACGACCGGGCCGAAGTCCCCCTGCTCGACCCGCCAGTAGTGCGAGATGCCAGCCTCGGCGTAGAGCGCGGGTTTGGTAAAACGATCATGCCGCCGGCTGTTGGGCGACTCCACCTCGACAACCAGCGCAACGTTCGTCGGTTCTGCCCACATCTGTTTCCGAGGTGCATCCGGCTTGAGTACGGTGATGTCCGGAATCAAGTTGCCCTCCGGCACTCGTACTCCGATCTCGCGAATCACCCGCCAACCCTCCGGGGCAACCTGTCGCAAGGCCATCCGGATATCGTCCGCGATCTCGTGGTGCTCCGGCAGGGCCGGTGGGGTCACGTGCAGGCTCCCGTCGATGATCTCGTAGTGGTTTCCGTCCTCCGGAAGGTCGGACAGATCGTCTTCCTGCCACGGCCGCTCCGGTGGGCGCCACTCGTGGGTCGGTTGTGCCATCACGTCCACCTCCTCCGTACACGATAAACGGCCGGGGCCGGCGCGGGCCTGCGCCCACGCCGGCCCCGGCCGGCGTACCCCCGATCAGGCGCTGCGGGCGTCCCGCTCGCGGGCCTTCAGCGCGCGGACCACGCCGTCGCGGCCCTCGGCCACCAGACGGCGCAGCGACGCCGGCCGGCCGTCCCGGGCCAGCCACCCGTCAGTGGCCGCGACCGTGTCCTCGTCGACCAGGTACGACGGGTAGGCGAGCTGCACGAACTCCTGCGCCGGCTCGCTGTCCCGCTGCGCCCAGACCTGATCCACCGCGTCGAAGTAACGCTCCCGGTAGGGCGCGGTCAGCTCCACCTGCGCCGGGTGGGTCAAGCCCTGCAACAGCGCCCGGTTGCGCCAGTTGGGCAGCGCCTCCGGGCCGGTGAGCTGTGCCCACACCGCCGCCTTGTTCGCCTCGGTCGGCACCAGCGCGTACGCGTACGCGGCCTCCCGCTCGCCGCTCGCGGTGCGGTCGTTGGCCAGCTCGGCGTCCACCTCGGCGGCCCCGGCCGCGCCGTTGGCGACGAGCGACTGCAACACGGTCCAGCGCAGCTCGGTGTCGACGGTCAACCCGCCCGGCACCCCGCTGCCGTCCAGCCAGCCGCGCAACGTCGCCAGGTCCTCGCTGGAACGGGCCGACGAGGCGTACGCCCGGGCCCAGGCGAGCTGGAACCCGCTGCCCGGCTCGGCCGCGGCGAGCGCCGTCCGCGCGGTACGGGCCACGTCGGCCCAGCCGGTCGGCGCCCACGCCGGGTCGGCGTAGAAGGTGAGCGCGGTGGTCGCCTGCCGCAACGTGGCGGTCACCAGGTTGATGTCGGTCTCGGCGGTCAGTCCGGCCAACACCAGCGCCACGTAGTCGCGCGCCGACAGCTCGGCGTCGCGGGTCATGTCCCAGGCGGCCGTCCAGCACAACGCCCGGGCCAGCGACGAGTCGAAGCCGGCGATGTGCTGCACCACCGTCGACATGGACCGCTCGTCCAGCCGCAGCTTGGTGTAGGTGAGATCCTCGTCGTTGAGCAGCAGCACGTCCGCGGCGGGCTTGCCGTGCAGCGCGGACAACTCGGTCAGCTCGCCGGTCACGTCCACCTCGACCAGTTCCCGGCGGACCAGCCGGCCGTCGGTCAGGTCGTAGAGGCCCACGCCGATCCGGTGGGTGCGCAGCGTCGGGTGCCCGGCCGGCGCCTCCTGCCGGACCACCACCCGCTCGTACGCGCCGTCCGCGTCGACGGTCACCTCTGGGCGCAGCGTGTTGACCTGCGCGGTCTCCAACCACTGGGCGGCGAACTTGCGCAGCTCCCGGCCGGAGGCCGCCTCCAGCTCGGAGAGCAGGTCGTCGAAGGTGGCGTTGCCCCAGGCGTGCTTGCCGAAGTAGGCCCGCAGACCGGCCACGAACGGCTCCTCGCCCACGTACGCGACGAGCTGCTTGAGCACGCTGGCGCCCTTGGCGTACGTGATGCCGTCGAAGTTGACCTCGACGGCCTCCAGGTCCGGCATCTCACAGTAGACCGGGTGCGTGGAGGAGAGCTGGTCCTGCCGGTAACCCCAGTTCTTCCGGATGGACAGGAACGTCGTCCAGGCGTCGGTGAAGCGGGTGGCGTGCGTGTTGCACCAGTGGCTGGCCCACTCGGCGAACGACTCGTTCAACCACAGGTCGTTCCACCAACGCATGGTGACCAGGTCACCGAACCACATGTGCGCCAGCTCGTGCAGGATCGTGTTGGCGCGCTGCTCGTACTCGAAGTCGGTGACCTGCGAACGGAAGATGTAGTGCGACTCGGCGTGCGTGACGCAGCCGAAGTTCTCCATCGCGCCGGCGTTGAAGTCCGGCACCCAGAGCTGGTCGTACTTGGGCAGCGGGTAGCGCACGCCGAACTTCTCCTGGAAGAAGTCGAAGCCCTGCGTGGTGATCAGGTGCAGCTCGTCCGCGTCCATGTGGGGCGCCATGCTGGCCCGGCAGAAGTAGCCCATGTCGATGCCGTCGTGGGTGTGCCGCACCTCGTGGTACGGCCCGGCGCAGAGCGCGGTGATGTAGGTGCTCATCCGCTCCGACACGGCGAAGTGCAGCGTCTTCAGGCCCTCACCGGCGGCCTCCTCACGGGCCACCGGCATGTTCGACACGACCTTCCAGTGGTCGGCGACGGTGGCGTGCCAGGTGTAGACGCTCTTCAGGTCCGGCTGGTCGAAGCAGGCGAAGACCCGCTGCGCGTCGGCGGTCTCGAACTGGCTGTAGAGGTAGGTCTCGCCGTCCACCGGGTCGACCGTGCGATGTAGGCCCTGCCCGCTGTTCGAGTAGCCGAAGTCGGCGTCGACCACGAGGACGTTCTCGGCCGCGAGACCGGTAAGCGTGAGGCCCTTCTCGGCGGACCAGCCGGACAGGTCGACCGCCTCGCCGTTGAGCGTGGCCGCACGCACCGAGTCGGCCGCCGCCTCGATGAAGGTGGTCGCTCCCGGCTCGGCGCAGCGGAACCGGACCTCGGTCACCGAACGGAACGTGCGACCGGTGGGCTGCACCGCGGTCGACAGGTCAAGGCTGATGTCGTACCCGGTCACCTCGAGCAGGCGGGCCCGCTCGGTCGCCTCGACCTGGGTCAGGTTGCGCACTCCCGGCACTGTTCGTCTCCATCCCACTCGTCTCGCCGCGCCCCGCGGCACCGGTCTCTGCCGGGTCCGCTCGTGACGGCCCGCCGAGAACCGAGTCTTCCATGCACGCACCGCATTCGGTGGTCGAGGTCACGCTCTCATTCCGCTACCGGTCGATGCGGCGCGGGGTGAGGATCGGAAGGTGAAGGCGTCGGAGTTCCGGCGCCGTGCAGGCGTCGGGGTTCCGGCGCGGAAAAGACGTGAAGGGACGACACCGTGACCGAACGTGTCACCGCGGACATGTGGTTCGACCCGCTGTGTCCGTGGGCGTGGATCACCTCCCGCTGGCTGCTCGAGGTCGAGCAGGTCCGGGACGTGGACATCCGCTACCACGTGATGAGCCTGGCCGTGCTCAACGAGGGCCGGGACCTGCCGGAGGAATACCAGGAACTGATGCGCAAGGGCTGGGGCCCGGTGCGGGTGTGCGTCGCCGTCGAGCAGGCGCACGGCGCCGAGACGCTGGCGAAGCTCTACACCGCGATGGGCACCCGGATCCACCTCGGCAAGGAGGAGTTGGGCCGGGACATGCTGGTGGGCGCGCTCACCGACGTCGGGCTCGACCCGGCGCTCGCCGACGCCGCCGAGTCGACTGAGTACGACGACGCGCTGCGGGCCAGCCACGAGGCCGGCATGCGCCCGGTCGGCACCGAGGTGGGCACCCCCGTGGTCCACGCTCCGGGTCCGGACGGCAGCGGGACCGTCGCCTTCTTCGGCCCGGTGATCACCCCGGCGCCGAAGGGCGAGGCGGCCGGCCGCCTGTGGGACGGCGTCCTCCTGGTCTCCGCCACGCCCGGCTTCTACGAGCTCAAGCGCACCCGCACCCAGCCCCCCATCTTCGACTGAGGTGTAAGGAGGGGCCCCCGCTTAACGCCTCCGGTATAGGAGGGGGCCCCGCTTAACACCCCCGCTCAAGGCGCCGCGCCGCGCGCCGAGCCCCGTGCCGCCCGTCACCGGGCCGGTGCGGGGCTCGTTTCACCGGGTGTTCCAGCCGGCGGCCCGACCGTGGCCGCGCCACGGCAGCTCCGGGAGGCGTACTCATGGGTAAGCATCGCCGTCTGTCCGACGACGCGCCGCCGTCGGCGGCCGAGGACTCCGGTGCGACGTACTGGTCGGTGGCCGAGGGTGGCTGGCCCTCCGGCGCGCCCGAGCTGGCCGACCTGCTGGCCCCGCCGATCGTGGTCGGCGTGGCCCGGGTGGCGGCCACCTCCCGGGTGCACCCGGCCGCCGTCGGGGCGACGACGGTACGCCTCCACGCCGGCTCCCGCGCGACCGTGCCGGTCCGCCGCTCGCCCGCCGTCGGCCGGCACCGCAACGTCACCGCATGAGTCGCCCGATTGTTAAGCGGGGCCCCCTCCTCTACCGGAGGCGTTAAGCGGGGCCCCCGCCTTTCACTCAGTGAGAGGGGGTGAGTCCGGCGGCGAGGGCGGGGCGGGCGCGGGTAGCGTCAGCGGGCATGACGGTCGTGCATCCGATCGCCCGGGCCTGGATCACCACTGGCGGCACCGGCGCGCAGAACTACGACGAGTTCGCCGACGACGCGGAGATCACCGCCATCGTCGAGGCGAACCCGCACAGTGCCCTCGGCATCGAGATGCCCCACCGGGCGCCGGGCAGCCTCGGGAGTTCGTTCCTCGAGGCGCTCCCGGACGCGGTGGACCGCCTCACCGAGGCGAAGGCGGACGGCAGCTACACCCCGGCCGAGCAGGTCGTGGTGCTCT
The DNA here is from genome assembly GCF_027497235.1 of Micromonospora sp. WMMD1128. Classification (NCBI taxonomy): domain Bacteria; kingdom Bacillati; phylum Actinomycetota; class Actinomycetes; order Micromonosporales; family Micromonosporaceae; genus Micromonospora; species Micromonospora sp. WMMD1128. The sequence goes on from NZ_CP114902.1 coordinate 1,042,889, forward strand.
ACCGGATCAGCGCGCCGGGGGAGGAGAGCGCGTACGGGCTGTGGGCGATGGTCGACACCGACCAGATCTCCACCCGCGCCGACGAGCCCGGCCTGGTGATCCGCAACGAGGACGTGTTCATCGCCAAGGTGCGGGAGCGCGTCGCGTTGGCCGAGGCGCTCGGTCACCTGCTCTCGCCCGTACTCCTGCTCCAGACCGGGCGCGGCGACGAGCTGCACGCGGCGCTCGCGGCGGCCACCGAGGCGGCCGGCGCTCCCGCCGCGACCGACCTGGACCAGTCCGGCCGTACCCACGCGATCTGGCTGGTCGGCCCGGGCCCGGCGCAGGACGAGCTGACCGCGTTGGCCGGCGGCGGCGAGCTGGTGGTCGCGGACGGCAACCACCGCAGCCTGGCCGCGCAGACCGGCGGTTTCCCGCGCTTCCTCTCGGTGATCACCACGCCTGCGTCGGTCGCCATCCAGCCTTACAACCGGCTGGTCAGCGAGCTGACCACCACCCCGGACGAGCTGCTCGACCGGCTCCGCGCCGCGGGCGCCGAGGTCACCCCGGCCGCCGGCCCGGTCGAGGTCCCGGCCACCGGCGGCACCGTGCACCTCCACCTCGCCAGCGGTGGGTACGCGGTGACGCTGCCGCACACCGGCGACGACCGGTTGGAGAACCTCGACCACGCGCTCGTCGAGCGGTTGCTGCTGCGTGAGGCGTTGGGCCTCGACCCGGGCGACAAGCGGATCACGTACGTGGGCGGCGACTACCCGGCGAGCTGGCTCACCGGCGAGGTCGACGCCGGCCGGGCCGAGCTGGCCGTGCTGGTGGCGCCGGTGACCGTGGACGACTTCGTCGCGGTCAACCTGGCCCGGGAGAAGATGCCGCGTAAGAGCACCTGGTTCACCCCGAAGGCACGGGCCGGCCTGGTGGTGGCCGAGATCCCCCGTTGATCGGCGTGTGACGAATCCGCCTCCGGGCCGCTGCCCGGGCACCGGCTCGGAGGCGGGCCTGTCAGACTGCGCGGTATGCGCGTCTACCTGGGATCCGACCACGCCGGTTTCGAGCTGAAGGTGCACCTGGCCAATCACCTGGCCAAACAGGGCTACGAGGTGGTGGACGTGGGTCCGCGCACCTTCGACCCGGACGACGACTACCCGGCGTTCTGCCTGCACACCGGCGATCGGGTGGTCGGCGATCCGGGCAGCCTCGGCGTGGTGATCGGCGGTTCCGGCAACGGCGAGCAGATCGCCGCGAACAAGGTGGCCGGGGTCCGGGCGGCGCTGGCCTGGAACGTCGACACCGCGCAGCTCTCCCGGGAGCACAACGACGCCAACGTCATCGCGATCGGGGCGCGGCAGCACACGCTCGACGAGGCCACCGCCCTGGTCGAGGCGTTCCTGACCACCGCGTTCTCCGGCAACCCCCGGCACAGTCGGCGGATCGCCCAGGTGGCCGACTACGAGAAGAGCCGCCGGCTGCCCGAGTTGCCCGCCTGACGGGTCGCGTCCGGGGCGGCGCGTCGGTCAGCGTCCGCTGCGGGGCAGTTCCTCGCGCGGCACCCAGTTGCGGCGGACCAGCACCACTCGCTGTTCCGCCTCGGCGAGGTCGTCCTCGCTGGGACGGGCGGCGTCCCGGGCCCGCATCGCGGCGGTCACGCTCACCTGCGACGATCCCGAGCCGACGAGGCCACGCAGTCCGCGTTCCCCCTCGTCGGCGGACGGTGCGCCACGTCGGCCCCGGTGCTCCGGCTCCGACTCGGCGCGTCGAGCGAAGCGTGGTGCCCGGACGCCGTCATCCGATGGCTCGGGCTCGCCGCGTCGGACGCCGCGCCCGGGGCGGGGCGCGACGTCGTCGTGCACCGCGGCCGTGCTCGCGCTCATCTCCCCGGCGTTCACGCCGGCGTCGGGGGGACCGCTCATGTTCCGGGCGCTGGTGTCGGGGGGGCCGCTCGTCCGGGCGCTGGCGCTGGTGTCGGGGGGACCGCTCATCTCCCCGGCGCTGACGCTGGCGTCGGCGGGACCGCTCGCCTCGCCGTGATGCCGCAGCCGCCGTCGCCGTCGCTCTGCCTCACCCACCCCCCGACCGTACCGCCCCCACCGTCCACTTTCCCGCCCCCGCCCGTCCATCCCGCGCCGGCTCTCGCCGGTCGATCATGAGGTGGGCTGGGATAATCCAGACGAGGTGCCACAACTCCTAGATCGCCGCGTGCAGGCCGAGATCTTGGAGGGAAACGGCCCCTGGAGGGGCGCTTAGCTTCCAAGATCTCTCCGGCTCCTGATATGGGAGATGGATTGTCCACCATATGGGACGGGTGCAGTGGGTGGAACGCCATGGGTGGCCCCAGGCCGTTCAGACACCCATGACGTGCCGGCCGCGCCCACGTATAAGCCCGACGAGCAGGCCCGCAGCCACTCAGAAGACCTCCATGGGGGCGGGGGCGCGGTGCCAGGGGAAGGCCGCGGTCAGGGCGGTGAGCGTGTCCGGGTGCAGCTCGCGGACCCGGCCGGCGGCGGCCAGCGCGGCCGGGGTGACGCCGCCCAGATATAGCTCACCGAGCGCACGGACGTCGCAGGCCAGCCCGGCCGGCGCGGTGGTGGCCGTGCATTCCGCGCCGGCCGGGCCGCCGACCAGCCGCCACCGCCCGCTGTTCTCCGGCAGCAGTTCGTCGGTGACCTCGATCACCACGTCGACGTCGGCGGCGTAGCGGCGGGCGGCGAGCGCGGCCGGCACGTCCACCACCCGCACCCAGAGCGCGTCGGCGAGTTGCGGGGCGAGCTGCCGGGGCTCGTCCACCAGGCGCAGCAGCGGCTCGTCCACGGCGGCGGTCGGGAAGGACAACCGCCGGGTCAGGTCGACCGAGAGCAGCAGCCGCCACAGCGCCAGGGACGCCTCCGGGGTGACCGCCACCACCTCGTCGACCCGCACCTCGCCCCGGGGGACGTCGCCGCTCCACCCTTCCTTCGTCCGGTAGAGCGCGTACCCGTCGAGCCCGTCCGGGCCGTCGTGCAACAGCACCCGGCGTTCGGTGGCACCGTCCCGCCGGCTCTTCACGTCCGCCAGGACGTACGCCCACCAGCGTTCGTCCCGGCGGGACCAGCCGGGACGGTCGGCGCGTGCCCGCTCGTACAGCCGGGCCAGCTCGTGCCGGTGCGTGGCCGGTCGATCCAGGCGAAGCGTGCCCTCGGCGGGCGTCGGGGCGGGCAGCCGCAGCCCGGTGGTGTCGGCGGTCAGCATCAGTCGCTGCGCCGCCGAGCCGTAGCCGAAGCGGGGGTAGATGCGGCCCTCGCTGGCCCAGAGCACCGCGACCGGCTCGCGGCCGGCGTCGCGGATGTCGCGTAGCTGCCGCCGCATCAGCCCGGTGAGCAGGCCGCGCCGGCGGTGCGTGGGCGCGACCGCGACCATTGAGACGTGCGCGGCCGGCACGGTCGACCCGGGCACGGTCAGGTCGCGGCCGAACGCGGCGGCGTGCGCGACCGGGGCCCCGCCGTCGCGGACCAGCAGCGAGCGTTCCGGCTCGAAGATCGGGCGTTCGACCTCCTGCACCTCCGGGTCGATCTCGCCGTGGAAGGCCAGGGCCAGCAGCGCGGCGATCTCGTCGAAGTCCTCGGCCCGGGGCACCACCGCGTCGGTCATCGCACGTGTCTACCCCACCACCGTGGGGGTCGGCACCCTATTTGCGGGGTGGCTACCCTCGGAACCGAGGCCGACGTCGGTCGAGGGGGAGGACGGAAGATGGCGGACCAGACACAACCGTGGGCGGAACGCACCGTGGAGGTGCCGCCCCAGCCGGACGTGGCACCCGGGCAGCGGGACGCGTTCCAGCGCGGGGTGGCGGCGGTCGGTCAGCCGCGTACGCCCCGAACCGAGCCCTTCCCCACGGTGGAGCACGGCGACTGGGCCGGTGAGTCGGCGCCGCGCCGGTCGATGAGCTGGCACCTCGCGCAGGCCCGTCGGGGCGGGGAGTGGAGTGCCGCCGGCGCTCTGTTCGCGTTCGTCTGCTGGGGCATCTGGGCGATCTCCGGCCGGGGGAATCTGATCGCGCCGCTGCTCACGTTCGTGCTGAGCCTGCTCACCGCGGTCGGGGTGTTCGCGCTGGTGCGGCTGCTCGGCCGGCTGATCCTGGAACGGCAACTCGGCCGGGTGCGCCGCAGCGCCCGCGGCGCGCACATGATCACCGCGTTGTTCCTGGCCGGCGTCGGCGTGGCCTATCTTCAGCAGACCGAGTGGGTGGTCTCGGCCTGGAACTGGGTCACCGGCAACTGAGCCGCGTGGCGGCGGGCGGGTCGGCGTGGTGCCGCCCGCCCGCGCGCCCGGTCGCGGTACGCCGCGACGCCGGCCGTCACTCCACCAGGACGGCGCTGGCATTACCCGGCCCGGCCCGGTTCATCCGTCGCCCATCGGGGTGAGCGGCGCTCCGCGAACTCACGGGCGGCGTCGCCCACTCCCGCTCAAGCTCACATTCGGTCACCGCCGGGTCGGTCACCCGGCGAACCGGTACAGCCGGAACTCCTTCTCCGCGCCGCACACCAGCATCTCGGTGTTCCACGAGCAGGACTCGCTGCGGATCTGCGTCACCTTCCCCATCTCGTACGGCTTGCCGTCCACCGCGAGCCCGGCCAGGACGCGGTCGTCCTCGTAGCCGCTCGGCTCCTTGTCGAACAGCAGCAGGTTGCCGGCGTCCAGCCGGACCGCCACGCCGTCGCGGTCGCGCAACCTGACCGTGCCGTCCGGCGTGAACAGCGTCACCGCGTCCCGTGGGGTGTCCCGTTCGGCGAGCAGGTGGTCGCCGAGCGGGACCAGCCGCCGCGTCCGTGGCGCCGGCCAGTGCCGACTGTCCTCGCCCTCGGTGGCCACCACCACCCGGGCGTCGTCCGCGCCGGCGCTCGGCACCTCCAGCAGGCAGGCACGGTGCTCGCCGCAGCTGACAAGCGCCTGCGCCCGGCTGCCGGCCTCGGTCGCCTCGTACAGCACGTCGGGCACGCCGAGCGCGCCGAGATCGTAGGACACGAGCCGCAGGCTCCGGCCGCTCTCCGCCACGTACAACCGGTCGTCGCGGGCGGCCACCGGGTCGTCGAGGTCGGCCACGTTGCCCCGGCTGCGCAGGATCTTCCCGTCCGTCATGGCGAGCACCCGCACCGAGCGGTCCGCGCCGACCTGCACCAGCCGGTCCGCGTTGCCGGACCAGGGCGCGCGCGGCGAGCCGTCCGCGTATGCCGCGCCGTCGAGCGCCGCGCCGGTGCCGACCGGCACCACCACGGTGCGCGTGTCGCCGTACTCGCTGCGTGGGTTGTCCCGCGTCCACCGCGGCCGGCCGTCGTCCAGCCGCAGCCCGACCAGCCGGTTGCCGGCGCGGTCCACCCAGACCAGCGTGTCGGCCCCGGGCAGGATTTCGTCGTCGCCGTGGATGTCGACGGCCCACCGCTGCGCACCGCTGCCGCCGTCGAGCACCAGCAGGGGCCGGGGCGTGCTGGAACCGGAGGCGTCGGCGACGACGGCGACCCCGTCGGGCAGCGCCCGGATCCCGGCCCACCGGTCGGCGCTCGCCGGGGTCGGCTTCTCCCAGATCTTCCGACCGGTGGCCGGGTCCACGGCGACCACGTTCAGCCGGTCGTCCGGCAGCGACCAGGCCAGGTAGGCGCGGTCGGCAAGCATCGCGGTGAACATCCCGTCCGGCCGCTCGTCACCCGCGGCGATGCTCCCGACCAGCTCCGGCGAGTGGAAGTCGAGCGCCGGGTGCCGGTCCCGGAACACCCAGAGCAGCGTCGCGGCGACCAGGCCGACCACGGTCAGGCCGGCGCCCAGCGCGATCCAGCGACCGCGCCGGCTGCGTCCCGGTCGGCCACCGCCGGCCGGCGGCGCGCCAGCCGGCGATCCGGGCCCGCCGGGACCGGCCGGCGAGGAGGGCCAACCCGGGGGTACGCCGGGCGCGGCGTACGCCGACGCGTCGGAACCGGGCGGCGGGGCAGCAGGGTACGCGTGCCCTCGCGCGTATGCGGCTGGGATGGGTGCGGGTGGTGCGGAGGTCGGGGCGTACCCGGGCGGGGTGGGGCCGGGTGGTGCGGAGGTCGGGGCGTACCCGGGCGGGGTGGGACGGGCCGGGTCGGCGACGAGCGTGCCGTGCGGGCCGCCGGGCGCGGTGGTCGCCGCGTCGGCGGCCGTGCCGTGCGGGCCGAACGCCGCGGCCCGGTCCTCCCGGGTCGGGCCGGGCGTCGCGTGGGCCACTGTCGTCCCCCCTCCGGCGGGGTCGGCCACCGTGTCGGCCGCGGCGGCGTGCGCCGGTGGTCCTTCGGGTTCCGCCGGCGGGCGCACGGGTTGCGCCGGCGCGGCGGGCCGACCGGCCCGGCGGGGCAGCGGCAGGTCGGTGAGCGCCCCCTCGGCGACCGGCAGTTCCGGCTGTTCCAGCACGGTCGGCGCGATGCCCAGCTCGGCGTGGAGCAACCGGGCCACGAGCGGCACCCGGGTCGACCCGCCGACCAGGAAGAGGCCGGAGAGCTGTTCCGGGCGCAGACCGGCGGCGGCGGTCACGTTCCGGGTCTCGGCGACGGCGCGCGCGAGCAGCGGCGCGGCGAGGCGCTCGAAGTCCGTCCGGGTCAGCGGGAACGCCGCCTCGACCCCCGGTACGGCCACCGGCGCGACCGTGGCCCGGGAGAGCATCTCCTTCGCGCCGCGCACGTTGTCCCAGAGCTGCTGCCGGTCCCGCCGGTCGGCGGTGGCCGCCGGCTCGGCCAACCGGGCCCACTGCCGGGGGTGGGCCGGCCGCACCAGCTCACCGAGCCGTCCGAGCAGGGCCGCGTCCAGGTCGAGGCCGCCGAGGTCGGCGAGCCCGCCGGTGGCGACGAGGTGGAAGCCGGAGTCGCCCCACGGGTCGGCGCCCTCGTTGCGCAGCACGGCGATGTCGAGCGTGCCGCCGCCGAAGTCGAACACCGCCACCGCGCCGCCCACCGGCACCGGCCGGCGCAGCACCTGGGTGTAGTAGCGGGCCGCCGCCACCGGCTCGCGCAGCAGGCGGGTGCCGGGCGTGATCGGACCGGCGAGCGTGTGTTCGGCCGCCGCCGGCCAGCCGGCGAGTTCCAGCGCGTCGTGCAGGACCTGGCGCCGGGGCGGGTCCCAGGCCGCCGGGTGGGTCACCACCGCCGGGGGCAGCAGGCCGACCGACGCCACCGCCGCGTCCGCGACCGCCCGCAGCGCCGCGGCCAGCAGCTCCGCCGGCCGGTACGCCCGCCCGGCCAGCTCGACCGTCGGCTCGTCGATCCGGCGCTTCGGGTTCGGCTCGTAACCGACCGGGTCGGCCTGGGCCAGCCGCTGGGCGTCCCGCCCGACGTGCAGGTGGCCGTCGGTGTCGGCGTACACCCCGGACGGCAGGATCGGCTGCCCGTCCACGAGCACCGGCCGGGTGGTCCCGTCCGGCCGGCGCAGCACCGCCACGGTGTTCGAGGTGCCGAGGTCCACGCCCAGGGCGAAACCGTCCCGCTGGCCTGACATCCTTCGCTACCTCCACCGACGTGGGCTTGTCCGGTCCCGCATCGTACGCAGCCCGCGCCGCCGCGCTCCCCGGCCCGCGCCCCGGGCGGGAGATCGGAGATCGGGTCGTCGGAGTCGAAGCCGGTGGTCACGGCTGTCGTGTTGCCGACCCGGGCACCGCACCGACCGACCCAGCTATGGCTGTTTGCCCCGTTATGCGCGTCCTCGGCGGCGTTCCGGGACTGGGCCGGGCCGATACCCTTTCCGTCTATACGTGGGCCACCCAGACACGGAGGTAGTTCGTGGACGACGGCACCGTCCTGATGGATGAGTACGGCGTTTCCCTGTCGACCGCGATCGGGCTGCTCCGCGCCGAGCTCACGGAGGCCCTGGCCGACGGCGCCGACTCCCAGATCCGGTTCGCCGTCGACTCGATCGAGCTTGAGCTGGAGTTGGTGGTCGACGCCGCCCGCGACGCTTCCGGCAAGCTGACGCTGTGGCGTGTGCTGTCGGCCGGCGGTGGGCGCAAGCACACGAACACGGCCACCCATCGGATGACCCTCACCCTCAAGCCGAGGGACACCCTGCTACCGGCATCGGGGGAGACCCTCATCGGCGACGACAGCTGAGCCGACCGGGGGGACATCGGGGATGCAGTCGGTCGCCTCGCACATCGCTCGCCTGGCCCTGGTGCAAGGGGCGCGGCGTGGCTCCGGACATGTGGTCGGCCGCAACCTGATCCTCACCGCCGGCCACGTGGTCGGCCCGCTGGGCGCGACCTGCCGCGTCCGCGTGCACGGGGACGCCGAACGCGACGGCGCCGTGGTGTGGCGGGCGGACCACCTGCACCTGGACGCCGCGCTGGTCCAGGTGCCGCAGTCCGGCTGGCCCGAGTCCACCCCCGACATCCGGTACGGCGAACTCGCCGGCCCGCAGCCCGTCGAATGCCTCACGGTCGGCTACCCGTTGGCGAGCGTGGACGCCGACGGACGGAGCGGGGTCGAGGAACACGCGTGGCTGGTGGCGCCCGGGACCGGCGTCGAGCGGGACCGCTATGCGCTCAACAGCGTTCTCACTCCGCCGCACGAGCGGGTGGCCACGTCAGGTGGACCGCGCTCGGGCTGGGCGGGCCAGTCCGGTGCCGCCCTGCTCAGCGGCGACGGCCGCGTCGTGCTCGGGGTGGTGGTCGCCGACCCGAACAGCTTCGGGCCGGGACGCCTGGAGGCGGTGCGGGTCAGCTCGCTGATGAGGGACGGGGTGTTCGGCAACTGGGTCGGGGTCGCCCCGGACGACGTCGTCCGCCTCACCGCGAAGGGCCAGGCCGACGAGCCGCAACTACCGCCGGGCATCGTTCCGCACGCGGACGAGGTGGCCGGCCTGGACGGGCTGTTGCGCAACCTGCAGGAGGAGTGTCTGCCCTTCGTGCCGCCGATGGACGCCACGGCGCCCACGCATCCCGACCGCCTGCTCGAGCGGCTGAACGAGTCGGCCGGACGGTCGGGCGTGCTCCTGGTCGGCGCCGCCGGGGCCGGGAAGACGCGCACCTGCTTCGAGGTCGGCATGCGGGCGGAGAAGGACGGGTGGACCGTCCTGCACGTGAAGTCCGGTGAGCCGCTGGTCACCAACGCGGATGTGGCGGAAGCGCTGCAGTCCGTGGGCAGCGAACGGACTCTGGTGATCCTCGACTACCTCAACGAGTGCCGGGGCCTCGACCTGCCCGGCCTCCGTCAGCAGGTGCTGCCGGAGGCCAGGCGCCACGGCACCCGCGTGGCGTTGCTGGCGTCCGCGCGGCCCGGTTGGCAACTTCAGACGGCAGCCGAGCTCACTCCGCTGTTCGACCTCGTCCGCCTGGCTCCGGACGACCAGCAGGCGGCCAGGATCCGCCAGCAGGTGGTGACCTCGCTGTCCCCGACCGCGCTGGGCATGCTGGGCGAGGAACGCCTGCTGGAGCTCTGCGGCAGCCGGCCGATCATCGCCATGCTCGTCGCCCTTGAGGCGGAGACGCGCGCGAAGGCGGGGACGCTCAACCGCGCGCTCCCGAGCGTCCGTCCCGGGGAACTCGTCGACTGGCTGAACCGGCGCCTGCGCGAGGACGGCCTGCTCCCGCAGGCGGTGAGCCTGATCAGCGACCCCGAGCCGAGCGTGGAACTCCAGACGTGTGTCGCCATGGCGGTCGCCGCCCCGCAGGAGCGGACGAGCCTGATCGCCTGCGGGGGCCGCGTCGCGGGCGGCGACACCGAGCGGGCGGAACACCTGCTCGGGATCCTGCTCACGATGGGCTGGCTGGTGCCCAGCTTCGGCGAGTACACGACCGTGCACGACATCGTCACGGACCAGCTGACGGAGAGCACCTTCCATCGGCCCGGCAGCGGGACGGTGCGCTCCGCGGTCGCCGACCGGATCCTGGCCGCCTCGCTGACCCGAGGTCGGACGATCGGGAGGTACGCCACGAACCTGGGCCGCCTGATGCGCGACCTCACCCTGGAGCAGCGGTCCGGCCCGTTGCAGGAACACTGCCGACACTGGCTGGAGGGTCACGAGCGGGAGGTGGGTGGTCTGCTCGCCGAGCAGCAGGACGAGGGGGCGTACGCGCTCGGCGCGGTGATGGACAACCCCTCGTGGTCGCCCGTCGCGTTCGGCAGGTGGGACACCGTCGTAGCGCCGTGGCTGGCGGTGCACGCCCGCACGTTCTCCGCCCGCCACCTGCTCTACAAGGGCCTGCGGGCCTCGGTCTCCGACGATCGGTTGGTGCGCGAGTCGATCGAGTGGCTCGCGGTCCACCATCGGGCGGAAGCCACCTTCGTCCTGCGTCCCCTGTTGCAGCGGGAGCTCTCCGACGAGCAGGCCGCAGTGGTCGTACGGCGGGCCCTGGCGTGGCTCGACGACCACGCCACCACGCTCAATGCGCAGTTCGTGCTCCAGCCGCTGCTGGACCGCGAGTTGTCCGACGAGCAGGCCGCCAAAGTCGTCCGGCACGCCCTGGCGTGGCTCGACGACCACGCCGCCACCTTCAACGCGCGGTTCGTGCTCCAGTCGCTGCTGAGCCGTGAGTTGTCCGGCGGGCAGGCGGACGTCGCCGTCCGGCACGCCCTGGCGTGGCTCGATGATCACCTGGCCGCTCTCGACGCCGGCTTCGTGCTGTGCCCGCTGCTGGGTCGTGAGTTGTCCGGCGGGCAGGCGTGCGTCGCCGTCCGGCACGCCCTGGCGTGGCTCGATGATCACGCGGCCACCTTCAGCGCGCGGTTCGTGCTGCGCTCGCTGCTGGATCGTGACTTGTCCGGCGAGCAGACCAGCGGCGTCGTCCGGAACGCCGTGGCCTGGCTCGATGACCACGCGATGACTCTCGACGCGCAGTACGTGCTGCGTTCGCTGCTGGAGCGCGAGTTGTCCGACGAGCAGGCCACCAAGGTCGTCCGGCATGCTCTGGCGTGGCTCACCGACTACGCCGACATCGCCGACGCCGGTTTCGTGTTGCGTCCGTTGCTGCAACGTGAGCTGTCCGGCGGGCCGGCCACCAGCGTGGTCCGGCAGGCGTTGGTGTGGCTCGACGTCCACGCCGCCACCCTTGAGGGGCAGTTCGTGTTGCGGCCCCTGCTCCAACGCGAGCTTCCCGACGAGCAGGCCGGACCAGCCGTCCGGCACGCCCTGGTGTGGCTCGACGTCCACGCCGCCACCCTCGACGGGCAGTTCGTGTTGCGGCCCCTGCTCCAACGCGAGTTGCCAGACGGGCAGGCCACCAGCATCGTCCGGCACGGCCTGGCGTGGCTCACCGATTACGCGGACATTGTCGACGCCGGTTTCGTGTTGCGTCCGTTGCTGCAACGTGAGCTGCCGGACGGGCAGGCCGCCACGGTCGTCCGGCATGCCCTGGCGTGGCTCGATGATCACTCGGTCGTTCTCGACGCCGGTTTCGTGTTGCGTCCGTTGCTGCAACGTGAGCTGCCGGACGGGCAGGCCGCCACGGTCGTCCGGCATGCCCTGGCGTGGCTCGCCGAGCATGCCGCCACCCGCAACGCCGGCTTCGTGTTGCAACCGCTGCTGCACTGTCCCCTGTCCGACGGGCAGGTCAGCGCCGTTGTCCGGCACGCCCTGGCGTGGCTCACCGAGTACGCGGCCACCCTTGACGCGCAGTTCGTCCTGCGCCCGTTGCTGGATCGCGAACTGCCCGCAGAGCAGGCCGCCACCGTGGTCCGGCACGCCCTGGCCTGGCTCACCGGGTACGCCGACACCGTCGACGCCGGCTACGTGCTGCAACCGTTGTTGCAACGTGAGCTGTCCGACGATCAGGTCACCACGGTCGTCGGGTACGCGTTGGCGTGGCTCACCGCGCACGCCGGCATTCTCAACGCCGGCTTCGTCCTGCGACCGTTGCTGCAACGTGAGTTGCCCGGTGAGCAGGCCGCCACCGTGGTCCGGCACGCCCTGGTGTGGCTCACCGCGTACGCCGCCACGTTCAACGCCAGCTTCGTGTTGCAACCGCTGCTACGACACCGGCTGCCCGGTGAGCAGGCCGGCACGGTCGTCCGGCACGCCCTGGCGTGGCTCGCGGGGCACGCCACCGACATCGGCGCGCGGTTCGTGCTGCGCCCCCTGCTGCAACGACCGTCCCGCGGCGAGCAGGCCGCCTCGGTGGTCCGGTACGCGTCGGCGTGGCTGGCCGTGCACGCGGTCACGCCCGGGGCGCGGTTCGTGTTGCAGCCGTTGCTGCAACGGGAGCTGTCGGACGAGCAGGCGGCTTCGGTGGTCCGGTACGCGTCGGCGTGGCTGGCCGTGCACGCGGTCACGCCCGGGGCGCGGTTCGTGTTGCAGCCGTTGCTGCAACGGGAGTCGCCGGACGAGCAGGCCGTTCCGGTCGTTCGGCACGCGTCGGCGTGGCTCGCCGTTCACGCCACCACGTCCGGTGCCGGTTTTGTCTTGCAGCCGCTGCTGCGGCGTGAGCTGTCGGACGAGCAGGCGGCTTCGGTGGTCCGGTACGCGTTGGCGTGGCTGGCCGCGCATGCCGGCACGTCCGGGGCGCGCTTCGTGTTGCAGGCGTTGCTGCAGCGTGAGCTGTCGGATGATCAGGCCGCCTCGGCCGTCGGACATGCCCGGGCGTGGCTCGCCGACCACGCCGCCGCCCCGGCCGCCGGCACGCTGCGCGCCCAGCTGGATCGGATGACCACCTGAGCGGGCGGCCATCGGCACGCGAGATCGCGGAGCGGGCGACGGGAATCGAACCCGCGTAGTCAGTTTGGAAGACTGAAGCTCTACCATTGAGCTACGCCCGCGAGCCCCCCACCGCGGCGGGGCGCATGCGACAGCGTACCCAATCTCCGGCCCCGGCGCGCAGCGCCCACCCGGCCGGCGCCGCCGCCCACGGCGCGGATCCCACGGTGCGCCCCGGTCACCCACGCGGGGGCCCGGACGGCATACACTCTTCGTCGCCACGGGGTGTGGCGCAGCTTGGTAGCGCACTCGCTTTGGGAGCGAGGGGCCGTGGGTTCAAATCCCGCCACCCCGACTGTCGTTCGCGACCGGATCGTCCCGGGAACCACCGGTTTCTCCGTGTGCTGCCCGGGCGCTGCCGACGCCGCAGCCCGACTCGCCTACACTCGATGCGCGCAATCCCGCCCCAGACTTCAACACCCAGATCCGTCAAGGAGTACGCCTGTGAAGAGCACCGTCGAGACTCTGAGCCCGACGCGCGTGCGGCTCGCCATCGAGGTGCCGTTCGTCGAGCTCGAGCCGAGCCTCAAGAAGGCGTACCGGGAGATCGGCCAGCAGGTCCAGGTTCCCGGCTTCCGCCGGGGCAAGGTTCCCAGCGCGGTGATCGACCAGCGGGTGGGCCGGGGGACCGTCCTCAACGAGGCGATCCAGGAGGCCATCCCGCAGAACATCCTCGCCGCGGTCCGGGAGCACGACCTCAAGACGCTCGGCCGTCCCGAGGTCGACATCACCGAGTTCAACGACGGCGACTCGCTCAACTTCACCGCCGAGGTCGACGTCCGCCCGGAGATCACCCTGCCGGACCCGGCCACCATCGAGGTGACCGTCGACGAGCTTGAGATCGCCGACAGCGAGATCGACGAGCAGGTCAGCAGCCTGCGTGAGCGGTTCGCCACGCTGAAGACCGTCGAGCGGGCCGCCCAGGAGGGTGACTTCGTCCAGATCGACCTGAACGCCACGGTCGACGGCGAGGACGTGCCCGGCGGTTCGGCGAGCAACATCTCCCACGAGGTGGGCAGCAAGCAGCTCCTGCCGGGCCTGGACGAGGCGCTCGTCGGCCTGGCCGCCGGCGACAGCACCACCTTCACCACGCAGCTCGTGGGCGGCGACTACGCCGGCCGGGACGCCGAGGTGGCGGTGACCGTCCGCACGGTCAAGGAGAAGGAGCTGCCCGAGCTGGACGACGACTTCGCGCAGATGGCGAGCGAGTTCGACACGATCGAGGAGCTCCGCGCCGACCTGCGGGAGCGGGTCACCCGGGGCAAGCAGGTCGAGCAGATCTACGCCGCCCGCGACAAGGCCCTGGAGCAGCTGGTGGCCGCCGCCGACGTGCCGGCGCCGGAGGGCGTCGTCAAGGACGAGGTCGAGAGCCGCAAGGCCGCGATGGTCGACCAGCTCGAGCGCATCGGCGCCTCGCTGGAGGAATACCTCGCCGCGGAGGAGAAGACCGAGGAGCAGATCGACACCGAGCTGACCGAGGCCGCGACCGACGGCGTCAAGATCCAGCTCCTGCTGGACACGCTTGCCGACGCGGAGGACGTGCAGGTCTCCGACGACGAGTTCGGGCACGAGATCGTGCACCGGGCGCAGCGCGCCGGGATGGCCCCGCAGCAGTACTACGACCAGCTCGCCCGCTCCGGCGCCGCGGCGGCCGTCTTCGGTGACGTCCGCCGGGGCAAGGCGCTGGCCGCGGTGATGGAGAAGATCAAGATCAAGGACTCCGCGGGCAACGAGGTCTCCCTCGACGCCCTGCGGGCCCAGAACGAGGCCGAGCACGACCACCAGCACTGATCGTTCCGGTGACGGCCGCCGTCCCGCGCTGCGCGCCGGGCGGCGGCCGAAACCCTTTCCGGGGTACGCCGAACGGGTGACTGCGCTGAGAGCGAACAGTGCCCCGACCGGGAGTGCGCCCGGAGGCCGAGCGGTTAGTGTCGGACAGGACGGTACGGAGAGCGAAGGGCTGCCATGACCGACATGCACATCCCCAAGAAGTCGCTCCGGGCGATCGAGGCCCGCGGTGGCGACTCCATTGGCAACCTCGACGACTCGGTCTACAACCGGTTGCTCAAGGAACGGATCATCTTCCTCGGCAGCGAGGTGAACGACCAGGTGGCCAACCGCATCTGCGCGCAGCTCCTGCTGCTCGCCGCGGAGGACCCGGACCGCGACATCTTCCTCTGGATCAACTCGCCGGGCGGCTCGGTCTACTCCGGCATGGCGATCTACGACACCATGCAATACATCGACAACGACGTGTCCACCGTGGCGATGGGCATGGCCGCCTCCATGGGCCAGCTGCTGCTGTGCGCGGGCACCAAGGGCAAGCGTTACGCCCTGCCGCACGCGCGGATCATGATGCACCAGCCCTCGGGCGGCCTCGGCGGCACCGCGTCGGACATCGCGATCCAGGCCGAGCAGATGCTCTACACCAAGCGGATGTTCCAGGAGCGGGTCGCGCACCACACCGGCCAGAGCCAGGCCCAGATCGAGGCGGACTCGGACCGTGACCGCTGGTTCACCGCCCAGGAGGCCATGGACTACGGCTTCATCGACAAGGTGATCATCGGGGCCGCGCAGGTTCCGGATGGCGCCGGGACCCTGAGCTGATCGAGGAGCTGACGATGACCGACCTGAGCCTGCCGCCCCAGTTCGCGGCCGTGCACAACCGTTACGTCCTGCCGTCGTTCGTCGAGCGCACGTCGTACGGGATGAAGGAGTCGAATCCCTACAACAAGCTCTTCGAGGACCGGATCATCTTCCTCGGGGTCCAGGTGGACGACGCGTCGGCGAACGACGTGATGGCCCAGCTGCTGACGCTTGAGGGCACCGACCCGGACCGCGACATCATCATGTACATCAACTCGCCGGGCGGCTCCTTCACCGCCATGACGGCGATCTACGACACGATGCAGTACGTCCGGCCGGACATCCAGACCGTCTGCCTCGGGCAGGCGGCCAGCGCGGCGGCGGTGCTCCTCGCCGCCGGCACCCCGGGCAAGCGGATGGCGCTGCCCAACTCCCGGATCATCATCCACCAGCCGGCCACCGAGGGCGGCTACGGCCAGGGCTCGGACATCGAGATCCAGGCCCGGGAGATCCTGCGGATGCGGACCCAGTTGGAGGACATGCTGTCCCGACACTGCAACCGGCCGATCGAGCAGGTCCGTAAGGACATCGACCGTGACAAGATCATGACGGCCGAGGAGTCGAAGGACTACGGGCTGGTCGACACCATCCTGACCAGCCGTAAGAAGGGCCTGCTGGCGACTCACGCCGCGGGCTGAGCACTTGTGGTTCGGAGGTCGGCCGGGGCATCGATCCCGGCCGGCCTCTGACACACCCGTTTTGGGGGTCGGAGAAAACCCGGCCACCGGGTAACGTCGGGTCTGTACCGCTCCGGGGTCGGATCGGTGGATCCGGCAGCATGGTGACACGACAGGACGGACGAGTGCCGAGGCGCTCGCAGGTCAGGGCCGGCGCTTCGGCCGATGAGTGCAGGGAGAACGTAGGTGGCACGGATCGGTGACGGCGGCGACCTACTGAAGTGCTCCTTCTGTGGCAAGTCACAGAAGCAGGTCAAGAAGCTCATCGCGGGCCCCGGGGTCTACATCTGCGACGAGTGCATCGATCTCTGCAATGAGATCATCGAGGAGGAGCTGGCCGAGTCCGGCGAGGTGAAGTGGGAAGAGCTTCCCAAGCCGATGGAGATCTGCCAGTTCCTCGACAACTACGTCGTCGGTCAGGAGCAGGCCAAGAAGGCGCTCGCCGTCGCGGTCTACAACCACTACAAGCGGATCCAGGCCGAGGCGGCCGGCGCCCCCGGCTCCGGCAGCGACGGCGTGGAGCTGGCCAAGTCCAACATCCTGCTGCTCGGCCCCACCGGCTGCGGCAAGACCCACCTGGCGCAGACCCTGGCCCGGATGCTCAACGTCCCGTTCGCGATCGCCGACGCCACCGCGCTCACCGAGGCGGGCTACGTCGGCGAGGACGTGGAGAACATCCTCCTCAAGCTCATCCAGGCCGCGGACTACGACATCAAGCGCGCCGAGACCGGCATCATCTACATCGACGAGGTCGACAAGATCGCCCGCAAGTCGGAGAACCCGTCGATCACCCGGGACGTCTCCGGCGAGGGTGTGCAGCAGGCGCTGCTCAAGATGCTTGAGGGCACGGTCGCCAATGTGCCGCCGCAGGGCGGCCGGAAGCACCCGCACCAGGAGTTCATCCAGATCGACACCACGAACGTGCTGTTCATCTGCGGTGGCGCGTTCGCCGGCCTCGACCAGATCATCGAGGCCCGCACCGGCTCCGGCGGCACCGGCTTCGGCGCCCGGCTCCGGTCGGTGTCGGAGCGGTCCACCGACGACATCTTCAGCCAGGTCATGCCGGAAGACATGTTGAAGTTCGGGTTGATCCCCGAGTTCATCGGCCGACTCCCGGTGATCACCAACGTGCGCAGCCTCGACCGCGGCGCCCTGGTCCAGATCCTCACCGAGCCGCGCAACGCGTTGGTCCGGCAATACCAGCGCCTGTTCGAGCTCGACGGCGTCGAGCTGGAGTTCGAGCAGCCGGCGTTGGAAGCCATCGCCGACCAGGCCATGCTCCGCGGCACCGGCGCCCGCGGCCTGCGGGCCATCATGGAAGAGGTGCTCCTCTCCGTGATGTACGAGGTGCCGAGCAACCCCGACGCCGCCCGGGTGCTGATCACCCGCGAGGCCGTCCTGGAGAACGTCAACCCGACGATCGTGCCGCGCGAGTTCACCGGCCGGCGCCGCCGGGACCGCGAGGAGAAGTCGGCCTGATCGTCGTCGCGACCGCGCCCGGGTCAGCTCGGGCGCGGTCCGCGTGACCGGGTTCGGCGGTCCCACTCGCCCGACGGGGTGACCACCACCATCATCAGGCGCACCGGCTCGTCGCCGGCCGTGCGGTAACCGTGTTCCCGGTCGGCGTGGAACTCGACCGTCTCGCCGGCGCCGACCTGATGGTCGACTCCGTCGACGGTGACCGTGACGGCGCCGTTCAGCACGTGCAGGACCTCCCGGGTGCCGTGTGCGTGGTCGGCGGAGCGCAGCGCCTCCCCGGGGCGCATCCGCCAGTCCCAGAGCTCGACCAGGTCGGGTTCGCCGAGACCGCTGAGCAGACGCGCCGCGCCGCCGTGCTCGCCGCGCCACAGCACCGGCGCCTCGTCCGCCGGGGTGATCCGCACCGGGGCTTCCTCGGCCGGTTCCAGCAGCCGGGCGATGCTGACGCCGAACGCGTCGGCGACGCGGCAGAGGGTGCCGATGCTCGGATTGGTCCGTCCGCCCTCGATCTGCACCAGCATGCCCTTGCTCACTCCGGAGCGGCCGGCCAGTTCCTCGAAGGACCAGCCGCGGGTGGCCCGCAACTCGCGTACCTGCTGGGCGACCGCGGCGGTCACCGCGCCCACCCGCCCACCGGTGTCGGTCATCATACTGTCCTTCACGGTCACTATTATGGTACGACTGCGGTATGCTTCCCATTGTGCTCGCCGCGGTCTCCGCGATCGCGTTCGGCACGGCCGACTTCTCCGGCGGCAAGGCGTCCCGGCACGCCGACCCGATCGCCGTGACCGTGGTGTCCCAGTTGCTCAGCCTGCCGCTGCTGATCGTCCTGGTGCTCGTCGTACCCGGCTCCCCGGGCAAGGCCGACCTGGCGTGGGGCCTGCTCGCCGGGGTGGCCGGCGCGGCCGGCGTCATGCTGCTCTACCGCGCGCTGGCCACCGGCGTCATGTCGGTCGTGGCCCCGGTCACCGCGATCACCGCCGCGGTGGTGCCGATCGTCGCCGGGCTGGTCTTCGCCGCTTCCCCGGGCGCGGTCGCGCTCGGTGGCGCCGGGCTCGCGGTGGTGGCGATCGCGCTCGTCAGCCTGGGCGAGCGCGGCGGCGCCGGCCGCGTCTCCGGCCGGGTGGTCGGCATCGCCCTCGCCGCGGGTCTGCTCTTCGGCGTCTTCTTCGCCCTGCTCGGCCAGGCCGACGAGCGCGCCGGCATGTGGCCGGTGCTCGCGGTGCGTGTCAGCTCCATCGCGTTCGGCCTCGCGCTCGCCGCCCGCACCGGCGCCCGCCTGCGCCTCGGCCGCCGGGTGCTCGGCTGGGCCGCCGCCGCCGGACTGCTCGACTCCGCGGCGAACGCGCTCTTCCTGGCCGCCGCCGGACGTGGCCACCTCAGCGTGGTGGCGGCCATCGCCTCCCTCTACCCGGCGAGCACCGTCCTGCTCGCGCTCGCCGTCGACCGGGAGCGGCTGCGGCCGGTCCAGCTGGCCGGGCGCGGCTTCGCCGCCGCCGCGCTCGTCCTGGCCAGCGTCTGAGCCTGTCCTCCGGCCGCCCGCGCCCGTACCCTCGATCTCATGCGCGTCGCCGTCTGCCAGCTCAACACCCGTGACGACCGGGCGGCGAACCTCGCCGCCGCCGAGGCCCTGCTGATCCGGGCCGCGGCGGCCGGCGCCGACCTCGCCCTCCTGCCCGAGTACGTCGACTACCTCGGCCGTGCCGACCGGATGCCACCGGCCGAACCGGTCGACGGCGAGGTGGGGCGGTTCTTCGCCGAGACCGCCCGCCGGCTCGGCCTCTGGGTGATCGCGGGCTCGTTCCACGAGGCCGGCCCGGACCGGGCCCACACCTGGAACACCTCGCTGGTCTTCGACCGTGAGGGCGCGCTCGCCGCCGCGTACCGGAAGATCCATCTGTACGACGTGGAGATCCCCGGCCGGGTCTCCTACCAGGAGTCAGCCACGGTCGCGCCGGGGGAGAAGCCGGTGGTGGTCGATGTGGAGGGTCTCCGGGTCGGTCTGTCGATCTGTTACGACCTGCGGTTCCCCGAGCTCTACCGGCAGCTCGCCGTCGACGGCGGCGCCGAGCTCCTGGTCGTGCCGGCCGCGTTCATGATGCACACCGGGCGGGACCACTGGGAGGTGCTGCTCCGGGCCCGGGCGATCGAGAACCAGT